>JANMJD010000382.1:0-8775 GCA_031371195.1 Actinomycetes bacterium | reverse complement strand
CTGGTAGAAAGCCGCGAGTGCGGCCGCGGTGACGGTCGACGTGTCGCCCTGCACCAACAGAAAGTCGGGACGCTTCTCGAGAAAGCAGGCAGTGAGCGATTGCAGGGCGCGCGACGTGAAGACGCCCAGGTTCTGCCCGTTCTGCATCAGCCCGAGGTCGACGTCCGGCACGATGCCGAACACGTCGAGCGCCTGCTTCAACATCTCGCGATGCTGCGTGGTGGCGACCACGAGCGGATCGAGATGGGGGTGTGCGCGGATCGCTGCGACCACCGCTACAGGATCGCTCGCGACAACCACCAGTCGCACGTCCCGCCGCGCCTCGGGTCATGAGACCCACCGGTCGGTGTGCCTCACCCGCCAGACTGGTGCAATGCGCGCCACCTCCATCGGTCACGCCGGGGTACTCGTCGAGACGAGCCACGGGTCGATCTTGTGCGACCCGTGGTTCGTACCGGCGTTTTTCGGCTCGTGGTTCCCCTTCCCGCGCAACGACCGGCTCGACGCCGAGCTGTGGGCGAAGATCGAGCGACCCGACTACCTTTACGTCTCGCACATCCACGGCGACCATCTCGACGAGACGTTCCTGGCCGACCATGTCGACAAGGCGACCCCGGTGCTCGTACCCGGCTACCCGACGCGGGAGCTGGAGCGGCGACTGACAGTCCTCGGATTCGACCGGTTCATCCGCACGGTCGACGGCGAGGAACTGACGTTACGGGGCGACCTGCGTGTCGCCATCCACGTCGAGACGTCGATCAGTGACGGGCCGGGCGGTGACTCGGCGCTGGTGGTGAGCGATGGGCGGACGCGACTCGTCAACCAGAACGACTGCCGCCCTTCCGACCTTGACGCGCTTCGCTCGCACGGTCCGGTCGACCTGCTGTTCCTCCAGTTCTCCGGGGCGATCTGGTACCCGATGGTCTACGACCTGCCAACTGGCGAGTTGGGTCGACTGTGCGATGCCAAGGTCGAGAGCCAGTTCTCGCGGGCCATGCGCTACGTCGAGGCGATCGATGCAACCTACGTGGTCCCGTCGGCCGGCCCGCCGTGTTTCCTTGATCCCGACCTGTTCCACCTCAATGTCATCACCGGCGACGAATCGTCGATCTTTCCCGATCAGACCGAGTTCCTCCGTCGGCTGCAAGCGGTCGGGCGCAATGGTGTGCTCAACATCCCCGGTACGGCGATCGACGTCACCGACGGACGGGCCGCGGTGACCCACCCCCTCGATGACGCCGCAGTCGCAGCGATCTTCACCGACAAGCGTGTCGAGTTGTTGAAGTATCAGGCCGACTGGACCGATTGGCTCGTCGATCATCGGGCCGGGTGGGCCGACGCAGCTCCCGATCTGATCGGGCGGCTCGCCGATTGGTGGGAGCCACTGTTGACGATGGCGCCGACGCTGCGGGCCGCCGTCGGGGCCTGCGCCCTGGTGCAGGCGGGTGACGTCGATGTGCTGATCGACTTCCCGCGCGGAGAGGTGCGCGAGTACTCCGGCGAGGACTACAGCTACCGCTTCGAGATTGCTCGCGAACTCGTCGAGACGGTGACCGCGGCCCATGCCGTCGACTGGTCGAATGCCCTGTTCCTGTCGTGTCGCTTCCGGGCATGGCGCTCGGGTCCGTTCAACGAGTACCTGTACAACTTCTTCAAATCGCTGTCGGTGGAGCGGATGCGGCGGGCCGAGGCCGAGGCCGTGCGCAAGCTTCGGCCCCCCGCCGACACCGATGAGGAGATCGAGATCGGGGAGTACATCGTCGAGCGATTCTGCCCCCACCGCCAGGCGGATCTGTCGGTGTTCGGCGAACTCGATGGCGGAGAACTGACCTGCACGCTGCACGGATGGCGATTCAACCTGACCACCGGGCGTTGCCTCACGTCCGTCGACCGATCGCTCCGAGTGAGGCGAAAGGCTCCTGGTTCGGCGACGGGCTGACGCCTCGACGGATTCTGCGTCATTTCATGCGCATGGCGCAGTCTTGATCTCCAGACAGGAGATGCAGATGTTTCGCCGAAACCGCCGCCCACAACCAACCACCGATGCGCTGCTCAGCCAATGGTTGACGGTCGTCCTTGCCGGCTCACGGGGTGACTCCCTGCGCGTCGAGGACGCGTGTCGTGACGTGGTCGAGGCGTTCGCCACGCTCGACGAGCGCCTGGTCGCCGGTTCGCTCACCCGTTTCGGCCGTCAGTTGGGGGCCCAGGGGTGGGCGCTCGTCGACATCACCCGCTGGATCACCGAACTGGCCGATATTGCCGGCGATGCGGGCGCCGTGCTCGACCGATTCGACTCCGGTGTCGCCCTGGCCCATGGTTGGGCTGACGGCTACATGCAGGGTGCACAGAGCGGCGAGTGCGTCGACGGCCTGACCGGGCTGGTGACGATGCCGGTCCTTCGTCTGCGCCTCCGCCAGATCTATGAGCAGTGCGCCGCGCTCGGTGTACCGCCCGAGCAGGTGTACTGCCTGGTCGTCGTCGACACCGATCTCCACGACCGACCCCCGCTGGAGCGTGAGGCGGCAATGGTCGTCGTCGCCGAGAAGACGCGCGAGCTGTTCCGGTCCGGCGAGACGGTGGCGATCAAGGACGGTCGGATACTGGTGTTGGCCAGTCGCACCGATGCCACCCGAAACGCCCTGCTCGACCTGTTGGGCGGGGTGAAGATCTACCCGCTGCTGAGTGGCGGGTGCGTGTTCGGATGGCTCGAAGACCTGCCGACCGGTGGCGAACTCCTCGACACCTATCTGCTCGACGTCGCCGCCTGAATCACGAACCTGTTCGGAACCGCCGCACCTCGCCAGCTCACCTGGTAGGTCCAGCGATACGTGCCGGCGGCCAGCCGGTAGCGATCGAGGACGTCGGGTCCGCAACTCGCCGTGCCCAGGCCGCGATGGGCGACGTCGAGATGGACTGCCAGACCGTCCACCCGATCCAACGACGGCACGTCGGTGGCGGCGTACAGCTGCTCGGCGGTGTGACGGGTGGCCGAGAAGTGCAGCGTTCCCGACCTCGGCGTGATTGTCATCCGATGGGTCGAGCCGTCAAAGGCGATTTCGCGACAGTCGGTGCGCAGCCCGAACTCCTGCGGCACGAGGTAGGGCAGGTCGTCGGGCGCCGACTCCCATCGACCGAGCCGAGCCGAGGCTCGCCGGTCGGGGTAGTTCTCATGCGGACCTCGACCGAACCACCGGATCCGGTCGAAGCCGGCGGGAAGGGTGAACCGCACGCCGATGCGGGGAAGGTCGACCAGGTCCTCGGGGATCTCGACGAGATGGCTGAGTTCGTAGCGGTCCGAGCCGACGCACCGGGCGCGCCAGGTATGGCGGATCGACGGCCCGCCGTCGGTGCCCCATTCCTCGGCGATCACCAGCGTGTCGTTGCGGCGGGTCTCGGTCGAGTCGACGAGGCGGAGCCGGTCGATCCCGGCCGCGGTCCAGCGGGCAAGCGCCCGGCTGCCGGCAAAGGTGATCTCGGGCATCAGCTTGAAGCCGTCGTTGTCGATGGCCGCCCGCCAGAGGCACAGCTCGGGCCGGAACGGAAGATCGTCGATCGACGGCGGTGCGGCCATGGCATCGCTCCCGGCCCGTTGGGCCGAGCCGCGACGGAGTTCGACCTGATCCCAGGCGACGAGGTGGCCGGCCGGAGCCCATGGGGTGGCCTTGCGTTGCTCGAACAACAGGTCGAGGTGCAGCTCACCGGGTGTGGCGGGCAACTTGCACGGGATAGCGACGACCGTCGACGCTCCCGGGGCCAGGGGTGCCAGCGATAGCACGCCGCGGTTGACAACGGCACCGTCGACGCGTAGTTCCCAGCGGGCCTTGAGGTCGGAAAGATCGCTGAAGGCGCGCCGGTTGGTGATCGTGATTCCCCGCTTGCGCGGGGCAGGAGTGACGGCGACCGGGCGATGGACCCAGGCGACCTCGCGCATCGCCGGGTGGGGAGTGAGATCGGCGTGCATCAGGCCGTCGGCGACGAAGTTGCCGTCGTTGGGTTGATCCCCGAACTGGCCGCCATAGGCGTATCTCGTCGTGCCGTTGGCCAGTCGCTGGGTGATGCCGTGGTCCTTCCACTCCCAGATGAAACCGCCCTGCAGCCCCGGGGTGGTCTCGAACGCCTCCCAGTAGTCGGCGAGTGACCCGTTGGAATTGCCCATCGCGTGGCTGTACTCGCACAGGATCATCGGCCGAACGCCGACTCCCTCGGTGCCATAGGCGCGGATCGCCTCGATCTGCGGGTACATCGGGCAGACGACGTCGGTGACGTTCATGCCGCCATCGACCCAGCCCCGATGGAGGATGGCGCCCTCGTAGTGCAGCGGACGGGTCGGGTCGGTGGCGCGGATCCAGGCGGCGAGCGCGTCGTGGTTGACCCCGTAGCCGCTCTCGTTGCCCAACGACCACAGGATGACGCACGGATGGTTGCGGTCGCGTTCCACCATCCGGGAGCCTCGTGCCAACCAGGCGCTGCGGTAGCGCGGGTCGTCTCACAGGCTGGTGTTGAAGGCGTGACTCTCGATGTTCGCCTCGTCGACGACGTACAGACCCAGCTCGTCGCACAGATCCAACAGGCGGGGGTCGTTCGGGTAGTGCGAGCAGCGCACCGCATTGATGTTGTGCCGCTTCATCGCCAGCAGGTCGTCTCGCATGTCGACGACCGTCACCGCCTTGCCCCGCTCGGGATGGTGGTCGTGGCGATTGACGCCGCGGATCATCACCCGGCGCCCGTTCACCCGCAGCTCCCGCTCGGCGACCTCGACGGTGCGGAACCCGGTGAGCACGCAGACGTGCTCGACAGGGCGGCCATCGGGGGCGATCAGCGAGGCCACGACCCGGTAGCGCTGCGGCGTCTCGGCCGACCACGGGACGATCCCGGGCACGTCGACGGTCGCGTCGGTGATGTGCCCACGGAAGACGTACGGCCGTTGGTCGACCGGTACGTCGGTCTTGATGACCGGGAGCAGCCGCTTGCCCGACAGGGTCTCCACGGTGGTGTGCACCTGCCAGCCCGGTTCGATGAGCTGACGCTCGGCGAACCGCACCGTCGCCCGCACCCGCAGCGTGCCGGTGGCCGGCACTCCGGTGGCCGGCGCCTCCTCAGCCGGCACGGTGGTGAGGCCGGCATCGACGGCCAAATCGCCGATGGCCACACTGGCGCGTGCCTCGAGGTACACCTCGCGGTGCAGGCCCGCCATCCACCACTGGTCCTGGTCCTCGATATAGCTGAGCGCCGAATAGCGCATGACCACGACGGCCAGCAGATTGGCGCCGGGTCGCAGGTGGGGTGTCAGGTCGTACTCGCCGGCCAGGCGGCTGTCGGTGCCGTAGCCGACGAACTCGCCGTTGCAGAACACCGCATGCACGCTTTCGGCGCCACCGAGATGGACGATCAGCCGCCGCCCCACCCACGGCTTTGGCACCCGGAACCGGGTTCGGTAGATGGCCGTCGGGTTGTGATCGGGGACCTCACCGGGACGATAACCGGGCCATGGCATCTGGATGTTGGTGTAGTGCGGAAGGTCGCCGGTGTTCTGCAGGGTCCAGTTCGCCGGCACGTCGAGCCGGCGCCAGGCATCGTCGTCCCCGGCGATGGCCACGGCGCATTCGGGGATCGATTCGGGGCTGTCGTGCAACGAGAACCGCCAGCGTCCGTTGAGGGATTGCCACCACGGACTCCCCGCCCGGTCGCCCAGGCGCGCGGCCGCGGCGGTGTCGTACGCCACGATCGGAACACGCATGGGCAGTCGGTTGATGGCGACGACCTCGGGGTCGAGCCATGGTCGGGAGGAGCCGATCTCGGGAAGCACCGCACGAGTCTGTCACCCGCCGCAGGACACCTCGGGGCTTGCCGAGCCGATCACCGTCGCAGCGGCGACGCAGTCCGGGCGACTATGCCGCCTGGACGGTGCCTATGCCGCCTGGACGGTGCCGTACACCCACACCGGCGTCTGCAGCGGCATCAGGTTCTCGGCCCAGATGAAATCCATCGCCGGCACGCTCACGCGCACGCAGCCATGCGAGGCCGGCGTGTTGGGGATGGTGCCCGAACCGTGCACGGCGATACCGCCGCGGAAGTACTTGGGGCGGTAGATCTTGCCGAGATCGCCTTCCCACCAGCCTTCAGGCTTTTCGCGGTTCACCTTGAACAATCCATCGGGGGTGATTGCCACGCCCTTGATCGTTTCGCCCGGGGTATTACGATCGAGTTCTTCGTAGGGCTGGCCGTTGCCGGTCGAGGTGTTCAGCGCCCAGATGGTGCGGCCATCGCGGATGATGAACAGCACCTGGAGTTCCTTGTTGATCTCGATGATGCTGCCCTCGTGGGTCACCCCTCGGGCCCGGAACGGGGAGTAGGTCAGCGCATCGGCGGTCACCTGGTCGACCTTGCCGGTGGCGGGTAGCCGGTTGTATTTCTGGAAGGCCATCACCGCCTGGCGGGTGGTCAGGCCGTAGTCACCGTCGACCCCGCTGAGCCAGAAGCCGAGGTCGAGCAGGCGCTGCTGTACGACACGCGTCCCCGCGCCGCTCTGGGTGCCGATCGCCAGCACGAGTTCGTTCACCGGTGGGGCCGGCTCGAGCAGCAGCATCGACTCGGGCACGGTCGTCTCGGGCACGGTGGCCTCGGGGACGGTCGTCTCCGGGATGGTGGTCTCGGGGACGGTCGTCTCGACGGCGATTGTGTCAGTGACCGTCGTGTCGGGGAGTTGCGGGGCCGGGACCGTCGTGTCGGGGGACGCGGCAGGCTGTTCGTCGACCGCCGGTGTGGTCAGTGGCGCCGCGGCGGTGTCTTCGGGAACGATGGCCGGAGCGGTGCTGTCGACGACGACCGGGTTGGCGACCGTCTCAGCGACGGGGGGAGCGGTGACGACTGGAGGAGCGGTGATCGCGCTGACGACGACGGCGGTGATCGAGGAGCCCTTGGAGTCGGCGACACCCGAACTGCCGCCGCACGCGGTCGCCACGAGGGCCAGTGCGACGAGCACGGCACGAGAGGAGACTGAGTGAAAGGACGGTCGTGGCATGCGCACTCGGGGGGATGACTCGGCGGGCGGAAAGGTCAAGACGAGTCAATCGTACCCCTCATACCACGCTCCGGGCAGGCGGGTCGCGTTACGGCTCGGGGTCAAGTGGATTGATGGACGGGTAACTCGAACCAGATCGTCAAGGCGTACTTCACTCCGCGTCGAAGTTGCGCCGTCTGATGGGGGTGGGTCACGAGAGAAGGCCAGGCCAGCAGTTCACCGATCGTGGTCGAGGAGTTGTCCACCTCTTGACGAGGAAACTCGAGTTCCGCCCCGTCGTAGTCGTCGTTCAACTTGATCGAACCCGACACCTGGGCGACGTCGTGGTGGATGCGGAGCGATTCCTGCTCGCCCGGTGCGTAGCGGATCACGAACGCGTCACGCAGCCCGTAGTAGTCGATCAACGGCCAATGCCGGCGGAGTTGAGGCCATGCCCGTTCACCCAGGTCGTTCTCCAGTGATCGGAACAGGTTCGGTGCGATGTTGGCCAGCGAGATCTCGTGCCCCGGAACGGGGTCATCGGGCTGCGGCTTGAAGGCTCCGACGGCCTCGGCGGCGCGCACGACGGCCCGACAGAACTGCGGGGTCCAAAATGGCATGGCGACGATGTCGGGTCCGACCTGGCGCGACCCTTCGGTACCGTCGACGGCGTCGACGTAGCCGAGGACACGCACCAGATCGTCGATTGCTTCGCCATCGTTGAGGTCGCCGGACATGGCGGGCATGTTGTCACAGGTCGTCGGCCGACAACCTCCACGGCGACCAGGGGATGCTCGACGGCGAGAATCGCCCCACCAGGGCGCGTGCCACCTTCGGTGGCGCGACGGCATCGATCGGGTCGACGAGACCGACGCTGACCGCCAACCGTCGGAGCACTTCGGCCGGTGTCACGCCGAGGTTGGCCAACTGGTCGAGCGTCACTGCCCCGTGGCGCTTGGCCAGGCGCTGGCCGTCAGGGGCGAGCACCAACGGGACGTGGAAATATCGCGGAATCGGCAGGCCGAGCAGGTTCGCCAGGTGGATCTGGCCGGGGGTCGACGGGATCAGGTCGTCGCCGCGCACGACCTGGGTGACACCCTGGAGGTGGTCGTCGATCACCACCGCAAGGTTGTAGGCGGGCACACCGTCGTTACGACGCAGCACCACGTCGGCGACCGCTCCGCCCGTTCGTCCGGCATGCTGGTCGACGAAGTCCAACCGGTCGACGGTCGCCCGCAACCGCAGCGCTGGTCGGCGACCGGTGTGCTCATGCTGATGGCGTTGCGCGGCGCTCAACGTACGACATGTCCCCGGATAGTTACCCTCACCGGCGTCCCCATGCGGTGCCGTCACCGCCTCGCGGATCTCGCGGCGGGTGCAGTAGCACGGGTAGGTCAGGCCGGCGGCGGTGAGCCGGGCGATCGCCGTCTCGTAGAGATCGAACCGCTCGGATTGGCGGACCGGCGCGGCGTCCCAGTCGAGGCCGATCGCCGCCAGATCGGTGAGCTGCGATCGTTCGTGCTCCCGACTGGATGTGACCCGATCGAGGTCCTCCATCCGCACCAGGAATCCACCGTCCTGCGAGCGGGCGGCCAGCCAGGCGACCAGGGCCGTACGCAGGTTGCCCAAATGGAGCGGTCCTGTGGGGCTCGGCGCGAAGCGGCCGACGATCGGTGATCGCATCGAACGCTCCGGGTTCATCGCTGCCTCGATCGATCAACCGGATCTCGGCAGGTCGGGTAGGTCGGCACAGCACCATGTTGGCCGATCGCTGC
>JANMJD010000373.1:0-18920 GCA_031371195.1 Actinomycetes bacterium | reverse complement strand
GGTGGCGGCGCCGGCTGCCAATGCCGAGTACCCGAGATCGAGCTGCAGGCGCAGCGTGAGGAGGAAGAACACCGCGCCGATCGCTCCCCAGACCACGAACGTCGCGGCATTGGCGCCGGCGAAGTGGCGCGAACGGAACATCGACATCGGCACCATCGGGTCGGCGGTCCGCGTCTCGATGAGGGCGAACGCCACCAACGCAGCAAGTCCGCCGACGAGTGCGACCACGGCCGACGTCGCCCAGCCGTGGCCCGGACCCTCGATCAGGGCGTAGACCACGCCGGCCAGCCCGAGCGATAGCGAGACGGCTCCGCGCACGTCGATCGTCGACTGGTGAGGCTCGGCACGGGTTTCGGGAACCGAGCGGCGGGCGATGACGATGGCGGCGATGCCCAACGGTGGATTGATCAGGAAGATCCAGCGCCATGAGACGGCGTCGATCAGCCATCCCCCGACAAACGGCCCGAGGGCGGTGGCCACGCCCGCCAACCCCGACCATGCTCCGATGGCGGCCGCCCGATCGGCGGGAAGGAACACCGACGACAGCATTGCCAGGCTGCCCGGTACGAGCAACGCGGCAGCGACGCCCTGGGCGACGCGGGCGGCGATCAGGAAGCCGATGCTCGGTGCGAGACCGCACAACATCGACGTGACGCTGAAACCTGCCAGGCCGATGACGAACACCCGCCGCCGTCCGTACCGGTCGCCGAGCGACCCGCCGACGACGAGCAGGGAGCCGAGGGTGAGCAGGTAGCCGCTGATCACCCACTGCTGACCGGTCAACTGGGTGTGGAAGGTCCGTTGGATGTGGGGCAGGGCGCTGTTGACGACGCTGCCATCGAGAAACGCCATTCCCGAGCCGAGCACGGCGGCGGCGATCACCCAGCGGCCCTCGACCGACTTGAAGCGCATCGTCGCAGCCATGCGCGTGACCGTAGACCGCTCGGCGAGTCGTGTCACCCGCCGGAGGGGTCCGTGGGATCGTATGGGTGTGGACATCGGTGAAGTCGAGGAGTGCTATGGGAAATATGCCCCGGCACTCGTACGCTTCGCAGCCACGCTCATCGGTCCGTCCGACGCCGAGGACCTTGTGGCGGGGGTGATGGTCGTGCTGCTCGACTCGCCCGAACTGAGTGTGACGGATCCACAGAACTTTCTCTATCGATCGGTGACGAACGCCGCCCGTCGGCAATGGCGGGCGACCGAGCGTCGGATTCGGCGCGAGGCATTGACCGCGCCGCTCGACAGATACGAACATCACGAATTCATTCCCGAGGTGGCCCGAGCCTTGATCCGGTTGAGCCCTCAGCAGCGGGCGGTCATCCATTTGACGTATTGGGAAGACCTGACGCCGCCGATGGTCGCCGCTCGGCTCGGGGTCGGTGACGGCACGGTTCGTCGCCAATTGGCCCGCGCTCGGCGGCGACTGGCGGAGGTGCTCGATGGCCCGGCGTGACGAAACTGGTTCTCCGTGGGCATTGGCCGAACGGCTTCGCACGGCAATCGGCGCAATCGGCGACAGTGCGCCCCATCCGCGCCCGTTCCATCATCTCGACGTCGGCGAGATTGAGGTATGGTCGGCGAGATCGACGACCATGCGGCATCGACGGTGGGCGGTCGGCGGGTTGATCGTGGCGTCGGGCCTGTTGGGAGGGGCGCTGGTGATGCGGGCCGACGACCACATGTCACGCCCGGGTGGCTCGTCACCGACGTCCGATCCGACCGCTACCGAACGAACTTTGACTTCTACCGAATCGCCGACGACATCGGCTCCCACCACAGGGCCAGCGGCCACGATCGCGGTGCCTGCGCCACTGGCCGTGATGCCAGATGGAATACTCAGCCTCGACCCGTCGATTCAGGCCATCGAGTTGGCGATCGAACCGGGCTCGGTCGCCGACGCCGCGGGAACCGTTGTCCTGCGATACGAACTCCAAGTGTCCGGGGCCGCGGACCTCGATGCGAGGGCCGGGCACGTCGTCGTTCCTCCCGTCACCGAGGATGGCGAGTTGGCGCTCGCCGCGGATTGCCCCACCGAGACGGACTGCACCTCGATCTCCGCACTCAACGGCAGTGTCGGATTCACGATCCCGCTCATCGTCAGTCGCACATCGACGCGGCTCACTGACGGGCAGCACGATGGGCGGTTCAGCCTGAACTTCGACAACGGATCGGAGCTTGATTTTAACGTCTTCCTACTCGCCAACCCGCTGCCATCGGCGACGTTCTCCGAGCAGGTGAGGGCGTCCGTCGGTCCGCTCGTGAAGGTGCAGACGGTGGCGGGCCTCGGGCGCTTCGGCTACCACGCGATCTCCGCATTCGATTCGATCTGGGTCCTCGCCCGACTGTCGGGAACGGTGGCCCGCATCGATGCCGTCACCGGAGCGCTGTTGGCCACCATCGACGTCGGAGGCCCCGGCGCGGGCGGGTTGAACCGGTTGGCCGCCAGCGATGACGCCATCTACGTCAGCGGAAAGGTGGTCCGGCGAATCGACCCGGCCGACAACACCGTCTCGGAGCTGTTCGGCCCGCACAGACTTGCTCTGGCGGTGATCGCCGCAGGTCGTACCGTCTGGGTTGGCGGCTACGACAGCATCGAGCGACTCGATTCGAGTGGTGTGTTCACCGTTCTCGGCCTACCTGATGAGCCCTGGATGGATCTTGCCGTGTCCAACGGCCTGGTCTGGGCGTTGAGCCAAGCAAGCGGGCGCGGTCGACTCATCGCCTTCGACGGGGCTACCGGTGAAATACGGTTCGATCTACCGGTCGCCCATGACGTGAGCGGATTCGCCGTTCGGCTGGTCGCCGACGAACGCTCCGTCGTCGTCGGCGTCGATACCAGTGGTGGCGGGGGACGAGCGGGGGAGTTGCTGATCGTCGATCCGGTCGCCGGCGTCATCACCGATACCGTCCCCCTGCCGAGCCGGCCCGAGGGAATCGAGTTGACCGATGCCCACATCTGGACCAACGGAGCGGTCGTCGACCGTACGACACTCGCCGTGACCGAGGTGCCTCTCGGGTTCACGATCACCCGCGGGCCCGATGGCTCGATCTGGGGGATCAGTGCGGGCACTACCGCCTCTCGCTACGCCCCGGGCGACTACGCCGGGTGATCTCGTCCCGACGGAGCGACGTAGGGCGGCGGCTCCGATTCGAGGATCGTCGACATGTCAGACTGCGGAAGTGACCATCGACTTCGGCGCCTTCGAGGTGCTCACCTTCGACTGCTACGGAACGCTCATCGATTGGGAGAGCGGCATTCTGACCGCGGCCCGCCCGGTGTTCGCGGCCGCGGGTATCACGGTGACCGACGACGAATTGCTGGCGGCCTTCGCCCGGGCGGAATCGGCGGCCGAGCATGGTGAGTACCAGCGCTACCGCGAAATACTGGCACAGTCGCTGCGGGCGATGGCGGCCGAGTACGGCTTCGAGGTCACCGATGATGAGGCGACAACGTTCGGGGGATCGGTCGGCGATTGGCCGGCGTTCCCCGACGCGGCCGAGGCACTGGCCCCGCTTGCCGAGGAGTACACGATGGGTGTGATCACCAACTGTGACGACGACCTGTTCGCTCTCTCGGAAGCCAAGCTCGGGATCCGCTTCGACCATGTGATCACCGCCGAGATGTGCCGCGGTTACAAGCCCCGCCTCGAGAACTTCCACATCGCTCATCAGCGCATCGGGGTGCCGTCGGACCGCATCCTGCACATCGCCCAAAGCCTGTTCCATGACCATGCCCCGGCCAAACAGCTGGGTATGACGACAGTGTGGGTCAACCGCCGAGCGGCGCGTGGCGGGGGTGGTGGGGCGACGATGCCATCGGATGCCACACCCGATCTCGAAGTGTTCGACATGGCCACCGTCGCCCGCCTGGCCGCCGGCGACGAGGTGGGGGAGAAGATGGGCCTCTCGGGCGAAAAGATCCTGGTCACCGGCCCGGCCGGGCAGATCGCCTACCCGCTGACACGATTTCTCGCGGCCGACAACGAGGTGTGGGGCGCGGCCCGGTTCTCTTCACCGGGCAGCCGGGAGAAGATCGACGCGCTCGGTGTCCGCACGGTGGTGTGCGACCTTGACGCCGGGCAGTTCGACGAGCTGCCGACCGATTTCACCTACGTGTTGCACCTCGCCGCCTACATGGCCCCGGGTTGGGATTTCGACGCGGCCATCCGGGTCAACGGCGAGGCGACCGGTCTGTTGCTGCAGCATTGCCGTACCGCCAAGGCCGCGCTGGTGATGTCGACGCACTCGGTCTACCGCCCGGTCGACGACCCAGCCCACGTGTTCCTCGAGACCGATCCGCTCGGTGAGGTCAACGCCCAGCATGCCCCCACCTACTCGATGTCGAAGCTGTCGCAGGAGGCCGTCGCCCGCTTCTGCGCCAGGGCGTTCGATCTGCCGGTCACGATCGCCCGGATGAATGCTTCGTACGGACCGAACGGCGGTCTGCCATCGATGCAGTTCGACGCATCGGCCGCCGGCAACCCGATCATCACCCGCTGGGATCCGTGCTGGTACAGCCCGATCCATGAGGACGACATCTGCACCCAGACCGAGGCGTTGCTCGACGCAGCGTCCGTCCCGGCGACGATCGTCAACTGGGCGGGCGACGAGCCGGCGACGGTCCAGGACTGGGGCGCGCACTTTGCCGACATGCTGGGTCGACCGACCGAGGTGCAGGTCCGCGAGATCGCCGGGACGCTGCGTGGTTCGATCGCCTCCAACGAACGTCGTCTGGCCGTGACGGGGCCATGCCGCTGGGGTTGGCGCGACGGGATGACCGCCGCGTTCGCCGGCCGGATCGGCGCACCGCGGCACGGATAGGGTGGCCGACGTGAGCGAGACCGCCGGCCAGCGCAACCTGCCGTTCGAGACACCACCGCGCGAGCAGATCCCCCAGATCAGCCGATGGCACATCCAGGGGATGGAGTCGTCGGACTCCGACGATGTGTGGACCGGAGCCGGGATGAAGCACATCGTCGTCCACACCATCGGCCGTATCTCGGGAAACGTGCACAAGGTCGCCCTGCCGTTCTGGGTCGATGCCGATGGGCACCGGATCGTCGTCGGGTCGTACTCCGGAGCGCCGGAACATCCCGACTGGTTCCGCAACCTGGCCTCGATCGACACCCCGCCCGAGGTGCTCTGCCACGTGAAATCGCATCGCTACTGGGCGGCGATCGACATCGTCGACGGCGAGGACTACGCGGCGACGTGGGCGGCGCTCACCGAGGATCGCCCCTACTACCAGGACTACCAGGAGCAGACCGAGCGACGGATCCCGCTGGTTCGACTGCGAGAACTGCGACAGGTCGACGACGCGATATGAGACACCGGTCGGAGACGTGGTGACGCCTCGCCTTGAGCACGTTCGTCTCCACCGCGTCCTGCGAGCCGGCGCGGGTGACCGACTACTACGATCTGTCGGGTCATGCTCCTACGATGGTTGATCGGCGGTCTGGTCGGGCTGACCGCCTCGTGGGCCGTGATGATCCTCCTCGCTCGTCGCCTGCCACCCGGCCTCGCCAAGGACCTGGCGACGGTCCTGCCCGCGTGTGTCACGACTGCTCGCCGACTCCGAAAGGACCCTCGCGTTCCCCGGCGAGTCAAGCTTGCGGTCGGATTCGCCGGCCTCTGGGTGCTCTCACCCATCGACCTGATCCCTGAATTCCTTCCGATCATCGGCCCACTCGACGACGTCGTCGTCGTGGCACTTGCCCTGCGCTATGCCGCACGCCGCATCCCACCCCAGGCGCTCATCGAGGCGTGGCCCGCAGAACGACGAATCCTGGAACGTCTCGCTCCGGCCACAGCAGGGTGGGATCACCGGCCCGGCTGAGTGTCGAGCGCAGCGAGGACCGCAGCGGAATCGGTGACCAGCGGCGGTTCGGTGCGCTGACAACGGGCACGACGCGTTTCTTAGTGGTGTTAGCGTAGGTCGACCTCGAGGGGAGGTGCCCATGATCGACCAGGTCGTCCGCGTCACTTGCACCCATGACTGTCCCGATGCCTGCAGCGCGCTGGTCAAGGTCGATGCCGCCGGGCGGGCCGTTGACATCCGGGCTGATTCGTCGCATCCGATCACGGGCCGCCACCTGTGCGTGAAGGTCGATCGCTATCTCGAACGTGTGTACAGCCCCGACCGCCTGGTCACGCCGATGCGGCGGACGGGAGCCAAAGGCAGCGGGGAGTTCGAGCCGATCGAGTGGGACGAGGCGCTCGACGAGATCGTGACCCGTTGGCAGTCGATCATCGGCGTCGACGGACCCGAAGCGATCCTGGGTTACTCGTACCTGGGATCGATGGGCCTCCTCGACGCGTTCGGCACCATGCAAGCCCTCTTCAATCGGCTGGGCGCCACCCAACTGGAACGATCGATCTGTGGACCCCAGTGGTTTGCGCTGTCGGGCCTCACCGCCTGGCCGTGGTCCGATCCGGAGAACCTCCCCGACGCGGCGACGGTCGTGGTGTGGGGCATGGATCCGGTCTCCACGTCGATCCATACGTGGGAGTTGATTCGCCAGGCCCGCAAGCACAACGGCGCCAAGCTCGTCGTGGTCGATCCGTACCGCAGCCGGACCGCCGCGTACGCCGACCTCCACCTTCGTCCCCACGTCGGCACGGACGGGGCATTGGCCTTGGCGGTCGGCCACGTGATCGTGCGCGACGGGCTGCACGATGCCGATTACATCACCGACCGCACCTCGGACTTCGACGCGTACCGTGCGGCCGTCGAGCCATGGACACCCGAACGGGCATCGGCCGAGACCGGCCTCACCGTCGACGAGATCCTCGACTTCGCCCATCTGTACGCCACCCGGCGCCCGGCGGCGATCCGCCTCGGGGTCGGCATGCAACGGTCCACCGGGGCGGGTTCGGCGCTGCGAGCGATTCAGTGCCTCCCGGCCGTCACCGGTCAATGGCGGTGGCCGGCGGGCGGGATCGCCGGGGCGGTATCGATCGGTTCGACCAAGCCGGCGGCCCTGTCTCGACCCGATCTCGTTCCGGCCGGTACCCGCACGGTCAACATGATCCAACTCGGCCGGGTGCTGACGGACCCGGTCATGGCCCCGCCGATCGCCTCGCTGTACGTCTGGAACAGCAACCCGGCCGTGATCGCCGCCGATCAGCGTCGGGTCATCGAAGGACTGGCGCGGCCGGACCTGTTCACCGTCGTCCACGAGCAGTTCATGACCGACACCGCTCGCTACGGCGACATCGTGCTGCCGGCGACGACGATGCTCGAACATGCCGACCTGGTGGGTTCGTGGGGGTTCTCGTACCTCTCGTGGAACGAGGCCGCCATTGCGCCGATCGGGGAGTCGAAGTCGAACGCCGAGGTGGCGCGACTGCTGGCCGCCCGGCTCGGTTTCGCCGACGAGATCTTCCGGCTCGACGACCACCAGTTGATGGAGTTGGCCCTCGCCGGCTCGCCGGCCGACGACGCCGGAGTGACGGCCGGGATGCTTCGACGGGACGGGTTCGCCCGGGTCGGCCCGCCGGTAGGGGTGGCCGTTGCGGCCGACGCCACCTTTGGGTTCTCGTGCGAGGCGCTCGGCGGTGCGGGACTTCACCCCGTCGCCGAGTACCGGGCGCCGGCGCAGTCACCCACTGGCGACGGCCCGTACCCGCTTCGGTTGCTCACCCTCAAGCGCCACCATTCGATCAACTCCTCGTACGGCAACCTCCCGGTCCTCCTCCAGGCGGAACCCGCACAGGTCGGCCAACTCCATCCGACCGACGCCGGCGCCCGAGGGATCGTCGACGGCGACTCCATCCGCATTCACAACGATCTCGGCAGTGTCATGTGCACCGCCGAGGTCACCGACAAGGTCCCGCACGGCACGGTCGCCGTCCCGTTCGGCCGGTGGGGCATCAGCGCCGACACCGGCGGTGTGAACAGCCTGACCAGCGACCGGCTCGGCGACCTGGCCAACGGGCCGACCTTTTGCGACAACCTCGTCGAAGTGTCGCCGGGCTGAGGTATCGCCGGTTCGGCGACGATCAGCCGACGAGGTTGACCAGGCGGCCCGGCACGACGATGACCTTCTTCGGCTCGCGGCCGTCCAAGGCGGCGATGACCGGCGACAGCATGCGGGCGGCGGCGACCACGGTCGCCTCGTCGGCATCGGCTGAAACGGTGACCCGACCGCGGACCTTGCCATTGACCTGCACCGGGTACTCGATCGTCTCGGCGACCAGCAGAGCGGGATCTGCGATCGGGAATGCCTCATACGCCAGCGACGACGCATGACCCAGCGAGCCCCATAGCTCCTCGGCCATGTGGGGGGCCATCGGCGCCAACATCAACACGAGCGGCTCGGCGATCTCGCGCGGACAGGGGCCTGCCGCCTTGGTCAGATGGTTGTTCAACTCGATCAGCTTGGAAATCGCCGTGTTGAACCGTAGGGCGGCCATGTCGGTGCCGACGCCGTCGATCGTGCGGTGGAGCAGGCGGCGGGTCTCATCGTCCGCGGGTTCATCGGTCACCGTGCTGTCACCGGTCGACTCGTCGATCAGAGTGCGCCACACCCGTTGCAGGAAGCGGAACATGCCGACCACGTCGCGGGTCTCCCACGGGCGCGAGGCGTCGAGCGGCCCCATCGACATCTCGTGCAGCCGAAGCGTGTCGGCGCTGTAGGCGTCGTACATCTCGTCGGGGGAGACGGCGTTCTTCAGACTCTTGCCCATCTTGCCCCACTCGCGGGTGACAGGCTGGCCCTCGTAGACGAACTGTCCGTCGATCTGCGTGACGGCCGTCGCGTCGACGTAGATCTCGCGCTCGTCCTTGTAGGCGGCCGCCAGGATGTAACCCTGGTTGAACAGCCGGTAGTACGGCTCCTTCGACGACAGGTGTCCCAAATCGAACAGCACCTTGTGCCAAAAGCGGGAATAGAGCAGGTGCAGCACGGCGTGCTCGACTCCACCCACGTACAGATCGACCCCGCCCGGATGATCGGGGCGGATCTCGGGGCGCGGTCCCATCCAATAGTTCTCGACCGCAGGATCGACGAAGACGTTCTCGTTGGTCGGGTCGAGATAGCGCAACTCGTACCAGCAGGAACCGGCCCACTGGGGCATCACGTTGGAATCGCGTCGGTACTGCTTGACGCCGTCGCCGAGATCCAACTCGACGTGCATCCACTCCTCCAGCCGGTCGAGCGGCGACTCGGGATTGGAGAACTCATCGTCGGGATCGAAGGTCCGAGGCGAGAAGCTGTCGGTCTCGGGGAGCAGTACGGGCAGCATCTCGTCGGGTAGCGCGTGCGCCTGACCGGACTCGTCGTAGACGATCGGGAACGGCTCGCCCCAGTAGCGCTGGCGGGAGAACAGCCAATCGCGCAGTTTGTAGTTGATCGTCGCCCGCCCGGCCCCCACCGATTCCAACCACGCGTTGGTCAAATGCTTGCCCTCGGTGACCGAGGCGATGCCGTTCAACTCGAGCGAGGCATTGGCCGACTGTACGTACGGCGCGTCGCCGATGAACGCACACGGCCAGGTCGAGGTGTCGAGCGAGGCCTCGATGCCGTGTCCGGCGAACCACGCCTCGGGTGGCTGTTGGATGGCGGGAACGGCCAGGCCGTAGATGCGGGCGAAGTCGAAGTCACGCTGGTCACCGCACGGGACGGCCATGATTGCGCCGGTGCCGTAGCCCATCATCACGTAGTCGGCGATCCAGATGGGGATCGGTTGCCCGGTGACCGGGTTGGTGGCATACGACCCGGTGAATACGCCGGTCTTCACCTTCGAGTCGTCCGAGCGGTCGATGTCCTTCTTGCCGGCCGCGGCCGTGCGGTAGGCGGCGACATCGGCGGCCTGGGCGTGGGTGGTCAGGCCGTCGACCAGCGGATGCTCCGGGGCGAGCACCATGAAGGTTGCTCCGAACAGGGTGTCGGGGCGGGTGGTGAAGACGGTGATCGGCCCGGCGGCGGACCCGAAATGAACCTGCGCACCTTCGGATCGCCCGATCCAGTTGCGCTGCATCGTCTTGATCGCGTCGGTCCACTCCAGCAGGTCGAGGTCGTCGATCAACCGGTCGGCGTAGGTCGTGATCCGCATCATCCATTGACGCATGCTGCGCTTGAACACGGGATAGTTGCCCCGGTCCGATCGACCGTCGGCCGTGACCTCCTCGTTGGCGACGACGGTCCCCAGGCCCGGGCACCAGTTCACCGGGGCCTCGGCGACGTAGGCCAGGCGCTGTCCATCGACGATTGCATGCCGCTCGGAGTCGCTCAGCGAGGCCCACGCCTCGCCCGAAGGCGTCGCACGGGAGCCGTCGGCATACGACGCGATCAAGTCGGCGATCGGTCGGGCCCGGTCGATCGAATGGTCGTACCACGAGTTGTACACCTGCAGAAAAATCCACTGTGTCCAGCGGTAATACGACGGATCGGTGGTGTCGATCGACCGTCGGCGGTCGTGGGAGAGCCCGAGCCGACGCAGCTGGCGACGATATGTGGCTACGTTGGCGGCGGTGGTAATGGCCGGGTGCTGACCGGTCTGCATGGCGTAGTTCTCGGCCGGCAATCCGAAGGCGTCGAAACCCATCGAATAGCACACATTGACGCCGCACATCCGCTGATAGCGGGCGTAGATATCGGTGGCGATGAAGCCGAGAGGGTGTCCGACGTGCAGCCCCGATCCCGACGGGTACGGGAACATGTCGAGGATGAACAGCTTGTCGTTCGGCAGGGGGCGGCTCGGGTCGGCCAGGGGACCGGCGGGATTGGGTGACTCGAAGGTCCGCTCGGCATCCCAGCGATCCTGCCAACGCGTCTCGAGGTCGCGGGCCAGCGCGGCGGTGTAACGATGGCTCGGCGCGACATCGATGGCAGTCTCGGACACATCGGTGGGAGGCATGGCCCGCCATGGTAGGCGACCGTTGCGGCGATGCCTCGGCTTGTTTGAGCTGCGCCACGTTCTGGCCCGGCGCGGCACTTCCGGCCGGCTCAGTTCAGATCGACGACGATTGGGGCATGGTCGGATGGTCGGGTGTCGCCTCGGGCGTCGAGGTCGACCCAACTGCGGGTGACTCGCCCGGCAAGGTCCTCGCTGAGCAGGAACAGGTCGATCCGCAGGCCTCGATTTCGGGAGAACTGGCCCGGTCGATAGTTCCACCACGTGTACAGCCCGCCCCCGGACTCGCGATCCCGCATCACATCGAGCAATCCTTCGTCGAGCAGGGCGCTGAGCGCCGCCCGCTCGGGAGGGCTGGCGTGGGTCTGACCACGCCACCGGCTCGGGTCGTAGATGTCGAGGTCGGCCGGTGCGACGTTGAAGTCGCCGCCGATGACCGTCGGGACACCGGCACGCAGATCGCCGGCGATCTGACGGCGGAGCCGGGCGAACCAGTCGAGCTTGAACTCGTAGTGCGGGTCGGTGAGGGTACGGCCATTCGGCACGTAGATCGAGTGGAAACGCCACTCGCCGACCGACGCCGAGACCAGGCGCGGCTCGTCGAACGGGGCCGGCGCGTCGTCCTCGAATCCTTGATGCACATCGGCCAGCCCGATCCTGCTGGCGATGGCGACGCCGTTGCGGTGATCACGTCCGTGGTGGGCGACGTCGAAGCCGTGGCGGGCGAACAGCTCGAAGGGGAAGCGAACGTCGTCGCAGCGCGTCTCCTGGAGCAGGATGACGTCAGGGGCGTGAGTTTCGATCCACCGTTCGAGACCTTCGTGGCGCGAGCGGATCGAGTTGACGTTCCATGACATCAACCGCACCGTCGTCATTCAGGACGGCGTCATTCAGGACGGCGTCATTCGGGACGTCGTCATTCAGGCAGGACGGTGTGCTTCAGGCAGCCGTGGTCCCGGCCGTTTGCGTACGCTTGGCCGACGCGACCGTCTTGCTGGCCGCCCATTCGACCCGGGCACAAGGGACGCACCGGCCGCCGAGAAACTCGCCGCTACGACCACACATCGAACAAGAATATGTGGCGCGTTGCGCCTTTCTTGAGCGAAATGCGCGCTGTACGGCGCCTCGCAAGCGTCCTGAGTGGTCGTCGTGGGAATGAATCTCGCTCATGGTGATAGATGAGACTGTACTTGTCATCGGAAAGTTACGCGCAGGTTGCGCGTAGGCCAAAATTACCACTTACTGACATTTCATTGCAGTTTGATGACGAAGTGCGGAATTGTCGGCGGATGCCCCTTGAGGCCTCATTTGGCGGTCTCGGAGCGGCTCTGGGCATCCGAAACATGCGCTTCACCAGGCTCTGAGGGTACGGTCGCGGACGGTGGAGTCCATGTCAGAACTTGAACGGTCCGAACTCGGACGGTCCGAACCCGAACGATCAGTCATCGAACGCCTGGAGCGATCCGCCGACGGAGCCGGCCGGGTGTACTTCGCCGGCGCGTCGCTGCGCGGGCATGGCGAGGCCGAGGTGGTCACATGGCGTCAGATGCATGACGAAGCCCTTGCCGTCGCCGCCACGCTGCAGGCACGCGGTATCGCCCCGGGCGATCATGTGGCGATCCTGGGGCCGACGAGCCGCAGCCTGATGACCGTGGTGCGCGGGTGCTGGCTGGCCGGTGCCGCCTCGATGGTCCTGCCTCTGCCGATGCGAATGGGCTCACTCGACGCCTTCATCGAGTCCACCCGGCTGCGCATCCGCCACGGCGAGGCCCGGTTGTTGCTCATCGACGACCAGTTGGCACCGTTCTACGCCCCCGCGCCGGGCGATCCGGTGACCGATTCGCTGACGTCGGTGCTGCCGGGAGCCGACAACCCGTCGGCGGGCAGGTGGGAGTGCCCGTCGCCCGATGCCGAGCGCCTTGTGATCCTGCAGTACACGAGCGGATCGACCAGTGAACCCAAGGGGGTGATGATCCCCGATCGGGTGCTCACCGCCAACCTTGACGCCGCCTGCACCGCAGCCGAGATCGGGCCGGGCGAAATCTTGATGTCGTGGCTGCCGCTGTATCACGACATGGGCCTGGTCGGCTGCCTGGCCCTGCCGATGACGACGGGAATCGACCTGGTGCAGGCTGCTCCGCAGGACTTCATGGCCCGACCGGGCAACTGGATGCAGTGGATCTCGGACTATCGGGCCACGGCGACGGCGGGGCCGAACTTCGCCTGGGTGTTGGCCACCCGGGCGCTGAAGCGGGCCGAGGGACTCGATCTCTCGCAGCTGACCATGGCGCTGTCGGGGGCCGAGCCGGTCGACCCGGCCGCGGTCGAGGCGTTCGTGGCCGAAGCGGAACGATTCGGTTTTGCCGCCGGGGGAGTGTTCCCCGCCTTCGGAATGGCCGAGGTGGCGATCGCCGGTTCGTTTCCGCGCCGTGGCCGGGGCATGGTCTGCGACGTCGTCGACCGGATCGTGCTCGAACGGGACCGCGTCGCCACGCCGGTCCAACTCACCGACCCCGACGACGAGGCGTTCGCCGTGCGGCGCCTGGCGTTGCTCGGCCGTCCCGTACCCGGGCTGGAGATGCGCATCGTCGATCCGGAGACCCACCTGGAACGGCCGGAGCGCTCGGTCGGCGAACTGTTGATCCGCGGCACGTCGGTCACCTCGGGGTACTACAAGCGCCCCGATGCGACGGCCGAGCTGTTCCACGACGGCTGGCTGTGCACCGGGGACCTGGCCTACATGGTCGACGGCGAGTTGGTCGTCTGTGGTCGGATCAAGGATGTGATCATCGTCGGTGGCCGCAACGTGTTTCCCGAGGACATCGAGCGGGCGATCGGTGTGCTGCGCGGCGTGCGCGCCGGCAACGTCATCGCCTTCGGCGTCGAGGGCTACAAGGGCAAGGAGACCGTCGTCGTCGTGGCCGAGACGAAGGAGACCGAGCTCGACCCGATCCGCCACGCCATCCATACCCGAACGTTGGAGGTGTGTGGGCTGCCGCCCCGCGACGTGATGTTGGTGCAGCCGGGAACGCTGCCCAAGACGTCGAGTGGAAAGCTGCAGCGTTCGAAGTGTCGGGAGCAGTATCTCGACGAGGTCCTCGCCCTCGTGCATTGACCACCGAATCCGCCGCGGCGATCTCCCTCGGTTCGCTCAGTTGGCCTTCAGTGCGGCGAGGATGCCGCTCCACCGCTCCGGATCGCTCGAATAGGGTGCGTAGAAGTTGATCCGTTGGATGACGTCGCCGTAGCGGGCGTGCAACTCGGGAGCGATCTGTTCGGGGGCGCCGACGACGGCGAAGGTGTCGAGGATCTCATCGGTGATCAGGTCGCCCATCTCCACCCACTTGCCGCGCTTGGACAGCGAGTTCAACTCATCCTGCAGGCCGCCCCAGCCATGGAGCTCGAGCACCCCGCGGTAGGCCGGCGTGGAGCCGTAGAAGGCGATCTGTTGCCGGGTCCCGCCGGTGGCCGCGGCCATCTGCTCGTCGGTCGTACCGGTGACGACGAAGCTTGGTCCAACGATCTCGAACCCCTCCATCGTCTTGCCGGCCTTGGCGCGGCCCCGTTCGAGGGCGGGGAGGGTGACCTCGCGTAGGTAGCGCTCAGTGGTGAACCCATGGCAGATGAAGCCATCACACACCTCGCCGGCGACCTCGGTCATCAGCTCGCCGACACCGGCCAGGAAGATCTTCGGTGGACCGAAATCGCCCAGGTCGTCGGGGTCGGGGGCGAAGAACGGCGTCATCAACGTATGGGTGTAGAACTCGCCGCGGAAGCCGAGTTTCCCGCCGGTCAGCCATGACTCCCAGATCGCCCGCATCGCCATGATCAGCTCGCGCATCCGAGGTGCGGGGTGGCTCCACGGCATCGAGAAGCGCTTCTCGATATGGGGCTTGATCTGGCTTCCGAGACCGAGCATGAATCGGCCCTTGGAGTACGCCTGCAGGTCCCAGCCGATGTTGGCCAGCGTCATCGGGCTGCGGGCGAAAGCGACGGCGATCGACGTGCCCAACTGGTGGGTGGGGGTGTGCGCGGCGCCCCGCACGAGCGGGAGGAACGGGTCATGCGACGTCTCGGCCGTCCACGCCCCGCTGTAACCGGCCGCTTCGGTGTCACGCGCCGCTTGGGCCACTCGGCTCAGATCGGTCCCCAGACCGCCGTCTACCTTCATTCCGGTTCCCCCTGTTGTGGTGTTCGAAAAGTCGACCGGTCGCCGCGACCGGTGGGCTCAGCCCTGATCGCGCAGGAACTGTTCCAGCTCGGCGGCCAGTTCCTCGCCCGATGGCAACTCGTTGCCGTCGATCGGTCCACCCATCGACGGGTGGTGGCGAACGTCGCCGTCGAATGGATCGTCGGCGTCGTAGAGCTGCTCGAGTTGGTGAACCATCGCCTCGTGCTCCTTGTTGCCGGCGACGAGATCGTCGAGACGGGAGCGTTGCAACAGGGCCTCGCTGCGCGGGCCGGCGTCGTCGACCACCAGGTTGGTCACCTCGCCCAGGGCGCTGAGCAGCGCGACGGTGGCCGCCGGATAGCTCATTTGGCTGACGTAGTGCGGCACCTGTACCCAGATTCCGAAGGTCTCGATGCCGTGTTCGTGGAACGTGTGCTCCAGCACAGCCTCCATGCCCGCCGGCACATCGACAGAACTCTTCAGGAACGGCAGGCGATCGACCACCTCGACGGCAGGCGCGGTGCACGACAGCTTCGGTGGGCGGGTGTGGGGCACGGCGAGCGGGTATGCACCGATGCCGATCGCCTTGCCCACGCCGAACTCGACGGCGAGGCCGGCGGCGCTCTGGGCGAACCGTGACCAGGCCATATCCGGTTCGTGGCCGGTGAGCAGCAGGATGTCGCGACCCGTGCGATCCCGACCGGCCTTGAGTTCGATGTCGGGCCACACGAGGCGGCTGTTGCGGCCGTCGCGTATCTCCATGATCGGCCGGCGTGCCCGGTAGTCGATGAAGGTGTCGCGATCGAATGTGGCGATCGTGCGGGCGGAGGTTTCCGACTCGAGCACGCTCATCGCCGCGGCGGCGGCCCCGCTGGCGTCGATCCAACCGGAGAGCATGACGATCAGCACGGGCTCATGCAGCGTCGGCCGCTGGGTGATCGTCACGAAGTCGGTCATCCGAGCCGCACCACGTAGTCGGCCGCCCGGGCGGCCGCCGCGTCGACCTGCAACTTGAACGGAAGAAGTTCGGCCGGATCACGCTTGCCGAGCGCGCCCCCCACATATCGGGCATACACGCCTTCAAGGATGCAGGCGAGCTTCCAAAATGCAAACGCCACATAGAAATCGATTTCCGAGAGATCGCGACTGCTGACCTGTGCGTAGCGGGCGAGGAGGTCGGCCCGATTGGGAAATCCCTCGGCTGTCGTCGCCTCGCCGGTCCATGCGGTCGGTCGGTCGTCGGGACCGGTGTGGTACACCTGCAGCAGTCCGACGTCGGCGAGCGGGTCGCCCAGCGTGCAGATCTCCCAGTCGAGGACGGCGACGATTCGGCCGTCGTTGCCGACCATGCAGTTGTCGAGGCGATAGTCGCCGTGCACGATCGCCACCTCGCGCTGCGTCGGAATCCGGGCGCAGAGCGCGTCGTGGACCTCGTCGATGGCGGCCAGCTGGCGCGTCTTTTGCGAATTCCACTGCCCATACCACCGCTTCAACTGTCGGGCGATATAGCCGTCCTTGCGACTCAGGTCGCCCCAGGCCCACGGCATCGACGTCGACGGCGTGGATGGCGGCCATCGTGTCGGCGAGCGACACGCCGGCCGTGTGACGTTGCGCGGGGGTCAACAGGTCCTCGACCTGCTGGCGATCGCGGATGACGTGGCCATCGACGAAGCCCATCACGTAGAACTGTGCGCCGTTGACCGCAATGTCGGTACACAGCCCGAGTGCGGGCGGGACGCGAACCGGTGTGTCCTGCAGCGCGGTGATGATTCGGTGCTCGCGGCCCATGTCATGGGCGCTGGCCAGCACATGGCCGAGCGGCGGCCGACGAAGCACGTACCGCCCGCCACTCGCCGATGTCACCCGGAACGTGAGGTTGGAATGCCCACCGGCGATCATCGAGAAGTCGTATGGGCCGCGAGCACCGTCGACGTGCACGTCGAGCCATCGACTCACCTGCGCCACGTCGATACCTGGCGCCCCCTCGCTCATGAATGCGACCGTAGCGCCGCTGATCGGTGATCGGCGAGACCGGTCCACCGGAACTCGCCGACGTGGAGTCCTCCGGTCGTGCGCAGCGCGGGCGATATCGTGCATCACATGGCTATCGACGTCACGGACGCGACCTTTCAGACCGAAGTACTCGACCGCTCGATGACCAATGCGGTCATCGTCGACCTGTGGGCCCCGTGGTGCGGCCCGTGCCGAACGTTGGGACCGATCCTCGAGAAGGTCACCGACGCGACCAACGGCCGGGTCGTGCTTGTCAAGGTCAACGTCGACGAGAATCCGCAGATCTCGCAGGCCTTCCGGGTTCAGTCGATTCCGGCGGTGTTCGCCATGCAGGGTGGCGTGGTGGCCAACGCCTTCGTCGGTGCTCTGCCCGAACACGAGGTGCAGGCCTTCGTCGACGGCCTCGGGCCGTCGCCCGAGGAGCTGACGATCGAGGCGCTTTTGGCCGCCGGCGATGAGGAGAGCCTGCTCCAGGTGCTGGACATCCGTCCCGACCACGAGGACGCCATCCTGGCGCTCGGCGAACAGTACGTGGCCGCCGGTCGAGTCGACGACGCGTTGGCCCTGCTCGCCCGGATCCCCGAATCCGAGGCGACCCGTCGAGTTGCCGCCGCCGCCCGGCTGTCGACGAAACCGGCCGATGACTACGAGGACAAACTCGACGGACTGCTCGATCGGGTGAAGGCCGACGAGGAGGCGCGACAGGAGTACGTCGACATCCTCGCCCTGATGGGCCCCGAGGATCCGCGGACGGCCGTGTACCGGAAGCACCTGACCAGCCGCTTGTTCTAGTCTGGGTCGGTGATCGAACACCGTGACGGCTATCGCCTGTGGATCGGGGGACCGGTTCCGCGGGGAGCATCCGGGATCACTTTGGGAACGACGGTGATCGTTCGCCGCGGCTGCGAGCGGTCCGACTATCTGCTCCGCCACGAGCTCGTCCATGTTCGTCAGTGGCGCCGTCACGGAGTCATCGGCTTTCTCGTGCGCTATCTCGGCGCCTATGCCGTCGGACGGTTCCATCGCCACGGGCATCACGGGGCGTATCTGCGGATTCCACTCGAGGTCGAGGCCGACTGGGTCGCCCGACGCACCCTGATGAACGATGCGCATGGCGCGGTCGAGACCGTCGCCCGCCCGGTAGCCTGAGCGACGCCTCCCCCTCAAGCCGATGCGTTCGGCGCCCGAATCTCGGCGCGCCCGCACCACTGAGGAGGCCCGCCGGTGGAAGTTGCTCGTCCCGCTCCCGTCGTCCCCATACCCGAGCGAATTCGGTCCTGGTTGGCCTGGTTCGGGGTCGGCAAACTCGTCGCCACGGCCGGATCGATGCTGGTCATCGCCAGTGGTTGTTGGTGGCTGCTGCACGCGCCGCCACCACCCGTGGAGCGCTCGCTTCCATATGCCGCGGGGTCGTCCGGCTCGCCTGCTACTGCTTCCTCGGGTGCCGGTGGCACCAAACAGAGTGCACCTCAACCGCACGTTGAGACCGCCACGACCATTCCGTCGACGACGACAGCGCCGTCGACTGTCGTCGTGCAGGTCGCCGGGGCAGTACTTCATCCCGGTGTGTTCACCCTCCCCGCCGGAGCCCGGATACACCAGTTGATCGACGCGGCAGGAGGTGCGGCACCCGATGGTGACCCCGGCGCATTGAACCTGGCCGTGGCCTTGGCCGATGGCGACCGGGTATTCGTACCTCGGCTGGGTGAGACCACCGAACCGGGTGTGGTGCCCGGCAATGCCGGGTCGTCGACGGCAAGGCGCCCGGGCGCAACGGGGGCAGGAGCTGCATCCGGGGCGGCGTCGGCACAGGTCGGCCCCATAGATCTCAACCCGGCGACCGAGGCCGAGCTCGAAGCCCAACCCGGATTCCGGC
>JANMJD010000366.1:0-3115 GCA_031371195.1 Actinomycetes bacterium | reverse complement strand
TCCCTGATGTCGAGATCGTCCCCGATCTGGCCACTGTGCGGGGCATTCCCTGGCGGCCGGGCTACGCGATGGTGTTGTGCGACACGAAAGAGGCCGACGGCTCGACCTGCGTGATGGCCCCGCGTGACGTGCTCAAGGCGGTCATCGTCAAGGCGAACACGATGGGCTTTCGGCCGATGATCGGCTTCGAGGTCGAGTTCTACCTGGTGGATCCGGCCACAGGGATGCCTCGCGACGCCGACATCCAGTGTTACAGCCCATTGCGCTCGAACCTCGACGAGGAGATCATCGCCCCGATCCGCAACGGGCTCACCGAGATGGGCATCGTCGTGGAGGCCTCGAACTCCGAGTACGGGCCCGGCCAGTTCGAGATCAACGTCAAGTACGACGACGCGCTGACCACCGCCGACAACGCCGTGCTGTTCCGCCATTGCGTGAAGGACATCGCCGCGCAGCACGGTCGGCTGGCCAGCTTCGTCGCCAAGCCCTACGCCGCTGAATCGGGGTGCGGGATGCACATCCACCAGTCGCTGATCGGTCTCGACGGTGGCTACCCGATGGCGGCACGGGGCAAGCTCTCCGATGTCGGGCGGTGGTATCTCGGAGGGCTGCAGCGCAACATGCGGGCCAACGCCCTATTCGGCTCGCCGACACCAAACGCCATGCGCCGCCGGGTGCCGTACTCGTTCTGTCCGACCACCGATGCCTGGGGCTACGACAACCGCACCGTCGGGCTGCGGGTGATCACCGGACCCGATGCCGCCGTGCGGATCGAACAACGCGACGGTGCTTCGGACTGCAACCCGTATCTGGTGATCGCCGCCCAGTTGGCCGCCGGGCTGCAGGGCATCGAGCAGCAGATCGAACCGGAGCACTTCTCCGACGGTGACGAGTACGAGAACCAGCTCGGCCGTCCATTGCCCACCACCATCCCCGACGCCATCGAGTTGCTCCAGGCATCGTCGCTGACCGGCGAGACGTTCCACCCGCTGCTGATCGACGCCGTGGTGGCCATCGCCCAGTACGAGCACGATGCCTGGATGGCATTGCCCGATCGTGACGACGACACCGTCAGCCCGGGCGAACGCGCCTGGTACCAGCAGGCATTCTGAGGTCGCCATGGAACTCGCCAAGGTTGTCGGATCGGTCACTGCGACCATGAAGGACGGAGGACTCAGCGGCACAAAGCTGCTGGTCGTCCAACGGGTCGACGGATTCGGCGCGCCGATCGGCGACGTCGAGGTGGCCACCGACGCCCAGGGCGCAGGCGCCGGAGATCTGGTGCTCGTGCTGCGCGGCTCGGCCGCTCGTCAACCCGCAGCCACCCGCAGCAAGCCGACCGATCTGACCATTGTCGCCATCGTCGACCACGTCGACATGGCGGCCGCGGCCGACCCGCCGTCGGCGTCATCCGAACCATCCCCGGCCGCCCCGGCCGGGAGAACCCGCACTACGAGGAGCAAGTCATGAGCGAAATCCCCCAGGTCGCCGTCGGCATGATCGAGACCCGCGGCATCGTTGCGGCGATCGAGGCGGCCGACGCAATGGTCAAGGCCTCGAACGTCAAGTTGGTGTCGCGATTCATCACCGGCGGCGGATTGATCGCCGTGCTGGTGCGCGGTGACGTCGGAGCCGTCAAGGCCGCCACCGACGCCGGGGCGATCGCCGCCAACAAGGTCGGTGAGGTCGTTGCGGTGCACGTGATTCCTCGACCGTCGGATGAACTGTTCGACGTCATCCCCGAATTGGGCGGCCGCTGAGCCGTCGCGTTCGATCCGCCCGGGTGAGGTGCAAGCGTGTCTGACGCCGAGTTCCGTTCCGTGGTAGCCGGTCTCGCCCCCGGTCTCCTCGACGCGCCCGCGCCCCGCGCCCCGCTTCGTTCGATCGCCGTACTGGGTGCTGGACCGGTGGGTTTGGCAATGGCCTGCGAAGCTCTCGCCGAGGGCCTGGATGTGCGGATCTGGTCTCCGGTCGCCGCCGAGGTCCCTGCCTCGGTCACCGTTCGTGGCGCGCACCTCGTCGGCACGTATCGTTTCGGCGTGACGACCGGGCCGAACCCGTCGGTGGTCGTCGCCGCCGGCGTCGACGCGGCGATCGCCGGTGCCGAGGTCGTGATCGTGGCCACGCCCTCGCTCCATCAGTGCGCCATCGCCGGGCTGCTCGCCCCCCACCTGCAAGCCGATCAGACGGTCGCACTGGTTCCCGGCCGTTGCTTCGGGGCGGTCGAGTTTCGTCGTGAGCTGATGCGTTGCAGTGTCGAGGCGATGCCAACGCTGGCCGAACTCGCTGCGCCGCCATACCTCGCATCGACGTCCGCGCCTGGGCGACTCGACATCCACACCCGACTTGCCATGGTGCGTGCGAGTTCCGGAGCCTCCCGACTTGCCGTGGTGTGGCCGATGATCATCGCCGCCGGTTCGACCCTCGACTCCTCGCTGTCCGACGTCCTCGGCGTGCTCAACGTCGCTCCCGTCGTGCTCAACACCGGGCTGGCCGAGCGCGGCACGGTGAGGCGATCGGAGTTGCTCTCACCGACCGTCGCCGGCGTCTGCGAGTCGATCGACGAGGAGCGGCGACGGGTGGCTTTCGCCTACGGCGTGCGTGATCTCGATTCGGCGGCCGGCGCCATCGCCGCAGCTCACGGAGTAGCACCTGGATTGTCGTTGCACGAGACATGGCACTCGATCCCGGCGTTCGACGACGTGTCGCTGCCGGGAGTGTCGCTTCGCCGGCTGCTCGGCGATGATGTCGCCTGCTCGTTGGTCCCCCTTGCTTCGGCCGGGGCGGCCGCCGGCGTTCCCACCCCGTCCATCGACGCAATGGTCGCCGCCGCAACCCTTCTGACCGGCGTCGACTACCGCTCGCTCGGTCGATCGTTCGGCGCGCTCGGGCTGAACGGGCTCACGCTCGACGAGGTGCGTCGCGCATGTGCATGAGGTGTGTCAGCGGCCTCGATCTCGTCGGGTGGCTGCCCGCGAGCAGGGCAAGGGGGCTTCGATGACCGTGGGCTATCTCGATCTCGACTCGATCGCCGAGGCGCGCCGGATGGCCGAACGCGCTCATGAGGCGGCCGCGAGGTTCCGACGTTTCACCCCCGAGCAGGTCGACGCGATCG
>JANMJD010000354.1:0-4902 GCA_031371195.1 Actinomycetes bacterium | reverse complement strand
GCAGCGATTTTTCGCCGGTTGATGTTCTTGATCGGCGGGTGTATCAACGACTCCCCCTATGGCTGTCGTGGTCGAGTCGAACCTGCTCAGCGACGATGTTCGTCCGCTGTTGACGATCGCCGAAGCGGCGCGCCTGTTGCGCATCAGCCGCTCACTCGCCTACGAGCTTGCCGCCACCTATCTCGCCAGTGACGGCACCGTCGGGCTGCCAGTGATCCGCTTCGGCTCGTGTCTGCGGGTCCCTCGTTGGGCGCTGATCGAGTTGATGACGACCGGCACCGTCGTGCGTCTCGGCGCCGGTGCGTTGCATCGTGAGGCGGTCGGTGGCCGCTGAGCCGACCCGGCGTCCGGTCGTGGTTCGACCGGCGGCTGCACATCTTCGCCGCGTCCTCGACGCCGGCTCCTGGATGCTGCTCGAAGAGTTGCTCGCCCGCTCCACCGGCGACGCAGACCTGTCGGTCGCCACGGCGTCGACTCGCGATCTCGCCGCGTCGCTCGGCGTCGCCAAGGACACGGTCGGCCGCGCCGTCAACCGGCTCCGTCACCATGGCCTGCTCACGATCGAGCAGTCCCGCTCCGGCTACGGCGGGTTCTCATCGACCACGTATCGGATCTCGGTCCCGGCCGCCATGTTCGGCCTGACCGCCGAACTCCCGCCAGTCGCAGCACCCGCCGGGTGCACGCCTGCTCCTGCCAAGCGCTCCGTGAAGCGCACACACCCGGCCGACGATTCGCAGCTGTCGCTGCTCGACGTCTGACTCGTGATGTTCTCGCCTTCGGCTCGAACGCGATGTGAAGAGGACAGACAGGTGCCCACGGATCGCGGTGTGCGGTCATGATGCGGGTCACCACGCTGTACGCCGTCATCGGCGTCAGCGACCGCGGCGTACTACACCCGATACCTCACGGAAGCCGAGGGCGAGATTCCGGGACGGTGGGCCGGCCGTCAGGCTGACCGGTTCGGCCTGACGGGTGACGTCACCGGCGAAGCGCTTGAACGACTGCTGTCGGGGTGTGATCCGACGACGGGGGCGACGCTCGGTTTCCCGCTGGTCGATCGCATCCTGGCGGATGGTCGGGTGGTGCGGGCGGTGTCCGGATTTGATGCGACGGTGTCGGCGCCGAAGTCGTTGTCGGTGTGGTGGGCGCTGGCCGGTGATCAGCGGCTTCTCGACGCCCACGATGTGGCTGTCAATGCCGTCGTCGAGACGTTGGAGCGGTACGGGGCGACGACCCGGATCCGCTCGAACGGCGCCCGGCTCCATCCCGACAGCGAAGGGTTGACGGTCGCCGCGTTCCGTCAGTCGACCTCACGATTGGATGACCCGCAGATCCACACCCACATCGTCATCTCCGCCAAAGTCCACGTCGAGGACGGCCGTTGGTTCGCGCTCGATGCCCGCATGTTGAAGAAGCACCAACGCACCCTCGGCGGCCTCTACCAATCCGTCCTGCGCGCCGAATTGACCGAACGGTTCGGTGTCCGGTTTGAGCCGATTGTCAACGGTCAGGCGGAGATCACTGGCGTCCCGCGGGAGTTGCTTAATGTGTTCTCGAAACGCGCCGCCCAAGTCGACACGGCGCTGGCCGCGAAGCTCGGCGAGTTCTCGGCGCGGGAGGGTCGGGACCCGACCCGGTTTGAGCGGGCGGCGATGGAACGCGAAGCGGCCGCTGACACCCGGGGTCACAAGACCGGTGAGGCTGTCCCTGATCTGCGGACACGGCGGCTCGCCGAGGCCGGCACCCTCGGGATCACCCCGGCCGGCCTGGTCGACGGCATCCGCCACGCCGCCCAGGAACGCGAACCGCCACAGCGCACGACGACCGCTGAGATCATCGATGTGCTGTCGGAGAGGTCGTCGACGTGGCATCGGATGGATGTCCTGCGGACGTTGACCGACGAACTCCGCCCACATCCCGGAATGGACGGGGAACGGTGGGCGACGTTCCTGGAACGCAGCACCGACCTGGTCATCGATCACAGCGTCAACCTCGACCCGACCATCGCTGAGACGGCGAGGGTTCGGGTGTCGGATGGGCGGTCGGTGTGGATCGAACCGATCGCCGCTCACTTCACCAGCGACGCCGTCATCGCCCAGGAGGAACGCATCCTGACATGGGCACTCGACAACCAAACCGCTGGACCGGAACCGTCGACCACGATTCGCAGCAACCGGCTCGACGTCCACCAACTCGACGCCGCCGCCGCAGTCGCCGGACACGCCCGGCTCGTACTCGTCGTCGGGCCGGCCGGCACCGGCAAGACCACGATGCTCGCCGCCGCCGTCAACGACCTCCACGGGCAACACCGTGACGTGTACGCCGTCGCACCCACGGCGAAAGCAGCGCGTGTCCTCGCCCGGGAGACCGGCACCAAAGCAGACACGGTCGCCAAACTGATCTACGAATGGTCCCAACCCGACCGGCCACCCCGGACCGAATGGAACCTGCCACGGCACACAACGTTGATCGTTGACGAGGCCGGCATGCTCGCCACCAACGACCTCGACCGACTCACCTGCTTGGCCGACCTCAACCAGTGGCGACTCGCCTTGTTGGGTGACCCGCGTCAGCTCCAAGCCGTCGGTCGTGGTGGGATGTTCCACGAGGTCTGCTCGGTCGGGCGGGTTGATGAACTTGAACGCATCCACCGGTTCAGCAGCCCGTGGGAAGCAGCGGCGTCGCTCGGGCTACGCCGCGGCGACCCGACAGCGCTCGACGCGTACATCGACTACGGGCGGATCGTCCCCGGCACTCTCGATGAGCATCTGGTAACAATCACCGACCGCTGGATCACCGCCAATCGTCACGGGCAGAGCGTTGCGGTGACGACCGCAACGAACGATCACGTCGATCTGCTCAACCGGGCGATCCAACACCGCCGCCTCGACCTCGGCGAACTCGACGACAACCGCTTCGCGTACGGCGCCAACAATCAAGAACTGTTCGTCAGTGACGTCATCGCCACCCGCCGCAACGACCGCCACCTGCGCAGCACCGACGGCGACGTGGTCCGCAACCGTGAACTGTGGACCGTGACCCACATCACCGATACCGGCGACATCACCGCCCAACGCCACGACCGTGACGACACCGTCATCCTCCCCAACAGCTACGTCGCTGAACACGTCCACCTCGGGTACGCCGCCACCGAACCAGGCAACCAATCCGACACCCGCACGATCAGCGCCAACCTGATCACCCCCGCCACGACCGGACGCGGGTTCTACGTCACGATGACCCGCGGTCGCGACGACAACACCGCCTACGTCATCACCCCCGAACCGACCATCGACGCCGCCCGTGACGTGTTGGAGCAGGTCATGGCCAGCGACCGCGCTGACACCCCCGCGGTTGCTCAACGACGCGAACTCGCCAACCAACTCCCCCAGCGGCCCCGTGTCCCAGAACTGCAGCCACGGTGCCAGATCCCCGACTGGTGGAACACCCTGCGCGACGACGCCGTCGCCGAAGCCAACCACGCCGCCGACGAACTGCAGACGATGGAGGCCGCCCGGGCCACCCGCGCCGAAACACGCCAACACGCGGCGGAGGCAGCCACGACCGCCGTCACCGCGTTACGGCCGTACGCCGACGTCTACGACCGCGCTACAGCGGAAGTGGCCGAGGCGAAGCACGAACTCGCCGCGGCGACCTGCAACCTCGACGACCACCGCCTCATCGGACGCCGCCCGGCGAAGGAACGACTTGCCGAGGCCACCGAACGCCACCAGATCGCCCAACAGAACCTGACGACCGCCGCCGCCGAGATCGCTCCGTATCGCAACGACGCTGCTCGTACCGCCCGGCGGGTCGACGAACTCCGTCACGACCACCGTCTCACCGATCTCCTCGATGACTACAACTACCTCCCCGAGCGCTACGACACCGCTATCCGACAACTCGAAGCCCTTGAAACATGGCGCGATTGGGCCCACGGCAAGACCATCGACCCCGACGTCGCCACCCAAGCCGTCGACACCCTCGATGCCGTCGACCACGGCCCAACGCCTCAGCGTTCGAAGCGCTCGCCAACGCCATCCGCACCCACACCCCCGAACTCATCCGACGGCCGGAACCACCAACCCGCACAATCGAATACGACTGGCCCGACCTCGGCATCGACCTCTGACGCGACCTGCGTTCAGCGAGTCGCGACCGATGAGGAACGGGGATCACCGACAGACCCGTCCGGCGCGCCATGGTGTCGGCGTGGCCACTTCCGATCCACGCCCTGGCCGCCGGAGCATGATCAACCGGGTGTCTCACGACAGAATCCGTCGATACCGGGCGGCATCGCGCTGCTTTCGAGGCGAGCCGAAACGATGGATCCCGGACGCTCGGCGTGGGTCGCACTCAAGCTGATGCATGTCGCACGGGACGGGACTGCAGCGCCATTCTTGAGTTCGTGGGTCCCGGCGCAGTGCTCGATGGTCAGCAGTTGGCGAGGGCGTCGAGGGCGTCGCAGATCTGTCGTCGACCACCGACGCCGAGTTGGCCAAGCCGAGTCGTGAGCACGGATTTCGGGACGGCAGCGAGGTTGTCGAAGGTGGCCACACTGTCGTGGTCGAGGCCCTCGTCGGGTCCGACTCGACTGCAGGTCGGAACGTCGCGCACCGTGCTCGTCACTGGCGCTGCTTCGGCGATGTGGTTGGGAGTGTCGTTGCCGGTCGCGAGGACTTGCCGATGTGAGAGATCGTCCCTCAAAGAATGGGTATTCGTCGCCGCTGCGCTCGCCGACGCCGCACGCCGCATCCACGACGGCGAAACCGTGATCGATCCCAGCATCGTGTCGACCCTGATGGGAAGACGGCGACGCAACGACCCGCTCGACGAACTCAGCGACCGCCAACGCGAAGTGCTCTCCTCGTCGCCTAAGCCTCGATCCACCGTTTCGTGATC
>JANMJD010000326.1:0-2619 GCA_031371195.1 Actinomycetes bacterium | reverse complement strand
AGCTCAGCCCGTGCTCGGCGAGCAGATCGTAGGTAAACCAGGTCGATTGCCACCACGCGGCGCGGTAGCCGCGCACGTCGGCTCCCTGGGCGCGCAATGTGTCGAGTGCCCGCTCGAAATCGGCCCGCTCCTCGGCCTTCGTCAACGTCGGGGCGGGGTAGTGCAGGTCGGAATGGTGGCCGATCTCGTGCCCGGCATCGATCAACGTTCTGACCAGGTCGGGATAGCGTCGCGCCGTCCATCCGGGGACGAAGAATGTGGCTTGTACGTCTTCCTCGGCGAGGATGCGCATCAGCCGTGGCACGCCGACCTTGGGCCCGAACGCCTGGTGGGTCATGGCCATCGCGTCGTTGACCCCGGACGGTTTGGGGACGAGCACGCCGGTCTCGGCGTCGGCATCGAAGGTCAGCGACAGTGCGGCGCGATACCCGGATGGGAAGGCGGGCGAGGGGTTCGGGGCGACATCGGGCAGGTTCATCGCGTCATCGCCTGGTCCACCTTGATCCCGGCGTTCCCCAGGCATTGATCGAAACGTCGCCGGGCGACAACCCGGGTGACGGAGGCGGGACGCAGGTTCACGTCAGACTTCCTCCGTTGGCGCTGATCACCTGGCCGACCATGGCGCCGGCCGGCTCCGAAAGCAGGTACGCGGCGACGGCGGCGATATCGGCCGGGCGGGCGACGCGGCCGAGGGGAACGTCGCGGGCGTAGACGGCGACCATGTCGTCGTAGCTCAATCCGGCCGCGTCGGCATCGACCTGCAGCTGCGGGGTCGCGGTGACCCCGGGAGCGATCGCATTGACGGCAACGCCCAGCGGGCCGAGCGCCCGGGCGGCGGATTTGACCAAGGCCACGATGCCGCCTTTCGACGTCGAGTAGGCACCGGCGTCGGGCCAGCCGGTCAAGCCCCACTCCGAGGAGATGCAGACGATCCTCCCGTACCCGGCGGCGACCATATGGCGGGCGGTGGCCTGCAGTACCCAGAGGGAACCCTTGAGATTGACGTCGAGGGTGCGTTGCCAGTCGGCGGGCGACTCCTCGGCAAACGGAGCCATCGTCATGAACGCATGGTTGACGACGGCCAACTCCACCGGACCCAGCTCGCGCGAGATGAACTCGACTGCGGTGTAGACCGCAGCACGCGACGAACAGTCGAACGGCACGGCGACACCGTCGAGTTCGGCGGCGACGGCGGCGGCCGACTCGGGGTTGATGTCGTTGACCGCCACTTGGGCGCCTTCGGCGGCGAGTCGTTGGGCGATCGCCCGGCCGATGCCCTGTCCGGCCCCGGTCACCAGGGCGACCCGACCGGCGATGCCTCGCAACGTGGTCATATGACGGCCCCGGCATTCGGGGAGATGACCTGGCCGACCAGGTTGTGTTGGTCCGACGACACCACGAATCCGACCATCGCGGCGATCTCGGTCGGATCGACGAGTCGACGGAGCACCAGCGAGTCGATATAGGCGGGGTCGCGGAGTTCGGCGGTCATCAGCGGTGTGTCCGTCGGCCCTGGGGCGACGCAGTTGACCTGCACGCCGTGGGGGGCCGCCTCGCGGGCGATGGTCTTGGTCATCGTATGGATGGCGCCCTTGCAGGCGGCGTAGTGCGCGGCGTCGGCATCGCCGCACAACCCCAGTTCCGAGCCGATGGTGCAGATCGCCCCCCGGCCGCGAGCGACCATGTACCGCAGCGCCACCCGAGAGACGTTCGCCGTGCCGTTGACCAGGACATCGATCATTCGCCCGACGGCGACCTCGTCGAGTTCGAGGATGCCGATGCGTTCGTAGTAGCCGGCGGCGGTCACGACGGCCTCGACCGGGCCGATCGTGTGCTCCACCTGGTCGTACACCTGTTCCACCGCGGAGCGGTCGGCGACATCGAGTACGCGCGAACTGGCGCACTCCGGCGCCGGACGAAGGTCGAACCCGACCACGGTGAAGCCGTCGGCCGCCAACTGTCGTGCACACGCCGCCCCGATACCCGAGGCGGCGCCCGTCACAATCGCCACGCCGGCCATCAGTCAGTCCGCCGCGTTCAATCGAGCGGTCTCGGCGAACACCTGTCGGCGGGCCAGCAGCCAGTAGATCGTCCCGGCGACGAGCGGCCCGGCCGCCCACGAAAGGTCCGTTCCGAGCCACTTGGCGATCGGTCCGTTGAACTTCGGCGAGGCGATGGTCAGCAGCGACACGGCGATGCCCGCGGCGGTGGCGATCCAGGCGACCTGTCGAGGTCCATGCAGCCCGGAGAAGGGCGTGCCGGCCCCGCCATGGGCGTGCTCGGGTCGCACGTGCCACTTCCGCCACCACAGGTCGAGCAGCCACACCGCGCCGAACGGACCGATCCAGGCGATCGCCAGCACGATGTACGAGTTCAGATTCAACAGGAAGTCGCCCGAGTCGATGATCAACACGTAGATCAGTCCGGCGATCGCCAGTATGCCGTCGACCACCGTGGCCTGCCAGCGCTTCAGCGGCAGGCCGACGGCCTGGGCGGCGAGTCCGGCCGAGTACAGGGTGAGGGCGTTGTTGGAGATCGAGCCTCCGATGGCGGCAAGAATCCAGATGATGAAGATGGCCGAGGGGACCAGATCCTTGACACCTCCGACCGGATCGGGAT
>JANMJD010000289.1:0-2169 GCA_031371195.1 Actinomycetes bacterium | reverse complement strand
ACCATCTGTATGGTGCCCTCACTCGTTGCTGCCGGCAGCGATCGATCGGCTGAGCGAGTCGGCGAGAGGGGTTCCTGTGAACAAGTTGCATGGTGTGGCGAGGCGCGCCTCGGCGGCGGTTGTAGCGATTGCCTTGGTGGGCGGTGTCGTGGTGTCGCTTCCGGAGAACGGCGGGGTTGGCACCGGCGCGGCAGCACAGGATGGCGCCGCTGGTGCCGAGCAGCGGGTCGTCAGCCCACCCCTGTTGCGCACTGATCCGCGTGTCGCGGCCGCTCTCGCTGCTGCGGGGAATGCGCCGGGGCCTTCGGTCGTGAACGGTCCGGGCGAGGTGCCGATCGTTCCGGCAAGCGGTTTGGCGAGCGGCGCAGCATCGGCGATGGATTTGGTGGACGTCGACGGTATGGAGCAGCCGGTCGGCAAGGAGACTGCCCCGGCGGCGAAGGTCGACTTGGCACAGGTCATGCCACCTCCTCCATCAGATGATGCCGGCGCGGTCGTGAAGGGTCGCAAGGTCAGGCCGAGATTCAATGCTGCGTCGTCGCGGGTCGCGTCGAGGGGTGCCGGGAGTGATCGTTTCGCGAATGCCGATGGTTCGTCGACCCTGGTGTCGGGCGGTCGCGCCAATGGACTCGATGATTCAGGTCAGACGGTTGATGCGGATGTTGCGTTCGTCGCGGATGGTGTGGGCAAGGTCCGTCGTCGCGTTGGCAGTGTTCGTGCCCAGGTGGCAACCGAGTTACGCAATGGGACCGAGGTCGTCGGGGTCGGCGTTCCGGGTGTCCGTGTCGGCTTGAAGGCAAAGGGTGTCGACGTCGCTCGGACCGGTGACGTGAAAGGGTCGACGGTTTCGTTTCGTGACGCCTATGGGACCGGCACGGAGCTTGCGTATTCGGTGTCGGAGGCGGGCGTGAAGGAGGACATCGTGTTGAACGCGCCACCGGCCGCCGGCACGAAGCTCGAGTGGCGGTTCGGATTGTCTCTGGATGGGCTGACTGCGCAACTGAATCCGTCGGGGTCGGTTTCGTTCCTCGACAATGCCGGGAAGGAGATTTACGTCGTTCCATTGGGGGTGGCGTACGAACGTCCTGTGTCGGGGGCGAAGCCGTCCGTGCTGGGCAAGGTCATCTTTGCCGTCGAAGGAGTCGGCGACGGAGCGGTTGATCTGGTGGTGCGCCCCGACGAGAAGTGGCTTCGCGATCCGGCACGAAAGTACCCGGTGGTCATCGACCCGACGGTCATGCCCGGAAAGGATCTGGCTTCGAACTCGTATGCAACGGTCGATTCGGACTATCCGACCGCTCGTCTGGCGATCTGCCGGACGTCGAACACAACGTGCTTCGGGCAGGTATCAGTCAGCCCGGCGCACCAATCGTATGCGTACTTGCGATACGACCTCACTCCGCTCGCCGGCAAGATCATCAATTCCGCATACCTGCGGTTGAACGGTGTGGACTGCTTCTCGACGCCAGCTTGGCCGGCGACGTTGACGTCGCGTCCGCTGTCTTCGCCATTCGACGCGGCGGCCGTAACGTGGGACACCCGCCCCGCCGCACGCGTCGATGTGTCGACGACGAACGCTCCGGCGGCGGGGAACTATTCGATCGATGTGTCGGCGTGGGTGGCGAAGTACGCATCGGGTGAATGGCCGTCCTATGGGTTCCAGGTCGACTCGTCGAAGGATTGCGAGCTGAAGGTCATCAACGCCGGGTCGTCGTATCTGGAGGTGACGTATACGGATCCCGGCGCGGGCACGAATCGTCCGCCGACGATGCCGGTCGCCCAAGCGCCTCTCGCGGGATCGTCGGCGACCGTGCCGGTGACGCTGTCGGCGACGTCGTCGGACCCTGATGGTGATTCGCTTCAGTTCTACTTCCAGGGCGGGTGCAGCAGTGCGTGCACGCCGGCGAATGTCGGCAGCACGTTCAACTCCGGGTGGTCGAACACGAACACGTGGGTGCTGAGCGGGGTCACGCCGCAGCCTGGCGAGCAGTGGCAGTGGTGGGTGTTCGTCACGGACAACATCAACGCGAACATGTACAACCCCGCCACGCTGTTCTCGATCGTGGCTTCGAGCGCTGCAGCACCTCAGGAGAACTGGGCTTGGGGCCTTGATTATGTCGTTTACTCGCTGCCGGACGTCGGGGTTCAGCCGAACGAGGCGGTGAACAC
>JANMJD010000288.1:0-1642 GCA_031371195.1 Actinomycetes bacterium | reverse complement strand
CTGACGGAACGTGTCGATCTGCACACCGGGCGGTAGGGCGGTGACGAAGTACGGATGATGCATCTCGTAGCCGCCGCGTTGCAATGCATCCATCGCCTCGTCCCCCCACGCCACCCAGGGGTCGAGGGAGGTGATCGGCGGCGCCTCGAGCAGGGCGGCTTCCAACGGATGGGCGAAGCATTCGTCGAACTCCCAGTGGGCGCCGATGTGATCGTCGTGGCCATGGGTGGCGACCGCCGTCACGGGCTTGTCGAACAAGCCCTCGGCGGCGGCCCGCAGGCCGGCGACGCCCATGCCGGTATCGACGACCAGGTCCCGATCACCGCCGCTGACGTGCCAGATGTTGCAGCGCATCAGCGGGACGACGTGTGGTTCCCACAGCAGGGTGATCGCATCGTCGACGCGGATGCGTTGGTACCACGGGGCAGTCGTGATCGGCAGGAGGGTGTTCATGGATCCATGGTAGGGCCGTGTCGCGATGGCGGGCGGAGCGTCGAGCCGCCGCTCGGAGGCAGCCGCACCGGCCGGATGGACCGACTCGCCTACGACCACGTACTAGCACCATGGTGCACTGGTCGGTGTCCATCGACCCGGTGTCTGATGAAGGCGTCCCCAACCAAGGAGCCGTCATGAACAAGTCATCCGTGATCTGGACCACCGCCCTCGCCGTCGTCGGATTCGGCGTACCGGCCTATGCCGCCATCTCCACAGCGGGCCCACCGGTCGCGCCGGTGCCCTCGGCGCCGGCGAGTTCTGTGGCCACGACCGTCGGCTCGGTCGCGGTCACCGCCCAGCCGCTGCCGAGAGCGTCACGACCCCCGGCAGTTCGATCAGTGTCCCTGACGTCAGTGGCCCCGACGTCGGTGTCTCGGCCAGTGTGCCGGGTGTCAGTGTTCCGGATGCCAGCGTGCCGGGGGTGAGCGTCCCCGACGTCAGCGTCCCGGGTGTTAATGCACCCGATGTGTCCGCCCCCGGCGTCAGTAGGCCCGAGGACGTCAGCGGACCGTGCGACGAGGCCGAGCATGCCGACGATCCCCGCTGCGCCGCGACCACGACGGGTGGGAGCGACGATCCTGCCGGCGACGACCACAGCGACTCGCCTGGTGATGACGGCGATCGCAGCGGCTCCGGCGGTGGAGACGACGGCGACCACAGCGGATCGAGCAGTGGCAGCGGGTCCGGTTCGGGCTCGGGCGGGACCAACGACGGTGGAACCGATGCGGGGCGGGGATCGGGCTCCGGGGGCAGCGACGATGACGGCCACGGAGGCGGCCACGGAGGCGGCCAGGGCGGCGGCAGCGACGGCTGATGACGGTTCGGCCCACGGGGACAGCGCCCGCGTTCGCTGTCCCCGTGGGTTGTTTCGCGTCGGTGGACCGTTTGGTCGATGCCGCTCCACGAAGCGGCCGGCGACGTCGTCCTGCCATACTTCGGCCCGGTCGCCGGCGCCGTCGGCCAACCATATGGAGGACCGATATGCCCGATGCACTGGTGGAACGCAGCGGTGGAGTGATGACCGTCACGCTCAACCGTCCGGCGCGGTACAACGCCTTGAGCGGGGCGATGCTCGTGCGGATGTACGACGCCTTCGTCGAGGCGTCCGAGGATCCCGAGATCCGCTGCATCATCCTCACCGGGGCCG
>JANMJD010000257.1:0-24072 GCA_031371195.1 Actinomycetes bacterium | reverse complement strand
GTCATCCGGATGGCCGATGCGGGCGCCGTTGATCACCTGCTCGGCGCGGCTGCCTACCGCGCCCTGATCGGAACCTGAACGAACGGAGGGCGGACATGGCGTACTTGTTCTGCAACCAATGTGGTCATCGCAACCCACCCGTGTCGAACTTCTGTTCCTCGTGCGGGGTGGTGCTCGACTCGATGTCGAACCGCACGATCTCGATCATGCGCGTCGATCCGCTGACCGACGCCCTCGGGCACGACGACGATGTGATGGTCGATGTCGCCGAGTTGAGCCGTGGCGTCGGCACCCTCGTCGTGCGGCAGGGATCGCAGGCGGGCGAGCATTTCGATCTGTCCGAGGTGCTGACGCGGCTCGGCCGTCACCCCGAGAGCGAGATCCGCCTCGACGACATCACGGTGTCGCGCCGGCACGCCGAGGTCACGCGTATCGGTGACACATACACCGTGCGCGATGTGGGTTCACTGAACGGCACCTACGTCAATCAGCACCGCGTCGATGATGCGACACTCGCCCATGGCGACGAGTTGCAGATCGGCAAATTCCGCCTCGTGTTCTTCGATGGGGTGGCGTGAGTGGTGCTGAACGAGCGGCCGTACTTCTCGATCGGTGAAGTACTCGGGCTGCTGCTCGAGGAGTTCCCCGACGTGACGATCTCCAAGATCCGCTTCCTCGAGGGACAGGGGCTGATCGACCCGGAGCGCACCCCATCGGGCTATCGCAAGTTCTACGACCGCGACCTCAACCGGTTGCGCTTCATCCTGCGCGAGCAGAAGGACAACTATCTGCCGCTCAAGGTGATCAAGGAACGCCTTGAAGGCACCGACGGCACACCGGTGGCTGCGCCACGTCCCGTCGGCGGCGCGAGTTGGGCGTTGATCGGCAACGCCGAGCCACCTGAGATCGACGAGTCCGGTGTGGTCGGGACCGAGCGCCCGGAGCTGGCCGCCGATTCCACGAGCGCCTTCATCCGTATCGTCGTCGACGGCTCCGAACCTCACGCCCAACCGTCGGCGATGGATGATCCGACCGAGACCGTCGCCGCATCGATGCCCGGGTCGGGTCCCTCTGAAGGCACGGATTCGACGGCGACGCCACCTGACCGCGCCGACACCCCTGGGACGCGCGCTGCGGAGCCGACCTCCCCGTCGCCCGCTCGTACGCCCTCGCCGGTTCCGGTGTCAGCTCCCGGCGTGGCGTCCGCTGCCGGTGTGGTGTCAGCTCCCGGCGTGGTGTCAGCCCCCGGCGTGGTGTCCGTTCCGGTGGTGGCGCCGGTGATCGAGGCCGGTGAAGTCTCCATCGAACTCACGACGGGCGAGTTGTGTGCCCGAGCCGGCATCAGTCCCCAGTTGCTCGGCCAGTTGCGGGAGTACGGGCTGATCGAGCCGACGATCGTCGGTGGCGAAGCGGTGTTCGGGCTCGACGCCTTGCGGATCGCATCGGCCGCGGGCAAGCTCGCCGGACATGGTCTTGAGGCTCGCCATCTGCGCACCTGGAAGGTCAGCGCCGAGCGTGAGGCGACCTTGTTCGAGCAGATGATCCAACCGCTGATTCGTCAACGCAACCCCAATTCACGGCGTCACGCCGCCGAGCTGACTGCGGAGTTGTCTCGCGCCGGCGCCGACCTGCGGGCCGCCCTGATGCGTACCGCATTGCGCAGCTATCTCGAGGATTGATCGGGTCGCCCGGTCACGTGACCGGGCGGCCAGCACGGGGTACAGTGAACGCGTGATCCCTATGGAGCTCGTCGCCATTCGCATGGAGGTTCCGGCGAACACTCCGGTGATGATTCTGCGTGAGCGCGAGGGTCGCCGCCGGGTTCTGCCGATCTACATCGGCAGCTCCGAGGCGGCCGCGATCCACTACGCACTGGAAGGAATCGTCGCCCCCAGGCCGCTCACGCACGACCTGTTCCAGAACGTGCTCGGTGACCTCGGCGCCAGCCTGGCCCATGTCATCGTCACCGAGATCCGCGACGAGACCTATTACGCCGAGCTGCATCTCGATGTGCACGGCGAGGTCCACACGATCTCCAGTCGCCCGTCCGACGCCGTGGCGTTGGCTGTGCGGACCCAGAGTCCGATCTTCGCCAGCGCCGAGGTGCTCGACATCGCCGGAACCGAGACCGTGATCGAGGCCGAGACCGCTGACGACGACTCCGATTCGCTCGTGGCCGAGTTCATGGACTTCATCGATCAGGTCTCCCCAGAGGACTTTGCCGGCTGACGACTGTGCCCGGTTGGTGTGGTGGCGGCGGACGGCGTCGCGTCGTCGCCATGTTCACGCTTGACTGGCATGGGCCGGCCGCCTAGCCTGACCCCTTCGGGCGACAGCAACGTAACTACTCCGATGTAGTTGCCGAGCCGATGGGAACATCCCCACATCCCAGCCACAGCCCGATCGTGGCGACGAAACAGAGGTGCTTCGGTGACCGAACCCGGGTACAGCGGAACCAAGACGGCCCAGATCGTCGGGATCACCTATCGCCAACTCGACTATTGGGCGCGCACCGACCTGGTTCGCCCGTCGTTGGCCGATGCATCCGGGAGCGGAACCCGCCGTCAGTACTCGTACCGCGATCTGCTGGAGCTGAAGGTCATCAAGAACCTGCTCGACGCCGGCCTCAAGCTCGAGTCGGTACGCGATGTGTTCGATTACCTGCGTAATCAGGTCAATACCGACATCGCCTCTGCGCATATCGTCATCAACGGTTCGCAGGTGGTGATGTGCGACGGTGATCAGTGGATCGACGTCGTCCGTCGGGGACAGGGTGTCCTCAACGTGCTCGGCCTGGCGGCCGTGAAGAACGAACTCGACACCCAACTGATCGCGCTGCGCCCCGTCGAGGAGCCCGCCGCAGTGGAAATCGCCCCGATCGACGTCCGCTCCGCCGTCGGCATCTGAGCCGGCGATGAGCGACCTGCGCCGCTCCCCACTCGATGGCTGCCATCGCGACCTCGGCGCCAAGATGGTCGAGTTCGGCGGATGGGACATGCCGGTCGCCTACCCGTCGGGCACGCTCGCCGAGCATCTGGCCTGTCGAGACGACGCCGTCATGTTCGACGTCAGCCACCTCGGTACCGTGCGAGTGGCCGGGCCCGACGCCTACGACCTGCTGCAGGCCAACCTGACCAACGACCTCGCCAAGATCGCCCCAGGACGCGCCCAGTACACACATTTGCTCGATGAGCGCGACGGGTCGGTGCTCGACGACATCATCGTCTGGTGGATTGCCGATGGCGTGTTCGATGTGATGCCCAATGCCTCGAACACCGATCGCGTCCGCTCCCTGATCGGGGGACACGAGACGACAGCCGAGCGGGCGATCATCGCCGTGCAAGGTCCCAACGCCCGCCAGCGGCTGACCGACGTGTTACCGGCGGCCGCGGCGGTCGGCCGATTCCGGGTCGGCGTGGTCGAGTGGCAGGATGTGTCGCTGACCGTCGCCGGCACCGGCTATACCGGTGAGGACGGTGTCGAGATCGCGGTGCCGACGTCGGCCGCCGCCCGCCTCTGGAACTCGTTGCTTGCCGTCGGCATTCGCCCCGCTGGGCTCGGCGCCCGCGACACCCTGCGTCTCGAAGCCGGTCTACCGCTGCATGGTCACGAACTGGGGGCCGGCATCTCCCCGAATCAGGCCGGGCTCGGTTGGGTCGTGTCGAACAAGCCGGTGTTCCGTGGCCGCCAGGCGCTGCTCGACGAGCAGGCGCGTGGAGTCAACCGTCGATTGCGAGGCATCGCCACCGAGGGCCGACGGCCACCGCGTGACGGCTCGACGGTGCTCCTCGATGGGGTCCCGATCGGTGTGGTGACCAGCGGAAACTTCTCCCCTGTGCTGGAGCACGGCATCGCCTTGGCATTCGTGCCGCCCGAGGTCGACGAAGGGACCAACGTCGAGGTCGATGTGCGAGGCACCCTGCTCGCCGGGCGGGTCGTAGCGACACCATTCGTTCGACCCCGTCAGCGCCGCCGTGGCGGTGGCTGACCGCCGTCTCAGCGTGGCGACGATTTCTTTGGAGCGGCTTTCTTCGGTGTCGCTGCTCCGCTGCCGGCCGGGTTCGAGCGACGAGTAGCCGCCTTGGCCGTCGCCGGCAGGCTCCCTGCGACCTTGCGGCCGGCTGCGGCGGCCCGCTCCGTGGTCGCCTTCGGCGTCGATTTCGCAGTCGATTTCACGGCCGCCCTCGAAGTTGGCGCCTTCGACGCTGGCGCCTTCGACGCTGGAGCCTTGGTCGCTCGGGTCGGCGCGGTTGCGGTCGCTGCGGGCCGAAATGCGGCCGAGTGTGGCGGCGGGGGAGGCGTGGGATCGGCGACCATCGCCTGCACGCCCGCCTTGCTGTTGCCGGCCAGGGCGCTGAGCCCACGCAGGCCGAACAGCCCGCCGGCGGTCTCGGCCAACTGGGTGAGCGGCCGCAGGCGCTTGCCCAACTCGCCGAGCGCATCGAGGAAGTCGCCGAGCTGTTCGGGCATGCTCATCAACGTCGGCGAACCGAGCGTGTCGGCCAACTGCGACAGCCCGGGTGCGACCCGCTGGATCGGGTCGGAGATCTGATCGACGAGGCGTTGCGCACTGGCCACTGCGCCGGTGACCTGCGGCATCACCGACCTCATCGGCTCGGAGACCGACTCGACCAGGTTCACCGCGTTGGTGACCGCTCCCTCGATCTGCGGGATGATCGCCCTGATCGGCCCCGAGACATGGTCGATCAGCTGCTGGGCGGAGACGACGGCGCTGGTGACCTGGGGCATCGCCGCCCGCAGGGGAGCCTCGACATCGTCGAGCAATCCCTGGACCCGGTGGGCGACACCCTGCATGGCGTCCATCGTGGCGTTGAACGTCTCGACCGCCTTCAGGAAATTGCTCACTCCGCTGCGGAACTGGTCGATCGACTTGCCGATGCCGGCCATGGGATTGACACCGCCGAAGAAGTTGAGCAGGTCGCCGATGTTCGGGGTGGGATCAGCCATGGATGAACCGTACTGCGCGCCGACCCCTGATCACGTCGCAGCTCAGTGATCGGCGAAGGCTTCAGGCGGGGGACAGCTGCATACGAGGTTGCGGTCGCCGAAGACCGAGTCGATACGAGACACCGGTGGGAAGTACTTGGCGTCGCGCAGCGTGGCCACCGGATAGGCGGCCAGCTCGCGTGAGTACGGCCGACTCCATTCGCCGAGCAAGTCCTCGGCGGTATGCGGAGCGTGGTGCAATGGCGAGTCGTCCACCGACCAGACGCCGTTGGCGACCTGATCGATCTCGGCGCGGATTGCCAGCATGGCGTCGCAGAAGCGGTCGATCTCGGCCAGCGACTCGCTCTCGGTCGGCTCGACCATCAGCGTGCCGGTGACCGGGAAGCTCATCGTCGGAGCGTGGAAGCCGTAGTCGATCAACCGCTTGGCGACGTCGTCGACGCTGACGCCGGTGGCCTTGGTGATCGGGCGGAGGTCGAGGATGCATTCGTGGGCCACCCGGCCCCGTGCTCCGCTGTACAGCGTGGGGAAGGCACCGTCGAGGCGGTGGGCGATGTAATTGGCGGCGAGGATGGCGGTCTTCGTTGCCGCGGTCAGGCCATCGGCGCCCATCATCGTGATGTATGCCCAGCTGATCGGCAGGATCGAGGCCGAACCGAACGGCGCGGCCGACAGGGGTCCGACCGGCTGCGACCCCGGTAGCGCCAGCGGGTTGCCGGGGAGATACGGCGCCAGATGGGCGCGGACCGCCACCGGACCGACGCCCGGTCCGCCACCGCCGTGAGGGATGCAAAACGTCTTGTGGAGGTTGAGGTGGCTGACATCGGCGCCGAACCGACCGGGCTGCGCCAGACCGACGAGCGCGTTGAGGTTCGCCCCGTCGACGTACACCTGCCCCCCATGGCCGTGGACGATGGCGCAGATCTCACCGATGCCCTCCTCGAACACGCCGTGGGTTGACGGGTAGGTGACCATGATTGCGGCCAACCGGTCGCCTGCCGTTGCTGCTTTGGCGCGCAGCTCGTCGAGCGACACATTGCCGGCGTCGTCACAGGCGACGACGACCACCGAAAATCCCGCCATCACGGCACTCGCCGCGTTCGTGCCATGGGCCGACGAGGGGATCAAGCAGACGGTGCGCTGACCGTCGCCCCGACTGCGGTGATACGCCCGCACGGCGAGCAGCCCCGCCAGCTCACCCTGGCTGCCGGCGTTCGGTTGCAGCGAGACGGCGTCGTAGCCGGTGATCGCCACCAGCATGGCTTCCAGTTCGTCGATCATTCGCCGATAGCCCTGGACCTGCTCGACCGGGGCGAACGGGTGAACGTCGGCAAACTCGGGCCAGGTGATCGGGATCATCTCGGCCGTCGCGTTGAGTTTCATCGTGCACGAGCCCAATGGGATCATCGTTCGATCAAGCGCCAGGTCTCGGTCAGCGAGTTTGCGAAGGTAGCGCAACATTTCGTGCTCGGTGTGATACCGGTGGAACACCTCGTGGGTGAGGATCGGATCGGCCCGACGCAGCGCCGTCGGCAGGCCATCGGGTGCGTCGTCGGTCGCCTCGACGACGAGGTCCAACACGGTCGCCACCGCTCGCAGCGTTGCCAGTGTCGACGTCTCGTCGAATGAGACGCCGACCGTGTCGGCATCGACGTTCCGCAGGTTGAGCCCGGCGTGAGCGGCGCGGGCCACGACTTCAACAGCCTGGCCGGGTACCCGGAACTGAATCGTGTCGAACCATGTGTCGTTGACGAGTTCGATCCCACCCGCTCGGGCGGTCGCGGCCAGGATCGAGGTGAGCCGGTGTGTTCGCTCGGCGATCCGGCCGAGTCCCTCGGGACCGTGATAGGCAGCGTAGAGGCCGGCGATGTTGGCGAGGAGTACCTGGGCGGTGCAGATGTTCGAGGTCGCCTTCTCCCGGCGGATGTGCTGCTCGCGGGTCTGCAGCGCGAGGCGCAGTCCCCGCCGACCGCGGGTGTCGGTCGACACGCCCACCAGCCGCCCGGGCAGGGAGCGGGCGTGCGCCTCGCGACAGGCGATGAACGCGGCGTGGGGCCCGCCGAAACCCATCGGCACGCCGAATCGTTGGGCGGAACCGATGACGATGTCGGCGCCCATCGTGCCGGGTGACGTCACTAGCACGCTGGCCAGCAGGTCGGCGGCGACGACGGCGAAGGCCCCCGTGCTGTGGACGTACGCCATGGTCGAGGTCCAGTCGCGGACGGCTCCCGAGGAGCCCGGTTGGGAGAACAACGCGCCGTAGCATCGCTCGCCGTCCCAGGCGTCGAGGTCTCCCACGATCAGATCGATCCCGATCGGCTCGGCGCGGGTCGCCATCACTGCGAGGATTTGCGGATGGACGTCCTCGTGGACGAAGAAGGCGTTGCCGGCGTGTTTGCCCAGGCGGCGGGCCATCGTCATCGCCTCGGCGGCGGCCGTGGCCTCGTCGAGCAACGAGGCGTTCGCCAGATCCATGCCGGTGAGGTCGGCGACCATCGTTTGGAAGTTGAGCAGGGCTTCGAGCCGGCCCTGGCTGATCTCGGGCTGATACGGCGTATAGGCCGTGTACCAGGCCGGGTTTTCGAGGACATTGCGCAGAATCACCGGGGGAGTGATCGTGCCGTAGTAGCCGGTGCCGATCAGGCTTGTGGTGGAGGTGTTGTGACCGGCTATCTCGCGCAAGCCGGCGAGCATCGCCTGCTCGCTCAGCGGTGCCGGCAGGTCGAGCGGGTCGTGCAGACGGATGGACGCCGGCACAACATCGTCGATCAGGGCGTCGATCGACGGATAGCCGAGTTCGGCGAGCATCTTGGCCCGCTCGTCGTGGTCGGGGCCGAGGTGACGGTCGACGAACCGGCCGTTGTCCGTGAGATCTTCGAGGCTGGGGCGCATGAGGTGAACCTTTCCTGGCCACCACACCGGGCGGGGTGGCTCGGTGGGTGTCGTCGGTTGTCGGTTCCCCCGCTGTCATTCGGGCCTGAGAGCTTCACCTGCAAGCAGGCTTTCCCCGTCGGCGGGGTGGTCGCCCACCCGCTTTCCAGCGTTGCCAACCCGATCGGTCCATCGGCCTGAGAGATTCCGGGGAGGTTGCTCCTTCGGCGCCCTCGTCAACTCTTGCTGAGGGCTCTCCCGATCGGGTATGTACGGCACTTCTCAGCGTAGCGGCATCGGACGGGAGACCTGCGGCATACAGCGGCTTGTGCCACTGCTGGCGGGGTCCACCACCGTCGTGAACTCTGCCGCTAGCGTTCATCAAGTCATGCGTACGACCACGACGAGTCACGTGGCTCGCTCGGTGCGGCTGGGCTGCATGCTGGCGGTGGCGTCGTTGGTGGCGTCGGTCGTCGCGCCGCGGTCGGCCTTCGCCGGCAAGCCCACCTCGGCACGGGTTGCCGCCGAGATCGTCCGCCTGCAGGGCAAGGCCGACCGGATCGCCCAACGGATCACGGAGGCCGAGGATCGCACCGTCACGCTCGCCGCCGAAACGGCGCAGACCCAAGCCGGCATCGCCTCGTTGACGGTCAAGGTCGGCGATTTGGAGTCAACGCTCACCAATGTCGCCCTCGACCAGTTCGTCAACGGATCGGTGGGCTCGTTGACCGGACTGCTGGAGGATCCGAACAAGCGGGTCGAGGCCGAGGTGTTCCGCGAGCTGGCGGTCAATCTGGGTGAGGTCGACATCGACGTGCTCGATGCCGAACGCCATGATCTCGACGTCAAACGACAGCACCTCACCGATCTGGCCGCAGAGAACACCCGGCTCGCCGGTGACCTGGCGAAGTCCCGGGTCGATCTCGACGCCGAACTCGTGGCGCTGGAGCAGCTACGCATCCGGTTGAAGGATGCCGAGGTCAAGCGGGCGTACGAGGCGTTGGTCGCCAAGCAGCGGGCCGAGGAGGAGGCGAAGCGGCGTGCTCAACAGGCGGCCGAGCAGGCTGCCCGCGACGAGGCAGCGCGCCGGTCTCGGGCGACCATAATCCAGGTGCCCGGTGCAGTGGCCTCGGACGCGCCGATTCCGCCACCCGGTTGGATCTGCCCGGTCAACGGCACGACCGCGTTCGGTGACACATGGGGATCACCCCGCCCCAATGGTCGTCACCACCAGGGCGTCGACATGATGTCCGCCGCCGGAACACCGCTCGTCGCGGTGGTCGCCGGCTTCGTCCGGATGAAGACCGATCCGCTCGGCGGCAACGTCGCCTCGCTCAACGGCGTCGACGGGACGCGGTACTACTACGCCCATCTTTCGAGTTGGGAGGGTGGCGATCGCAATGTGAACGCCGGCGACGTGATCGGCTACGTCGGCCACACCGGCGACACGGCGGCCGATCACCTACACCTCGAGATCCACCCCCACGGCGGCGCCGCAGTCAACCCGTACCCAACGGTCCGCCGCTACTGCTGATCTCGGAGGACCGGGGCTGGCCGGTACGCAATCACAAGGCGGCGGCGATGGCGCTGAGGCCGGCGACGATCAGCAGAAACTGAACGGCGCGAGTGAAGATCGGACCGTCGACCCGGGGGCGGAGGCGGTAGCCGATGTAACCGCCGACGACCATTGCCGGGGGAGCGACGGCCAGGCCCTGCCAGACCTTGTGGGTCATCCCACCGACAGCCAGGCGGCCGCTGAGCCCAACGACGCCGAGAAGGACGAAGGCGGCGGTGATGGTGGCGCGAAATGCAGCGGGCGGGAGCTTGCGGGCCTGCAGGATGAAGGCGATCGGCGGGCCGTTGGTGTTCAACGACGTGGTCAGAATCCCGGCGGCGAACCCGGCGACGCGGTCGGCGCCGCCACCGGCCTGCGAGAGGTCGATGCCGCGCAGTAGCAGGCCGACGAGGATGAGGGTGGAGATGCCGAGGAAGAGTTTGAGGGTGTGCTCGGGGGCCTTGGCGAAAATCCAGAGCCCGATCGGCATGCCGAACAGTGCGGTACCGCAGATGCGTTTGACCACTGTCCAATCGATCAGGCCGCGACCCAACCAGGCCTGAGCCGAGCTGGTGAACATCGCCACGATCGCGGCGATCATGCTCGCCGTGCGGGTGTCGATGGCCAGGGCGAGGAGCGGGACGGCGGTGAGCGAGAAACCGAAGCCGGTGAGGAACTGGACCATCGCCCCGAGCATCGCCACTGCGGCGACGACGATGAGTTGTGTGGTTGTCACGGTTTGACGCGCCGTGGCGCAGTTGTCATGCGGAGGCGCGCCCGGCGCGCTCCTCCTCGTAGTTGCCGAGTTCGGTGAGCTGGGCGCCGAGGGTGGCGTCGACCCAGCGGCTGCCTTCCTGGCGGATCAGGTCGTAACTGGCCTGCACCGGGGCGGCCTGGCCGTCGATGTGCGGCATCACCCGTTCGGCGAACAGCTCGTAGCTGCGCAGCGTCTGGTGCCAGTCGGCGATGTCGGCGCCGAGTTGCATGTAGCAGCCGAACCCGCCGGTCTTCACCTGCAGGCGCTCGATCTGGGCGATCGCCATCTCGGGGGTGCCGATCACCATTCGGCCGGTCTCGTTGGCGTAGTCGATGAAATCGCTGTAGTCCGTCGGCGGCGGGGGTGCCGACGGGTCGCCGGTCGGGATGATGTGCGAGAGGTAGTCGAACACCCACTGCAGGCCGTATTCGCAGTTCTTCTTGGCTTGTTCGTAGGTCTCGGCAATGTGCATCGGCCCCATCAGCCGCCACTTGTCGCGTGGCGCGGTATGGCCGTTGAGCTGGGCTTCCTCCTGCCAGACGTTGTAGTTGTAGTCCAGGACCTGGAATGCGGCGGGCTCAGTGGCGGCGATGGAGAGCAGCCCGGTTCCGTAGCGTCCGGCCAGCTTCGATCCCGAGGGCGACAGTGACGAGGCGACGACGATGTCGAAGTCGGAATAGGGCTTCATCTGCAGAACTGCGTCCTGGCAGATGAACCAGTCGGTGTGCTTGGTCACCGTCTCGCCGCGGAATAGGCGCATGATCACATCGAACGCCTCGGCCATCCGCGGACGCTGGGCGTTGGGATCGATGCCGAGCATCGCCGCGTCGCTGGTCAACTGGCCCGGACCGGCCCCGAACATCGCCCGACCACGGGTCAGATGATCGAGCATCACGATCCGGTCGGCCAGGATGAGCGGGTGGTGATAGGGGAGCGAGTTCACCCCGGTGCCGAGGCGGATGTTCGTCGTGCGCTCGGCTGCGGCGGCGATGAACACCTCGGGCGAGGCGATCAGCTCCGACCCGGCCGAGTGATGCTCGCCGATCCACGCCTCGTGGTAGCCGAGCCGGTCGAGGTGGGTGACCAGGTCGAGGTCACGGTGGAGTGCAAGCGTCGGGTTGATCCCCGTCTTGTGCATCGGCGGCAGGAAGATCCCGAATCTCATGATCTCCGGACTATCACACGCTGGTGTCCGCGGTTCGACCGGTGCGGTCGTCAGGCGGCTGGTCGTCGCAGGAGTTGCGCCCATACAGCCGGGTCGGCGTTGGTGACCTGGTTGATCGTGGGCGCGGTCGGGTCGGGCCTGCCGCTGCCATCGCCGGTGATGACGATCAGCGTCGTGTCGCGCAAGCCGACCGCCACCGGTGGGGGACGGTCGATGACGGAGACGTATTCCGAGATCGGGTCGGCTTCGATGGCGCTGATCCGGTAGATGATCCCGGCCGAATCGACGCGGCATTCGAACCTGGCACCGTGGCCGCTCAAGCCCGACGCGGTGTGCTCGGCGACGAACTCGATGCCGGTCGTGTCGTCGGCCGGCGGCGTATAGTCGAACCCGGCGATCGCCGCGTCGGCGTCGCGAGGTGTGAGACCGCCGACGATCGCGGTCAGCACGTCGACACTCATGCCGCGCGATCGCAGATAACCCTGCGTGCCGTCGTCGAGGTTCCAGATCGCTTCGCCGTTTCCGTTCGGGAACGTGTGGATCGCTACCGACCAGCCGTTGATCTCGACGTTGCTGTTGCCAGTCGCCCGTCGATCCTGATTCGAGTAGCGCAGCACCACCGCGAACGGCCCCCTCGGGCCGGTGGCCGGATGGGCGAACGCCTGGATCGGCAAGGCCCCGGTAGCAGCGCGGGCAAACGGTTGCATCGTGTATTCGCTGAATGGCGTCTCGCCGGCGGATATCGACGTGCAGATGCTCGGGTCGACGAACGGCCGGGCGATTCCCACAGGCGGCAGCGACGTCGGCGCGACCGTCGGCGCTGCGGATGGCGGGACGGTGGCGGGCGGGAGTGCGGTAGCGGGTGACTGGCCCGTTGACGCCGGCTCGGACGCGTCGGTCGATGCGGCCACCGACGACTCAGCGGGCGCCACGGCGATGGGACGACTCGGACTACAAGCAACCACGATCGAGAAGATGCCGACCACCGCGCAGGCTGCGACTCGACGCACGGGCCGAGTCTCGCGCCGTCGTTCGCTCGTGTCTATCGATGGCGGTGCCGACCAGCAGCCACCCGTTACCCGGACGAGCAGCGGGCGTTGAGCGAACCTTCGGTCGGTACCGGTAGTACGTGCCACCGACGGGTCGGCCGGGCTGTTCAGCGACTCCGGTAGACGTCTCGGCGGTGGGCGAGTCGAATGACTTCGACGACGATTCGGGCATCATCGATCCGGTAGACGATCCGGTACTGTCCGCGACGCGCGCTCCATCGGCCCGTGAGCTCGTTCGTGAGCGGTTTGCCGACTCGCTGCGGATTGGCGGCCAGCGGGCCGAACATGAAGTCCAAGGCGGCAACGGCAATCGCCTCGGGCAACTTGTTCAAGTCGCGTCGCGCCGGCGACGAGACGCGAACCTCGTACGTCACCCGGCGGCTCGTCGGCGAGCGAGGTCGGCCCGAAGCTCGGCCTCCCCGACGAAGTCACCGGCGTCGAGCGCGGCTTCGCCATCGCGAATTGCCTGCATCAGTTCGGGATCGGACAAGATCGCCAAGGTCTCCTCGAGCCCTTCCAGATCCTCCACCGAGATCAGCACGACCGCCGGTCGCCCATTCTTCGTGATCGTCACCCGCTCATGGGTCGTCATCGCCGACTGCACGATCTCGCTCAACCGGTTCTTCGCATCGGCCAGGGATGTCGTCAACATGTCCACAATTGTAGGCTGTTTCGCCTCGGCGCGCCAGTCGTCGGTGTTTACTCGACGGTGCCGTACGCACCTCGGTCGCCGACGGCTGCCACAGCGACGACCTCGGCGATCGACTCGGCCAGTGCAGCGAGGAATTCGGGGATCAGACCGGCGTGGACGGCGTTGACGGTGCAATGGAGCGAGGCGGGCGGACCTTGGCGATCGACGTACCAGCCCCGCCGCCACAGGGCGTCGGCGACGGCGAACACATCGAGGCTCGACGGATCGGTCGCGCCGAAGGCGAGCAGCGTGACCTCGGGCTCGGCTCGCAACGCCAGCGCCGGCATCGACCGGATGCCGGCCGCCAACTGCTCGCAGGCGGTACGGGCGGCAGCGGTGAGACGCATGTAGCCGTCGGTGCCGAGGTAGTTCATCACGGCCCACGCCGCGGCCATCGATGAGCCGCTCTTGGTGCCCAAAATTCCCGACGAGCCGTACATACCGCCGAGCCAGTTCTGGGTCACAAACGTCTGGTACCGACGCAGCTTCTTGTCGCGATGCACGATCACCGAGGCGCCCTTGGCGGTGTAGCCGAACTTGTGCAGGTCGACCGAGATCGATGTGACGCCCTCGACCGAGAAGTTCCACGGTGCGATGTCGTAGCCGAGTTTGGCCAGGTGGGTGAGGGTGACCCCGCCCATGCACGCATCGACATGGCAGTTGATATCGCGGGCCGCGGCGAGTGTGGCGATCGCCGGAATCGGGTCGATCACGCCCTGCGGATACTGCGGTGCCGACCCCACGACGAGCACCGTGTTGTCGTCGATGTGAGAGGCCATCGCCTCGACGTCGGCTCGCCAATCGGCCCCGACAGGTACCCGGCGGCTCTCCAAACCGAAGTAGTGGCAGCCCTTCTCGAAGGCGGCATGGGCCGATGTGGGCAGGACCACGTTGGGCCGGGTCACGCCTCGCTCGGCCTTACCCCGCTCGCGGGCGGCCTTGACCGCCATCAGGATCGACTCGGTGCCACCGGTGGTCATGAAACCAGCGCCGTTCGGCCCGCCGTCCAACCAGTCGTTGACGATGTCGACGACGTCGGCCTGGATCGTGCGCAGGCTCGGAAACGCGTCGGTGTTGAGCGCGTTGTCGCTCATCCACTGCCCGTAGACATGCTCGGCCAGATCGTGGACGTCGTCGCCGGCGAAGTAGGCGAGCGTGAACGCCCGGCCCTCCTTCCAACGCACGTCGTGGGTGCGCATCGAGTCGAGATGTCCAAGTACCTCGTCGCGGGACATTCCGGAGGCTGAGATCATTTCCCGGATGGTATGTGGCTCACCGCGCCGGAGACCGACCGTGGACGACCAGGTTCGAGCACCAGCCGGCCGTGCGATGGCGGATCAACTCGATCTGCGTGCCGGGAGGGAACATCGCCTGCAGCTGAGCCGCCGACACCAGGTTGAGGTTGTCGGTGGACGCCCAGAACGGCTTGCCCAACCTGCGTAGCACCGCTTGGTGAGTGGGCCCGGGCAGCCAGTGGAGCAGTGGCAGGAAGGTGTGCAATTCAACGGGGAACCAGCGGTTCGGCGTCGTCAGGAAGAAGCGATCGGCGACCCGGCACATCTCGGCGATGAACCGCCGTTGGTGGTCGCCATCGCCGACGTGTTCGAGTACCGCCGAGCAGAACGCCACATCGAAGGCGCGGTCCTCGAACGGGAGTGTCGACCCGGCCGTGCGCACGAAGGTCAATCCCGGGTACTGCTCCTCGAGAAACGTGGCGTCCTCGATGCTGGTCGCGGTGATCCGGGCCGGGTAGGGGTAGAGCGCCTCGAAAAAGTTCGAGTCCGCCAGGTCGCGGTCGGGAGTAACGCCGATGTCGATGATCGTGGTTTCGGTGTTCGTCGGAACCGCCCTTGTGAAGCGGGCGAACATCTGGTGCCGGGCCCGTAGCGCCAGCTTGGTGGCGACGCCGCGAAACCGGTTGCCCTTCGAGAAGTAGTCGATGCTCTCACTCACCGGCCCGACGGTACCGTCGGCGCACCGGCGAGGGGGCATGATCGATGGGTGACGACCGTTGCCGCCGCCCCTTGCTGGACTCCCACCGACGCCGAGCAGGCCGGCCGTGCCGTCTTCGGCGTCGACGCCGTCGCTACCCCGTTGCCGAGCGAGCGGGACCAGAACTTCCGACTGACGACGGCCGTCGGAGCGAAATATGTGCTCAAGGTCGCCAACTCGGCGGAGAGTCGCAACGTGCTCGATGCGGAGAACGCGGCGATGGGCCGACTGGGTGGGATCGGGCTATGCCCGGCGGCCGTCTCGACGCTCGACGGCGGAACCATCGGCGAACGGAACGGGCATCCCGTCCGCCTGATCACCTTCCTCGACGGCATTCCGTTGGGCACCCTCGGATTCCGCAGCCCGCAGCTGCTGGGTGATCTCGGCCGCGCCGTCGCCACGGTGCACAAGGCCCTCCGCGGCCTCGATCACCCAGCCCTCCATCGATCGTTTCTCTGGGACCTGGCCGACGGGACGCGCGTTGTCGCCGATCGTCTCGATCTGGTCGCTGACCGGGCCTTACGCTCCGGAATCGAGCGACTTGCGGAGGTCCATCTCGGCCACTCGGTGCCCCGATTGGACCACGTGCGGCGCGGGGTCGTCCATAACGATGCCAACGACTTCAATGTGCTGGTCGATCCGCTGGCGGAGCGGGTGACGGGCATCGTCGATTTCGGTGACATGGTCGTCAGTCACTCGGTCAACGACCTGGCCATCTCCTGCGCGTACGCCCTGCTCGGCACGCCCGACCCCCTCGCCTCGATCGCCGCCGTCACCCGCGGCTACCACGCCGTCGACCCGCTGGCCGACGACGAGATCGCCGCGCTGTGGGGTCTTGTCGGAATGCGCCTGGCGATGAGCATCTGCATCGCCACCGAGCAGCAGGCCGCCGCCCCCACCAACGAGTATCTCGGGATCAGCCAGGGCCCGATCGCCGAAGCGCTGCCGCTGATCAACGCGGTTCATCCGCGTCTTGCCCACTACGTCCTACGCGCCGCCTGCGGACTGCCTCCGGTGCCGCACGGACCCCGCGTCGAACGCTGGCTGCACGACAACCAGGCGTCGTTCGCGTCGCCGACCGGTCACGACTTGCGCCACGGGCCGGTCGCCCCGCTCGACATGAGCGCGGGCAGCCTGCTCATCTCCAACGACTCAGCGGAGAATGGACCGGCCGAGTTGATGGCCCGGCTGCGCCGCGTGATGGCAGCCAACGGGGCGACCGTCGGCGTCGGCGGGTATGGCGAGGCCCGGTTGCTGTATGCCGGCGAGGCGTTCGGAGGCGGTCCGATCACCGACGAACGCCGCACGGTGCATGTCGGCATCGATCTCACGCTCGAAGCCGGCTCGCCCCTGTACGCCCCGCTCGACGGGGTGGTACACGCCTTCGCGAATGCGACGACCCGCTACGACTACGGGCCGGTGATCGTGCTGCGCCACACCGTCCCTCCGGACGAGGAATCGGTTGATGAGCTGGTCTGTTTCACGCTCTGGGGTCACCTGAGCGTCGACTCGCTCGATGGGCTGTTCGTGGGTCGGTCGATCGCCGCCGGTGAGCGGTTCGCGGCGATCGGCACGGCGCCGACCAATGGCGATTGGTGGCCGCATACCCACTTCCAGGTGATCCTCGACATGCTCGACGAGGACTGCAACATGAACGGGGCGTGCAAGGCGAGCCAGTGGGAGGCGTGGCGGGGGCTGTGTCCCGACCCGAACCTGATTCTCGGCATTCCCATCGATGGCGTGACCACGCCGATAGTGCCGTCCGGGGAGCGCGCCGAGCGGCGGCGGGTCCGGTTCGGGGGCAACCTCGGCGTCTCGTACGGCAACGCCCCGATGTCGGCCGTGCGAGGACGGATGCAGTACCTGTTCGACGAGACCGGCCGCGCCCATATCGACGCGTACAACAACGTCGCCCATGTCGGTCATAGCCATCCGCGCGTCGTCGAGGCGGTCACGCGGCAACTGGCGGTACTCAACTCCAATACCCGCTACCTCCAGGACCAGTTGCTCGACTATGCCGATGCGCTGACCGCGTTGCTTCCTCCCGGACTCGACGTCTGCTACTTCACGGCCTCGGGGAGCGAGGCCAACGAACTGGCCCTCCGTCTGGCCCGGACCCATACCGGCGGGCGCGATCTGATCGTGATGGAGGGCGCCTACCACGGGCATACGACCGGGCTGATCGACATCTCGCCGTACAAGCACGACGGACCCGGCGGCGCCGGTGCTCCGGACTGGGTGCATACCTCGCCGGTGCCCGACGTCTACCGCGGCCGATACCGCACCGACCATCGCGACCCGGGTGGCGCCTACGCGGCTTTAGTGGGCGAGGTGATCGACCGCCTCGTCAGGGGCGGACGCCGGTTGAGCGGGTACATCGCCGAGACCTGCCCGAGCGTCGGTGGCCAGATCGTCCTCCCGCCCGGGTATCTCGGTGCCACGTATGACCTGGTCAGGGCTGTCGGAGGTGTGTGTATCGCCGACGAGGTGCAGACAGGCTTCGGACGGATCGGCACCCACTTCTGGGCGTTCGAGGCCCACGCCGTCGTCCCCGACATCGTCGTGCTCGGCAAGCCGATTGCCAACGGCTACCCGATGGGCGCAGTGATCACGACGCGGGCGATCGCCGACAGCTTCGACAACGGCATGGAGTTCTTCTCGACCTTCGGCGGCTCGACGGCCGCGTGCGCCGCCGCCCATGAGACGCTGCGAGTCGTCATCGATGACGGCTATCAAGCCCATGCGCTCGACGTCGGCAACCATCTGCTGACCGGATTCCGCCGCCTCGCCGGCCGCCACGAGTTGATCGGTGACGTACGGGGCTCGGGTCTGTTCCTCGGCATCGAACTCGTCCGCGACCGGGTGTCGCTCGAGCCCGCCGCAGATGAGGCGGACGTCGTTGTACGGCGGATGCGCCAGATGCAGGTGCTCGCCGGCACGGACGGTCCGCTGCACAATGTCGTCAAACTCCGCGGCCCACTCCCATTGTCGACCGATGATGCAGATCTCGTCCTCGATGCATTCGATCGAGCAGTGATCGGATTCGGATGATGTCGATCAGGTCGATGCGTCAGGCGTCGACCGGGCCGTGATCGTGGACATGGTGGGCCGGTCTTTCGACAAGGTCTTCGAGGTCTCGGGTGACCGCGAGACGCTCCGTCGGAGTGAGGCGTGGACGGTACTCATTCATCGTAATAGTGCTGCCGGACTCGTCCAACGAAGCGCTGAAAGACCAGATCGAGATCTTCGCGCGCCTGCCTGTCGATACCCGGACCTGGCATTGAATGGATGAAGGCCTCGGATGTACCGACATCGAAGATGCCGCCGGCGACTCCCGGCTCGCGAAAGATCAGAATTGGGAGCGCGCGGCCCGCGATGATCCCAGCCTCGAGATGATTCCAGGGGGTTGGCATCGCCACATTGGTGAGCGCCGTCTCCTTCTCGGCACCGGCGCATTTTGTACCCTTGGCGAAGGTGTACTGCTTGAAGCCGAGAATGATCCCTCCCGAGCAGTGGCGAATCATCTGCACCACCTCTCGGAGTGGCAGGTCAACCGGATAATCGCTTCGCCCGAGGGCGCGCCAATCTAAATTGTTCTTCTTCATCAGTTGGAGAATGAGGCTTGCGCTCGCATCCTGCTCGGGGGTCAAATTCTCGGGGCTTGGGCAAGAGACAAAGACCGGGATCCGCATCCAGGGAACACGCATCCGGCTTATGTTAGCAGGACCGACTTCGGTCGTGTCGACGGGGCTGCCGAGACGATCAGAGGGCGTCTGGGACGCCGTCGTCGAGGGCAACGCGGGCGCTGTTGAGGAACATCGCCACGAGGTGGTAGTTGCCGACGGCGGCGATCAGGTCGAGCATCTGTGGGTTGTCGTACTCCGCCGAGAGCCCGGCCCATACCTCGTCGGAGAGTGTTGAAACCTGGTGAAGTTCGTCGGCTGCTCGCAACAGCAGCCGGTCGTGTTCGCTCCAACTGCCACCGTCGACTGCGGCCTTCGTCAGCTCGACTTCCGCGGCGGAAATCGAGCACTCGCGGGCGATGATCGCGTGCTGGCTGAACTCGTAGCGGCTTCGGCAATTCCAACCCGTCCGCAGGATCAACAGCTCCCGATCGCGCCGAGGCAGCGTCGACTTGGTCAGGACGTGAGCGGCGAACACCAGCCAGCGCTTGAGCAGGTCGGGATGATGGCCGAGCGTGCCGAAAATGTTCAGCGGTTGGCCGTCGGGTCCGTTCAACCCCTTGGCGAAAAGTCCGGCGAGACGAGGATCGTCGGCGGCGGTACGGGGGACGAGGCGCGGTTCATCCATCGGCACCCGCTCCCAACCCGAGCACACCGCCGCCGGCACCCAAGGTACCCGAGGAGCGGTAGATCTCGAGCTTCTCGCGTGAGTCCTCGATGTCGAGGTTGCGCATCGTCAACTGCCCGATGCGGTCGAGGGGTCCGAAGGCGGCGTCGTCCACTCGTTCCATCGACAGTCGTTCCGGCTGGTAGGTGAGATGCGGTCCGGTGGTATTGACGAGGGTGTAGTCCTCGCCCCGACGGAGCCGCACGGTCACCTCGCCCGTCACCGCCGTACCGACCCAGCGCAGCAGCGGCTCGCGCAGCATCAGGCTTTGGGGGTCGAACCAGCGTCCCTCGTAAAGCAACCGCCCGAGGCGACGCCCCATCGTGCGGTAGTTCTCGATCGTGCCCTCGTTGTGGATTGCCGTGACCAGCCGCTCGTAAGCGATCGACAACAAGGCCAGCGCCGGTGCCTCGTAGATGCCCCGCGACTTCGCCTCGATGATCCGGTTCTCGATCTGATCGCTCATCCCCAGGCCGTGGCGTCCGCCGATGGCGTTCGCCTCCGTCACGAGGGCGACCTGGTCGGGGAACTCCTGGCCATTGATCGCCACCGGCCCTCCCTCGTGGAACCGCACGCTCACCGTTTCCGGCGCGACCGCCACATCGTCGCGCCAGGCGGCGACGCCCATGATCGGCTCGACCAGGTCCATCCCGTTCGACAGCTCCTCGAGCAGCTTCGCCTCGTGCGTCGCGCCCCAGATGTTGGCGTCGGTGGAGTACGCCTTTTCCTTGCTCTGGCGGTAGGGGAGCTGGCGGTCGATGAGGAACTGGCTCATCTCGGCCCGGCCGCCCATCTCGTCGACGAACGTTGGATCGAGCCATGGCTTGTAGATCCGCAGGTTCGGATTGACCAGCAGCCCGTAGCGGTAGAACCGCTCGATGTCGTTGCCCTTGTACGTCGACCCGTCGCCCCAGATGTCGACCCCGTCGTCGTGCATCGCCCGCACGAGCAGCGTGCCGGTGACCGCCCGGCCGAGCGGGGTGGTGTTGAAGTACGTCCGCCCGGCGGTGGTGATGTGGAACGCCCCGCACTGCAGGGCGATCAAACCCTGGAGCACCAGCTCGGCCCGGCAGTCGACCAGCCGGGCTTCCTCGGCGCCGTAGACCTTGGCCCGTTCGGGCACGGTGTCGAGTTCGGGCTCGTCGTACTGGCCGAGATCGGCGGTGTACGCGTACGGAATTGCCCCCTTCTCGCGCATCCAGGCCACCGCGGCCGAGGTATCGAGGCCGCCGGAAAAGGCGATGCCGACGCGCTCGCCGACAGGAAGATTGGTCAGAACTTTCGACATAGCGCCCTGAGGGTAGCGGGCCGCCGACTACGGTCTCAGCCCGATGAGCGATACCAAGCCCTCCGTGACCATTCCCGACAGCGATGCCCCGAACGATCTGGTCATCGACGACCTGACCGTCGGCACCGGCGACGAGGCCAAGCCCGGCCACAACGTCGAAGTCCACTACGTGGGTGTCGCCTGGTCGAACGGCAAGCAGTTCGACGCCTCGTGGGATCGTAACGAAACCTTCGAGTTCAGGCTCGGCCGTCAGCAGGTCATCCAGGGCTGGGACCAGGGCGTCGCCGGGATGAAGGTCGGCGGACGCCGTCGGCTCACCATCCCGGCGCACATGGGCTCTGGCGCTCACGGAGCCGGTGGCGTGATCAAGGGCGGCGAGACCCTCGTCTTCGTCGTCGACCTGATCAACGTCCGTTGAAGTCCCGTGGGTTCGCCGGTTCGCCGGCCGGGGTTTCCTGGGAGACTTGTACCCGCTGAGCGGGCCTAATCCTCCCGGGAATCGACGTCCGACTCGCTAACCTGGAGTCATGTCCCTCGACGTACTGGCTGAAGCGGCGCGCCGTCGGACGTTTGCGATCATCTCCCACCCCGACGCGGGCAAGACGACGCTCACCGAGAAGCTGCTGCTCTACTCGGGTGTCGTGCAGACGGCCGGCGCGGTCAAGGCCCGCGGCGGGCGCACGGCGGCCCGCAGCGACTGGATGGAGATGGAACGCGAGCGCGGCATCTCGGTGTCGTCGACGGTGATGCAGTTCCCCTACGACGACTGCCTGATGAACCTGCTCGATACACCTGGTCACCGAGACTTTTCCGAGGACACCTATCGCGTGCTCGCGGCGGTCGACGCAGCCATCATGGTGCTCGACTCCGCCAAGGGCATCGAGCCGCAGACCCGCAAGCTGTTCGAGGTCTGCCGCAGCCGCAACACGCCGATCATCACGTTTCTCAACAAGCAGGACCGTCCCGGCATGTCGCCGTTGGAGCTGATCGACGACATCACCTCGAAGTTGGAGTTGCAAGTCGCCCCGATGATGTGGCCGGTCGGGCCGACAGGCGACCTTGTCGGTTTGCTCGATGTCGAGAACGGCACGCTGATCCGCGCCGACCGGACGGCTCGTGGGGCGAAGATCGGTGACGAGGAGACCCTCACGGGTGACGAGGCCCGCGCCGCCGGCGGGGCCGGCTGGGCCCACGCGCTGGAGGAGTGCGAATTGCTCGCCTCGGCCGATGGTGGGTGGAGCCGCGCTGCGTTCGCGGCCGGCAACCTGTCACCGGTATTCGCCGGCTCGGCGCTCACCAATCTCGGCGTGCGCCAGCTCCTCGAAGCGCTGGTGACCGTGGCCCCGGCTCCGTCGGTGCGTTACGAGGCGAATGGCGACATCCGCGAGCTCGACGCGCCGTTCTCCGGCATCGTGTTCAAGATTCAGGCGAACGTCGACCCGTCGCACCGCGACCAGATGGCGTTCGTGCGGGTGTGCTCGGGGCGTTTCGAGCGGGGCGAGAACCTCACCCAGTCGTCGAATGGCCGGGTGGTGACCACCAAGCATGCGGCGACGACGTTGGGGCGCGAGCGTGACACGATCGACGAGGCGTTCCCCGGTGACGTTGTCGCCCTGGTCAATGCCCGTAACCTGCGCATCGGCGAGACGGTCTACGTCGGCAAGCCGGTGGAGTTCCCACCGCTTCCCCGATTCGAGCCCGAGAATTTCGCCTCGGCGCGCCCGTTGGACGTCTCGAAGTCCAAGCAGTTCCAGACCGGTGTCAACCAACTCGACGCCGAGGGCGTGATCCAGGCGTTGATCGAGGACGGCAACGCCTCGCGACCGATCATCGCCACCGTCGGCGTGCTGCAGATGGACGTGTTCAAACACCGGATGCGGGCCGAGTACAACGTCGAGATCGAGCTGATGGGCAACGGCATCGAAGTGGCCCGCCGTACCGATGCTGCAACCGCGCCCGAGCTGCGGGCAATGGGTGGCATCCGCATCGCCGAGCGCGCCGACGGCGTGCTGCTCGCCCTGTTCGAGAACAAGTACCGCCTCGAACGCCTGCTACGCGACAAGCCGGAGCTGACCCTCGCCGCAATCGTCAGCGGCTGACGCCCGCCGTTCGCCCCAGGCGGCCACACCGTCAGACGGTCGCACCGTCAGGCGGCGAGGAACAGCTCGCGGGCCGCTTCGAGCAGTTCGGTGCCGGGCGGAAGCACCTCGGGCCCGGCGAACAGCGTGGCGGCGAGCAGCCCGACCATCTCGTCGGTGCCGAGCAGCGGAAGTCCGCGTAGCCGGCGACCGGCCGCCTCCTCGCTGAAGGTGCAGAACATCTCGGCCATCGTCTGGGAGGCGAGACGCTGCTTGGCGAATCGATCGGAACGGGCGATGGCGTAGGCCTCGAAGGCGGCGGGGGAGCGTCCACCGGCGAGGATCACCCTCGAGACGTCACGGATGTCGGCCATCGACAGTGACAGTCCCTGGCCGACGATGGGGTCGTTGTAACCGGCGGAGTCGCCGACAAGTACGACGCCTGGAGCGTATGGGCGATCCGTCCATGTGTCGACCGACGGGTGCGTCGCCGGAGGAGTGACGGGGCGGCCCGCCGACAGGCCGGCGACGTCGGGTGAGGCGCACTGGGTGAGATCGGCGAGGAACCGCTCGGCCCCGCCCGACCCGGCGTACCGGTGGACGTCGTGGTGGGCCAGATAGACCCGGCTGCGGTGGGTGCCCTGCGGGAAGCTGTACCAGTTGACATCGGTTCCGGTTCCGTACCCGTCGATGTGGGACGACAGGAGGTCGTCGCCCTCGACGAGCATGCCGGTCATGTACTGGCGGACCGGGGCGCTGTGCATCTCGATGCCGGCCGCCCGGCGCACACCCGAGGCCCGGCCATCGGCACCGACGACGAGTGGCGCGGTCGCCTCGCCAGTCGTCCCGTCGTCCATCCGCCACCGGACCACCGGCCGGTCGGCGCTCAGATCGACGGTGACGTCGGCGACACCGCGCCGCATGGTCGCTCCCGCGGCGACGGCGTGGTCGAACAACGCCTGGCAGGCCTGCGGATGGGTGAAGTTGAGGATGCCGCCGATGCCCGGGATGATCGACGACGCATCGACCGCCATCGATTCGGCCACCTCGGCCGGGAAGGCCGCGTCGTAGAACACCCAATCCGTCGAGAAGAACGCACCACCGTCGAGCAGCGGTTGCAATAGGCCAAGCTCTTGGGCGATGGCGACGCCCCAGGGGACGTACATCTCCCCGCGCACCCGGTCGGGGAACTCGGTCGTGCGTTCGAGCACCGTCACCCGAAGGCCGCCCGAAGCGAGTTGGGCGGCGAGCCCCGAGCCGGCGATTCCGCCCCCCACGATGATGATGTCGGTCGAGTCCATGGCGATG
>JANMJD010000437.1:0-8040 GCA_031371195.1 Actinomycetes bacterium | reverse complement strand
GCCGTTGGACGAGATGTTCGCCAACACGACCGTCGGTTACCGCACGCTCCTCACCTCCATTGAACGCGTTCGACGCTTCGGGCAAGATGAGGTCATGTGATTCAAGCCGCAGTGGTTGATGCACGTTGGCGTTGCAGCCGTGCTCCTGCCAACCGTCGGCGCCTCGGCCTGCTCCCCCGAGTGCAACGCTCGGATCTACTTCGACGAGATCTGGATCAAAATTCCGACCCACATGGCAACCGAGCCGGTCACGATTTGCGCGGATGACCATTGTCAATCTGAGTACACGTCTGGCACCGACACGGCGTACATGGACGCCGATGGCATGCTCGACTCGGATGCCGTGAACATTCGCCTGGTCGTGCCGGGTGTACCTCCACTCGACGCGGCGTTCAACGCGGAGCCGACGACAGATACGTAAGGCGGATGTTGGACACAGCGAATGGTGAGCCTTCGGTACGACAGCACAACCGGCAAGCTCGAACCTGGACCGGACATGCCGGCTGGTCATCTGCCCGCGCATCGTCACCGAACACTTCTGGCTCAATGCTTACTTGAGACTTGCCTCGGCGGCGTGGTGTGCTGGGCGGTGGCTCTCCCGCTCGTCCTTACGTTGCTCGCATGAAACCAGCAACTGCAATTCCCACTGCCATGCTCGCTCTCGCTACGGCGCTGTTTGCCAATGCGACCCAGACGAGCGCCACCCCTGGTCGGACGGCGTCGACCGCTCCGTCGGCGACCGCCCTCCCAATCCCGAGTTGTGACCTGCTCGACCAGGCAACCTCGGCCAATGAGGATTTCACCGAGGCCTCCGTCGCCGGCGACATCAAGGCTGCCGAGACCGCCAGGCTCGTCATCCACGACACCTTTGGGCGGATCAAGATCAGCCTGTCGCCGAGCGCCGTCACCAAGGCCGAGGCATACATCCGCATCGTCGATTCTGCGTTCGCAGCCGGCAATCTGCCGCGTGCCGGTGAAGCCGCCATCGAGGTCTACGGCGTGCTGATCAACGGGCTGAGTACGCGCCTGGCGACCACGCTCGACGTGGCGACGCTGGACTACACCGGCTACAAGATCCAGGCCCAGGCCGCCGCGAAGCAGAGGAGCTGGACGGCGATCGACAAGACGGTCGAACTCTCCGCCACCAACACGGCCAGCGCCGTGAACCGCCTGCCCGTGGTGGACAACAAGGCCCTGATCAGTCTCGTCACCGATGCTCACGCCGGTATCGAAGCGGCCTCCGACGCGAAAATCCTGGCCTGGATCACAACCGCAGCCCAGATTCAGCTCGACTCCGTCGACTTCCTCGAAGGGGTGATCAAGAACCCGTCGCCCGACGCCTGCTGACCCATCGCTGTCCCGAAAATTGGAGTCCATCAAGGGGTTTGTGCCAGCGCACAAACCGACACAACGTTTATGTGCTGGCACAACCCGCTGCTCAACGGACCAGAACCGACGGGGAGAACCGGTGGCCGAGCTGCCGGATCGCAACTGAACGGGATTGGCGCTAGAGCCAGCCGCGTTTGCGGAAGATGCGGTGCAACACCAGGCTGAGGACGACCATCATGCCGAGTGCCATCGGGTAGCCGATCTGCCAGTCGAGTTCGGGCATGTTGGTGAAGTTCATGCCGTAGATGCCCGAGATCAATGCCGAGCCGAACAGGATCGAGCCCCAGGCCGTCAGCTTCTTCATCACCAGGTTCATCTGGTTCGACATGATCGCCAGATGCACCTCGAAGGCGTTGCCGAGCAACTCGCGCTGGGTGTCGATCTGCTCGACGACGCGCAGGATGTGGTCGTGCACATCGGCGAATCGCAGATCGGTCTCGGGATCCATGGCGCCGTTCAGTCCGCGCCGCAGCTCAGTGATCAGATCGCGGGTCGGAGCGACCACCCGGCGGATCTCGAGCAGCGATCGTCGTAACCGGAGCACGTCGGGTTCGAGGCCCTCACCGGGTCCGGAGTCGCCGGCCAATACCCGGTCCTCGACCGCCTCGACCTCGGCGCGCAGTTCCTCGGCCCGATCCTCGTGGCCATCGACGAGGTTGTCGAAGATGAGGTACATGAGATGGGCGACGCTGCGATGGCCGGGATCGGTGGAGAGACGTTCGCGGATCGGGGCCGGCTCCCAGACCATGCCCTCGGGATTGGTACTGCGGACCGTGACGACCCAACGATCCCCGAGGAAGAGGGTCACCTTGCACAGATGGGCGTCGTAGGTCAGCGCAAAGGTGTGTTCGGGAAATCGATCGAACGTCGGTCGTTCCCCGGACTGCAACGCCCCTTCCATCGCCAACGGATGGAGCGAGAACTCCTCGGCGACGTGATGCAGTTCGTCGGCCGTCGGATCGGCGATGTCGACCCACAGCAGGCTGTCGTGCGTCGATACGTGATCGGAGATCTCGTCGGAGACGAGATCGAGGATGCGGCCGTCGTCGTGATAGCTGCGCGCCTCGATCATGACGAAGATGGTAGATGCCTAGGTCGGCGAGGCGAGTGACTAGCGTGACGGCCATGGGACAGCCTGTAGCCGTCGTCGAAAAGCCGAGCAACACGCCGGGAATGGTCCGCTTCGAGGCGAACCGTAACCTCACCGGCATGGGCCACGAGCGGTTCCGTTCGATCGCCGATGCCGTCGGGGTCACTCCCTCGGCCGAATTGGCCCGGCGGCTGTTCGCTACGGGTCGGATCGACTCGTTGCATGTGTTCGGGAACTTCATCACCATCGACCTGGCCAATGGCTACTCGGCCGATGGCCTGAGCGAAGTGGTGCGCGATCTGTATCAGTACTGGCGCCCGGGCATGGTCCCGCCGGCATTCGAGGAAGCTGTCGTCGAGGAGACTCCTGACGCCGCAGCTCCGGCCGTCGGCGGAGGTGGAGCCGATACGGCGCTCTCGGAAGCCGCCAAACGGGTGCCGGCCCATCTGCTGGAGCGGAGCCGCCTGGCGCGCGAGAAGTGGAAGGCCGAGCACGGCGAGTAATTCTCACCCCGCTTGGTAGACCGGCGAAATCCGGGTTCCGCTCGATTCGGCAAATCCGCCGAGCGATCGTGACGGAAGGGGTATTCAGTGCTAATCATGCGGCAGGAGATCGCCGCATGACCACGCACATCGGAATGATGACGCTGCAAGAGGCTGCCGAGTCGTTGGGCGTTCACTACATGACGGCGTATCGCTATGTCCGCCTCGGCCAACTCGATGCCCGCAAGGTCGGCGGAACCTGGCAGGTGGCTGCGGCCGATCTGCAGGCGTTCCAGGCTCGACCTACGGCAATCAGCGGTACCCGGCAAAGTGCCCCGTGGACCCATCGCCTGGAGCACCGGCTCGTCGCCGGTGACTCCAACGGTGCATGGGGCGTGATCGAGGCCGCGCTCTCGGGGGGCGCCGACTTCGACGAGATCTACCTCGACATCATCTCGCCGGCCATGGCCTCGATCGGTGAACGGTGGGCCCGCGGCGAACTCGACGTGGCGGTGGAGCATCGGGCGTCGATGATCCTGATGCGGCTGCTCGGTCGGCTCGGACATCGCTTCGGCCGTCGTGGGCGGTCGAAGGGCGCCGTCGTCCTGGGTGCGCCGCCCGGCGAATTCCATTCGCTGCCGGTCGCCATGGCCGCCGACCTCGTCCGGCAGAGCGGCTGGGAGGTCTGCGATCTCGGTGCAGACGTGCCCCCGCTCTCGTTCGTGCACGCGGCCAAGGATGTCGATGACCTGGTCGCCGTCGGATTGAGCGTGACGGTCGAGTCGGCGCTCGGCTCGTTGGCTGAGGTGCTGGTGGTGCTGCGCGAGAACGTCGACGCCGTGGCGTTGGTGGTCGGGGGCCGGGCAATCCGGGATCACGCCCATGCCGTGGAACTTGGCGCCGACGGCTATGCCCCCGACGGGCGTTCGCTCGCCGCGTTCCTCGACGGGTTCGCCAGTCGTGGAGGCGACGTCAAGGTCGGTTGATCGCCGGCATCCATCGGGATCGCCGGCGTCAGATCGGCAAACGCCCGGCCTCAATCGGGAGCGGCGATGCGGAACGTGCCGCGCATGAACGGGTGGATCCGACAGAAGTAGGTGTAGTCACCGGGAGCCAGGTCGGCGGGGGTGGTCCAGGTGAGGTTTCCGCTGGTCGGCGGCCCGGCGTCGCCCATCTCGCCCGAATCGAAGGTGATGTCGGCGTCGGCCAGCGGGTAGGCGATACCGGTGGCCCCGTTGCACGGTGCCTTGCAGGCCGTGAGGGTGTGCCACAACCCGTTCTCCAACGGGGCGTCGAGGTTGTCGAAGGTCATCGTCTGACCGGCCTTGACCGTCGGGATCGGGCTGCCGAGCAGCATGTCACCCTGCCCGTAGATGAAGTCGGCGATCTCGATCGGTGACTGGGCATCGACCGAGGCGACCGCGGCCGGATCGATGTAGGCGGGGTCGGCCTCGCCGCCGTGATGGTCGTTCTCGGCGAGATGTCCGTGGGTGAGGTCTCCGGGCAGATCGACCTTGGTGACGAACGGATCGGAGGCCGCCTCGACCGGGTCGGCCGGGGCGATGGCATCGGCCATCCACAGCACCATGATGCCCATCGACTCGTACCACGAGGCGCGACCCGAGTCGTAGGTGGCGGTGGTCGACAACACGTCGCCGGCCTTGACAGCGACGCGCCAGTCGGTACGGGTGGAGGTCATCGAGACGTCCCACGAGACGGCTCCGGCGGGTTCGAAGTACACCGCATCGGAGGTGAACAGATGTGCGCTGTCGCTTCCTCGGCGGGCGTACAGGTCGGTGTGCAGCCCGCCCGGGTGCAGATGGCCGGCGGTTGACAGCAGGACGCCGTCGCGGTCGACCGTCCATTCGTTCTTCGGCGCCGGTTCGTTGGCGTACGCTCCGGCCGCGTCGGTCGGATAAGTGTATTTCCCCTGTTCACCGGTGCCCTTGATGACGTCGAACACCGGGTAGATGCTGCCGTTCTGCACGTCCATCCACACGGGCCGGGCCGCCGTCAGGTTGGCGGCCTCGGGGGCATCGGCCGGGATGAAGTCGATGTCGTAGGTGATCCACACCTCCGATGGTTTCGGGGTCAGGTTGTGGAGCATGTAGTTCAGGATCCACCGATCGGACGTCTTGTACGGATACCCGTATCCCTCGGGCACCATCGAGACCGTCTTCTCCTCGCCGGCCGCGAAGAACCGCTCGGGAAGCCTGGCGCTGGTGGGGTCATGGGCGCCGAGGTTGAGCCAGACGCCGTGGTGGAGATGGATCACATCGACGGCCGGCACCGTGCCGTCGGCGTAGCGCAGGTTGGGGGCGATCCGGGTGATGTAGCCGTCGACCTTCGGTTGGGGGATCTCGCCTTGGGCGGTGGTGATGTTGTTCTGACCGGGGGTGATCCTGAGCGGCCCGACCTCGAAGTGCATCCGCTCGGCCCCGGCCCGCATCGGCCGCTCGGCCACCGTCGTGGTCGTGGCAGCCTGGGTCGTGGTCGGCTCGGGCGCGGTCTGCGGAGCTGCGGCCGTGGTGGCCGGGGCATCCGATGGGGCCGGGGCTTGCGATGTGGAGGCGGGGTTGACGATCGCTGCGGTGCCGCCCGCCTGCTGGCCGGTTGCGCTGTCGCCGCTGCCGGTGCTGGAACAGGCGGCGAGTATACCGCCGACCGTCATGCAGGCCAGGATGGAGGCTCGTCGGTGGTTCACGTCCATGCCCACCAGGGTATGGCCCGCTGATGACGGATCGATGATCGAAATCTTCTCTGATCGTTGGATTGCGAACATGTGTTCGATATAGGTTATGGCCATGGCGGCGTCCACAGCAGATCTGACGATGTTGATCGAACGGACGGCCCCGGTCGGTCTTGCTCGTGAACGGCTGATCGAGGTGGCCGACGAGCTGAGCGGCTTGCTGCCACTCGGTGGACTCCGCCGGGGGAGCACGGTTGCCACGGGCGGCCCTGCGGCCGTCTCTCTGACGTTGGCGCTCTGTGCCCATGCCTCGCGTCAAGGAGCATGGGTCGGTCTGATCGGCCTCGATTCCCTGGGGTTGCAGGCGGCGGACGAGTACGGGCTGGCGTTGGAGCGGTTGTTCCTGGTCGCCGCGCCGCCGCCCCGGCAATGGGCCGAGATCGTGGCCATCGCCGCCGAGGGGGCCGAGTTGATCGTCGCCCGTCCGCCGAAGCGGTTCATGCCCACCGATGTGCGCCGGGTGCAGGCGCGGATTACGGCGCGCGGTGCGGTGCTGGTGCTGGTCGACGAGCGACGGCTGGCCGACGATGCCGACCTCGGTGCCGGTTGGGCCCCCGAGGTGCAGCTGACGACTCGCCCACTCGGTTGGGCGGGAATCGATGCGGGTTGCGGCCGGTTGCTTTCGCGGCGGGTGGCCGTCAGCGTGTCGGGGCGGCGCAGCACCCGTCCGCAACGGGTCGAATTGCTCCTGCCCGGGCCGCAGGGCGGCGTTGCCGTCGTGTCGAATGTGACCCCGCTCCGTCAGGCCGGTTAGGGCGGCGATGGCGTCCCCACCCCGCGCCCCCCGACCGGCGGTCAATCGCCTGGTCACGGTGTGGTGCCCGCATTGGCCGGCGACCGCCACGGGTGTACCGCTCGACCAGTCGATCGCCGTAGTGCAGGCCCACCGGGTGGTGGCGGCCTCGCCTTCGGCGATCGATGACGGGGTGTTGATCGGGATTCGCCGCCGCGAGGCTCAGGCCCGCTGCCCGACGGTGCAGATCATCGAACACGATCCCGAGCGCGATGCCCGCCGGTTCGAGCCGGTGGCCCGGTCGGTCGGCACATTGGTGCCCCGTCTCGAGATCACCGAACCGGGTCGGCTCGCCTTCGCCGCCCGGGGCCCGTCCCGCTATGTGGGTGGCGACGAGGCCTTGGCAGCCCGGGTGGCCGACCTGGTCGCCGCAGGCCTGTCACCCGCCGGCGGGCAACCGGTGCGATTGGGGCTGGGGATCGCCGATGGCCGGTTCGCCTCGGGGGTGGCAGCGCGTCATGCCGAGGCCGTCGCCCGAGCGATCATCGTCCAACCGGGTGGCCCGGCCACGGCGCGCTACCTGGCCCGCTTTCCTCTCCGGGCCCTGCACGATGTGGCCGAGATCCCGCTCGACCTGCTCGATCTGCTCTCCCGGCTCGGGGTGGCCGACCTCGGGCAACTGGCCCGGCTTCCGGCCCGTGATGTACTCGCCCGGTTCGGGACGACCGGGGCGTTCGCCCACCGTCTGGCCGCTGGGGCCGATCCCCGGCCGCCGGGGGCCGCCGAACCCCCGCCCGAGTTGACCGTCACCCGGCGGTTCGACGACCCGGTCACCCAGGTGCAACCGCTGGTGTTCGTCGCCAAGCAGATGGCGACCGAGCTGCACGACGAGTTGTCGCGTCGGGGTCTGGTCGCCGTGCGGATGGCGGTCGAGGCCGAGACGGAGTACGACGAACGCAGCGAGCGGGTGTGGTATCGCCCCGAAGGTCTGAGCCCGGCGATGATGGTCGACCGGGTGCGTTGGCAGCTCGATGGGTGGGTGCGTCAGCCCGGCGGTCTGAGCGGGGGTGTGATGCTGCTGCGACTGGTCCCGGTGGAAACCCGCGCCGATGCCGGGCGGCAGCTCGGGTTCTGGGGCGGGCAGACCGAGGCCGACACCTGGGCGGCGCGGGCGACCGCCCGCCTGGTCGGCCTGCTCGGTCCCGATGCGGTGATGGTCGCCGAAGTACGCGGTGGTCGCGACCCCGGCGACGCCTATGCCCTGGTCAGCGCGGCGGTCACCGATGTCGGATCGCGCCAGGGGGTTGATCCGCTGCTCGCCTCGACCTCGGCGGGCACACCACCTCCGTGGCCCGGAAGGATCCCCGCGCCGTCACCGGCCACGGTGCTCGCCGACCCCCGCCCGTGCGTCGTCGTCGATGCTGGGGGATCCCCGGTGCAAGTGACCGGGCGAGGCCTGGTCAGCAACCCGCCGGTGGTGCTGGAACTCGACGGTCGCCGCCACCCTCTGGTCGGCTGGGTAGGGCCCTGGCCGGTCGAGGAACGCTGGTGGGATCCGGGTGGGGGAAGTCGACGGGCTCGATTCCAGCTCGTCACC
>JANMJD010000244.1:0-12999 GCA_031371195.1 Actinomycetes bacterium | reverse complement strand
GGCGGCGTCACCCGCCGCTTGTTGGGCACTTGCCGATGCCGACGACGACCGCTGGGCATTGGCGGCCTCGCCGAGGGCTGCCTTGGCCGTAGCCACGTCGCCCGAACGCGCCGCGCCCGCGGCGTCGTGGAGGGCTTGGGCCGTCTGCGGCGCGCCGGCCTCCTGGGTGTCGGCCAGTTTGTCGAGTCGATCGGCGACGGCCGTGCGCTCGTCGGGCGACTTCGCATCGAGCGAGGCCGCGGCCTGCTCCAGTTGCTCGGCCGCCGCCAGGTCGCCGCGATCCCCCAGGGGTTGGGTCGACAGGCTGCGCTCGAGGCCCTTGGTCGCCGCCTTGGTAGCCAGCGCGTCGGGTTTCACCTGGCGTTGCAGATCATCGGCGGCCCGCTTCAGGGCGTCGTCGGCCGTGTTCAACGAATCGGACCGGCGCAGCTCCTCGGCGAGCACCTTGAGCCGCTCGGCGGCCGCCTTGGCGTCGGCGCCCAGTAGGGCGAGTCGGGCGGCCTCGGCATCGATCTCCTTGGCCGTCTGGGCGATGTTCGCCCGATCGGCCTGCCGGACGGCACGAGCCTCGTCCTGCGGGTTGGCAACCAGCGCCAGGCCGACCGCCAGCGCTCCGATCAGCGCGGCGGCGCCGATCCGCTTGACGCGCAGATGTAACGGCACGGCGTCGGCGGCGCGGGCCGCCGCGGCGAGGTGGTCGGCACGTGCCTGGATGCGGGCCGTGAACTCGTCGTTCGACGGGGCGAACTGCAGCGCCGAGGCGAACGCGTCCTTCGTGCGCAAACCCCGATCGGCGGCCCGAGCGACGACTGCCTGCGGTACTCGCTGGACCGCGGCGTAGCCGATGATCGCCACGATCGCCGCGCCCGGAACGACGACGGCCGCAGGCTCGGCCCACGTCCACGGCAGATATCGGGCGGCAACGACCAGCAGGAGGGCCGCGCCGGCGAGCCACGGTGCGGCCAACTGCGCCGTTTCGCCGGCCCAGGCCAGGCGTAGGCGTCGACGAACGGCGTCGAGCAGACGGGTGACCCGCGGGCTCATCGTTCGGTCTCCGCCGGGGTGCGTAAACGTCGACACGCAAGCAGGAACAGTAGACCGGCCAGTGCGGCCATCGTGCCGAGAGAGATGACCCAGGCCGGAAAGCCGTGTCGGTGGCCACCGTTGTCCACCACGACGACATCGTTGCCGATGGCGTTGAAGCCCGGGACGGCCTTGGTCCGGCCGAACCAGCCCTCGTTGCGGTTGTACGAGTCGACGACGAGTTGGCGGACGCCGCGCAGCGGAGTGCTGCCGATGCGGACGTTCTCGCCGGCGGTCACGTCGGCGACGAACACGATCGGGTTGGGCGCGATCAGCACGGCGGGCGGGTTGCGATCATCGATACCGCGGCTGCCATCGACGATCGAGGCCACTTCGAACACGACGAACGATGAGATCGCCAACAGCGCGCTGAACCCGTACCCGAGTAGGGTCGCGGTCTGCACCCGCTTGGCGAAGGCCGAGAGGCTGGCCACCATCGTGGCCAGCAACAGTCCGACCACCAGCACCGCGCCGACGCCCTTCAGTGCATCGATGAGGCTGACACCACCGAGTTGGTAGGCCACGGCGAACAAGGGCAGCGCCGCCACGATCATCAGCCCGAGGTAGACGACGGCGGCCTGCACCTTGCCCCAGATGATCGAGCGGGGCCGCAGGAGCGTCAGCTGCAAGGTGGTCAGCGTCTGGCGCTCCCGTTCGCCCGAGATCGTGCCCGCCGTCAGACCCGGGACCAGGAAGAACAGCATGATCAGCATGATCGACATCAGCCACTCGAACACCTCGCGGCCGAGCCGGGTCTGGCGTTCGAGGTCGAACGAGAAGCCGTTGTTGTTCTGCAGATCGTTGGCCTTGTAGACGATCCACACGGTCAGGGTGAGCAGGGCGAGGAACACGCCCAGAGCGACGAACGCCCGCAGACCGCGCATCCGCTCCTTCAACTCCCGAGCCAGCACCGGGTTCATTGGACGATCCCCTGGGTGATCGACATGAACAGCTGCTCCAAGCCGCCGCTCTCCTCGACGAACTCGACGACCTGGCGCTCCTCATCGACGATCAGCCGCCGCAGCAGCGCGGCCTGCTCGGTGTCGTTTGCCACCGTGAACATCTCGACCGTCCCGCCGGTGAACCTCACGCGCAGGGTGCGGGTTCCGCCGAGGGAGTCGAGGATGGTTCGGGGCGGTCCGCTGGCCAACAGCCGGCCGGCTTCCATGATCGCCACGTCGGAACAGACCTCCTCGAGTTCGGCGAGAATGTGCGAGGAGATCACGATCGTCTTGCCCATCGCATTGAGACCCCGCAACAGATCACGCAACTCGACCCGGGCGCGGGGGTCGAGCCCGCTCGCCGGCTCGTCGAGGATCAGCAGTTGCGGGTCGTGGACCAGCGATCGGGCCAGGCTGAGGCGTTGTTTCATGCCTCGGCTGAGCGAGTTGACCATTGCCGTCTTCTTCACCGACAGCTCGACGAGTTCGAGGAGCCCGTCGATCAAGCCAGGCCATTCGCGTGACGGGATCCTGTACGACGCGGCGAAGAATTCGAGGTACTCGTCGACTCGCAGGTTGTCGTAGACACCGAGCACGTCGGGCATGTAGCCCATCGACCGGCGAACAGCCGTGGGGTGCCTGACCGGGTCGTAGCCCATCACCGACAACGTGCCCGAGGTCGGTCGCAGCAGACTCGCCACCATCGCGAAGGTCGTGCTCTTGCCGGCGCCGTTGGGCCCGATCAACCCGAAGATCGAGCCGTGCGGAACGACGAGGTTCATGTCGTTGACGGCGAGCAGAGCGCCGTAACGCTTGGTCAGCCCGGTGGCAGCGATGGCGGCGTCGGGTGGGTCCGATGGAGCCGCCGGTTTGGCGTCGCGGTTGGCCGACGGATCGGTCGTCAGGCGCAGACTCACGGCATCTCCTCCAAGGCGACGGCACCGTTGTTGAACGGCCCCCCGTTGACGTTGATCGTGACCCTGGCCAGCACCGTACCGCCGGCGACGATCGAGGCGGGGACCGGGTCCACGTCCGAGACGTATGCCTCCCATTTCGTTCCGTTCCACAGCTCGATGCTGCCGTCACCGGGGACGCCGTTGCCTGAAACAACGGCGCGCAACCGGTGTGTCGTGGCGTCTGGCGGCACTCGCAGCAGGCTGATCATCTGGCCGTTGTTCGTGCCGTCGAACGGTGACGTGATCAGCAACGATCGCACGGCGACGCGTTCCAGCGGGCCGTCGCCCAGGCCGATAGGGGTGATTGCGCTGACCATCTCGGTGGCGGTGACCGGACCTCCCGAAGACAGCTCGCTGGCCTGGTCGTAGCGCCAGCCCACGGCTCGCACGATGCCCGCGGGATACAGACCCTGGCCGACCGTGGCCGAGAACGAACTCCACATCCCGAGGTCGCCGACGGCCCGGGTGTTGTCGGCGACCTGGTCCGGGTTGGTCGAGAAACCCGGCCCGAAGGGTCTGCCGATGTTGATCGCCGGATCGGTCCACACCTGATCGGCCAACGAGACCTGACCGATCATCGCCGGATCGATGTCATCGAGCACAAAAGGTTTCGAAGCACCCGGTCCGAGATCGCCGACGAGTTTCACGTCGCCGGCGGCGAACAGCGCCACCGCACTCAACGGGCGATCGCCCGGGTTGGTGACCGTGCCCTCGATCGTGCGGCGTCCGGTGGCCGTGGCCGTCACGACCAGCGTCTCGGCGGCCGAGGCACCATTCGCTCGCAGCACCGTCACCTGTCCTGGCTCCAGCGTGGTGGACAGCGTCGAACCCGTATCGCCGCCCACAAACCGCCGCTTCGCCGCCGTCGACGGATCCTCACCGAAGAACACGCTCGCCTCGGCGGCGGTCCACCCCGGCGGGGTGACGACCTTCGTCTCGCCGCCGCGCCGGTTGAACAACAGTGTCTCGGTGCGCACCGACGAGCCCCCGGGATAGCTCTGACGGGCGATGTCGGCCACCGGGTCTCCACCCCGGCGCCAGGTCCCGCCGGTGACCACTACCCCGCCGGCGACGAGCGCGGCCACCGCAGGTACCACCAACCACGCCAGGGTGAGGCGGCGCATCGCCCGAAGGACGAGGTAGAGCACAGGGCCGACGAACACCACATACACGCCGAGGGCGACGAGGATCGGGCTGAGCGATGGGGGAGTCACTCCGGCCCGGCGGGCGAGGGACGCCTGCGGGTCGGCGAAGCTCTCGTTACCGAAGCCGAAGGGCGAGTCGAAACCGTCGAGTTCGGCCGGGAGCAGGATCTCCTTCCATTTCCCCGCGGCGGCCTTGCCCGCCGACAGGCGCACCTCGCCCAACCCGGCCGCGGCGTAGCCGGGCGGACCCGGCCGCCACTGGGGCGGTAGAGCACCGAGGTCGATGTCGTCATCGACGAGCAGCCGACCGCCGGAGTTGAGCCAGCTCAAGAGGGCCTGGCGGGCGGGCAGACCGAGATCGGCGAGATCGGCCGAGGTGCCGGCGATGGTGTCGAGTTGGGTGAGGGCGGCCGGGCCGAGAGCCGCCACGTCGGTGGGCAGGGAGGCGAACTGCGACCCCCGCACGTCGGGCTCGAGTTGGACCCGATTGGGAAGCTGGGCCAGCGAGCTGCGGAGTTGGGGCAGCACGCCGGTGACGTCTACGTCGGCGCGATGCGTGAAGACGACCTTGTCCTCGCCGACGATGGCGGTGCCGTCGCGCAGCACCACGTCGACCGTGCCGTTGCCGTTGTTGAACCCGGGCATCGGGATGACCAGCAAAACCCGCGCCCGGGCGCCGCCGGCGACCTGCACCGGGGCGACCACGGTGGTGGAACTCAGTTCGGCCGTGGCCGTGACCTCACCGTCGATGAGACCATCGGCGGTGATCGTCACTGCCACCACGACGCTGTCGTTGAAGCCGTACTCGGTGGTCAGTACCGGTTCCACCTCGAGCACCGGAGCAGGAGCGGCGCCGACAGGTCGCCCGGGCAGCCACGCGCCGATGGCGATGAGCGCCGCGAGCACCCCTGCCGCTCGGGCCACCGGGGTGCGGCGCCCCGTCCGACCCCGACGGTCGGCTGTCCGTGCGTTCATGGAACGAGTCCCCCCAACGGATTCGGCGATGTCCCACCTATGACGCACGGGAAGCGGGATTCGTTCCAGGGAAGTTCCGCGACCTCGCAGCGATGGCTTCGATGCATGTGTTGGCGATGGGCGAGGCGGAGAGGCATGAATACGCAGTATGCAGTTGGCGTCGACGAAAGTCAATACTCGGTATGCATTGGGGTGGGAGTCGGGCGAGATGCACGACGTCGTCCCGGCGGGCCGGTAACGTTCGTGCCATGCGGACCGACCCACTGCGGATCGGCCTGATCTGCCCCTACAGTCTCACGGTGCCCGGGGGCGTCCAGGGGCAGGTCCTCGGCCTGGCGAGGGTGTTGCGGCGGATGGGCCACGAGGCGCGGGTCCTCGGACCGTGCGACGGTCCTCCGCCGGCCACCTTCGTGACACCGCTCGGCAACTCGATCCCAACGGCGGCCAACGGGTCGATCGTGCCGCTCGCCCCCGACCCGTCGTGCGCCTTGCGGACGATCCGCGCGTTGCGCGACGAGGACTTCGACGTGGTCCACGTCCACGAGCCGATGGCTCCCGGACCGACGCAGACCACCCTGTTGCTCGATCTCGCCCCGGCGGTCGCCACGTTCCACGCCGCCGGGTACGTCGCGACGTACAAGCACGTCAACAAGGGCGTGCGCTGGCTGGCCGACCGTATCGACATTCGCTGCGCGGTGTCGAAGGATGCCGAGGCGATGGCCGAACGTTGGCTCGGCGGTGAGTATCAGATGCTCTACAACGGAGTGGAACTCGATCGCTACGTGCGCATCGAGCCGTACAAGGCCGAAGGGCCGACGATCTTCTTCTGTGGCCGACACGAGGAGCGCAAGGGCTTGGGTGTGCTGCTCGAGGCCATGGCGCTGTTGCCCGATTCGGTGACGCTGTGGATCGCCTCGAACGGCCCGGAGACCGAGCGTTTACGGCGTCTGTACGCACCGAGTCAGCGCATCGAGTGGCTCGGGCGGATCAGTGACGAGGAGAAGATCGCCCGTCTGGCCGGAGCCGGTGTGTTCTGCGCGCCGTCACTGCACGGGGAGTCGTTCGGGGTCGTCCTCATCGAGGCGATGGCCGCCGGCACGCCGGTGGTGGCGACCGATCTCGCCGGCTACAAGAACGCCGCCCGCCCCGACATCGACGCATTGCTCGTACCACCCGGTGACACCGCGGCGCTGGCGGCCGCCCTGATGCGCGTGCTCACCGACGAGTCGCTGGCCACCGCCCTGCGGCGTTCGGGCATCGAGCGGGCCGAGCACTTCTCGATGGAGTCGCTGGCGAACCGCTACGTCGAGATCTACCGCCAGGCGATGGCCATGCCGCGCTGGGCCGACGGCGGAAGTGCCCGGCGGTCCACCGCCGGGATTACCGATGGCCGTATGATGCGCCAAGCGGCCCGTCTGGGGCGGCGTGCGATGTTCCGTCTCCGTACGGGCTCGATTCGGAGGTGAAACCATGTGGATTGTTCTCGGGATCATCGTGGTGCTGGTCGTCGTGGCGATCGGCATTTACAACGGGCTGATCCGTAAGCGCAACCAGGTCGAGAATGCCTGGGCGCAGATCGACGTGCAGCTCAAGCGACGTCTCGACCTGATCCCCAACCTGGTCGAGACCGTCAAGGGATACGCCTCACACGAGCGCGAGACCCTCGAAGCCGTCGTCGAAGCCCGCAACAAGGCGCTCGCCGCCCCGTCCACGCCGGCGGCTCAGGCCGGTGCCGATGGCCAGCTCACCGGGGCATTGCGCGGCCTGCTCGCCCTGTCCGAGGCGTATCCCGACCTCAAGGCGAACACCAACTTCCTGCAACTCCAAGAAGAACTCACCGCCACCGAGGGTCGGGTGTCGTATGCCCGCCAGTTCTACAACGACACCGTGCTGGGCTACAACAACAAGCTCGACAGCTTCCCGAGCGTGATCTTCGCCCGGATGCTCAACTTCAAGCGTCGCGAGTACTTCGAGGCCGAGGACAGCGCCCGCCAGGCGCCCAACGTCAAGTTCTGAGACTCGTCGGGCAACAGCGACAGCCCGACGAGCCAGTTGTCGCCCGGCCTCGTAACCTGATCGGTACTCATGTATGAACTGATAGCGGCGAACAAGCGCCGCAGCATCTATCTCGTGGTCGGCTTTGTCGTGCTGGTGGGCCTGGTGGGAGCGGCAGTCAGTGTGCTCATCGGCTACGGCGTCGTCGGCACGATCGTTGCTCTGCTGCTCTCGGCGATCATGGCGTTCGTCTCGTACTGGAAGGCCGATGCCATTGCGCTGGCCGTCAGCCGGGCCCGGCCCGCCGACCCCACGGAGTACAAGCGGCTGTACAACCTGGTCGAGGGCCTGTGCATCGCCAGCGGACTGCCCCAACCGCGGATCTACATCGTCGAAGACCCCGCTCCGAACGCGTTTGCCACGGGTCGCAATCCCCGCCACGCGGCGATCGCAGTGACCACCGGCCTGCTCGAGAAGATGACCCGGGTCGAGCTCGAAGGGGTCCTCGCTCACGAACTGTCCCACATCCGCAATTACGACATCCTCGTCTCGACCCTGGCTGTGACGTTGGTCGGCACCATCGCCATCCTGTCGGATATCGCCATCCGGATGATGTGGTGGAACGGCGGAAGGGTGCGCCGCGACGGTGATCGACAAGATTCACAGAACCCCCTCGCCTTTGTCGGGTTTGCCCTGCTCATCATTGCTCCGCTGTTCGCCAAACTGATGCAGGCGGCCATTTCGCGCCGTCGCGAATCGCTGGCCGACGTGTCGGCATGCCAGATGACCCGGTACCCTCCAGGGCTGATCTCAGCGCTCGAAAAACTCCAGGCTGATTCCACGGTGACCCACAGCGCCTCGCGGGCGACTGCCCATATGTGGATCGAACAGCCGATGCCGGGAGTTCAAGAGGGTGGGCGCCTTGGCTGGGTCAACAAGATGTTCGATACCCATCCGTCGCTCGACGAACGGATCGCCACACTGCGGGAGCTGTAAATCCATATGAATGCACGTCGTCACGTCACCGCTCTGCTCGTTGCCGGCTTCGGCATCGCCGCCTGTGGCGGCAGCGATGGATCCACCAGCGCCTCGACCACCGAGGCGGTGACCACGCCGCCGACCGTGACCGCTCCCGATACGACGGTGGCGACCACGTCCGCCGAGACCACGGTGGCAACGACCGTCCCGGTCACCGAGCCGCCGACCACGCTCGCTCCCGTACCGACATTCCCGCTCACGGGGCTGCCCGTCGGCGACCCGAACCTGGCGGCCCGCCCGGCGCTGGTCGTGAAGATCAACAACCACCGGGACGCCCAACCACAGGCGGGTCTCAATCAGGCCGACATCGTCTACGAGGAGATCGTCGAGGGCATCACCCGCTTCTTCGTGGTCTTCCATTCGCAGGACGCCGCACCCATCGGCCCGATCCGTTCCGCTCGCACCACCGACGTCGATCTGCTGAACCAGTTGAATCGCCCGTTGTTCGCCTGGTCGGGCGGTAACCGCGGGGTGGTCAACGCCATCGCCAACTCCAACGCCGAAAGCCGGGCACCAGGACAGGCACCCGGCTACTACCGTGACGAGGAGCGGCACAAGCACGTTGCGATCGAGCACACGCTGTTCAACGAGGGCACCGCCACGTTGTACACGACGGCGACCCTGGCCCAGGGTCTGCCTCCGCAGTTCTTCAGCTATCGGTCCGCCGGCGAGGAGCCCGCCGGAGAGCCCGCCAGTCAGATCACCGGAAAGATGCTGATCTCGTGGACCTGGACGTGGGAAGGGGCGAGCGGACAATGGGTGCGAACCGAGTACGGCGCGCCGCAGGTCGATACGACGGGTGCGAATATCGCCTTCGAGAACGTGGTCGTGCAGTTCATCAAGTACGGACGCAACCCTTTGACACCCAGCTCACCCGAGGCGATCTCCGTGGGCTTCGGTGAGGCGCTGGTGTTCTCCGGTGGCAAGGTCGTCAAGGCCATCTGGGAGCGGCCCGATGCGTCCAAGCCGGCCCTGTTCCATACCGAGTCGGGCGATCCGATCAAGTTGACCCCGGGCCGCACGTGGATCGAACTCGCCCAGGCCGGCGTGTCCGAGATCGACTGGAGCTGAACAACCGCCGGTGCGATCGAGGGATTCGACCCCTTCGATCGCACAAGCGGTGAGGCTCGATCGCACAAACGGTGAGGCGGGGGTCGCTTCGGCCAGACTGTGGTAGGGCGCTACGCCCGTCTACCGATCCGAGCGAAAGGACCCGCCATGCCGGCTCCGGGTTTGCATTCTGGACTTCCCACCGACGACGCCATGAACCTGGCGATGTCCGCCGGTGCCGTGCCGCTGTTCGAGGGGGTCAAGGCCTTCATCGCCAATGAGGTCGAGCCGATCACCGCCGAGTTCTACCGACTCGGAGAAGGCCGCGCCGAGCACTGGGGTTACGGCGTGGGCCAACTGGAGTTGCTCGACTCGGTCAAGGCAAAGGCCAAGGCCAACGGTCTGTGGAACTTCTTCCTGCCCAACGCCGAGACCGGCCAGGGGCTCTCGAACCTCGACTACGCCTACATCGCCAACGAGTTGGGCAAGAACCCGCTCGCCTCGGAATGCCTGAACTGCAGCGCTCCGGATACCGGCAACATGGAGGTGCTCGAGCGCGTCGGCACAGCGCAACAGAAGCAGCAGTGGCTTGAACCGCTGCTCAACGGTGAGATTCGTTCGGCGTTCGCCATGACCGAGCCCGACGTTGCGTCGTCCGACGCCAAGAACGTCCGCTGCCGGGCCGTCCTCGATGGCGACGAATGGGTGATCAACGGCGAGAAGTACTACATCTCGGGTGCCGGCGATCCACGCTGCAAGATCATGATCTGCATGGTCCAGACCAGCCCCGACGGCCCGCCCCACCGTCGTCAGTCGCAGATCCTCGTGCCGATGCCGCACCCCGGTGTCGAGATCCTCGGGGCGATGCACGTCTTCGGCGAGGACGACGCTCCGCACGGCCATATGCACCTGCGGTTCACCGACGTTCGTGTGCCGGCGGCGAACATGCTGCTCGGTGAGGGTCGCGGCTTCGAGATCTCCCAGATCCGGCTCGGCCCGGGTCGCATCCACCATTGCATGCGCTCGATCGGGGCGGCCGAGCGGGCCTTGGAACTGATGGTCCGCCGCGGGTTGAACCGCGAGGCGTTCGGCAAGCCGCTGGCTCGCCTGGGCAAGAACACCGAAGTGATCGCCAAATCCCGCATCGAGATCGAGGCGATGCGCCTGATGGTGCTGCGTGCCGCCAAGGCGATGGATGTGCTCGGCAATGCCGAGGCCCGGGTATGGGTGTCGGCGGTGAAGGCGATGGTCCCGGTGCGCGTGTGCCAGATCATCGACGAGGCCATCCAGATCCACGGAGCGACCGGGGTCTCGCAGTGGACACCGTTGTCACGGATGTACGCCGGCCAGCGCACCCTGCGCCTCGCCGACGGCCCCGACGAGGTCCACTGGCAGGTCGTCGGCCGCGCCGAACTGGCCCGCTACGCCGAGGACTCGGCCCCCGCACCACGGCTCAACTACTCGACCAACGTGCTGTAGGCGGCTGCGGCGCCGTCGCCGCGTGGCGACAGATTCCGCAGAATGAGCCCATCTTTGCCCGCATAATGGAACTGGCTTTTCCGCAGAAGCGTGACGACAGTGCCGCAACTCCGCCGGCCGACCTACAGCAACCGCTCGTACTTCCCGCCGAGGATGGTGTCGGTGTCGGCACCGAGCCAGTCGAGGCCGACGGCGTAGAGCGACCGAGTGTCGATGACGGGTTTGATATCACCGTCGTCGAGGTCGTCGAGGTTGAGGGTGCCGTGGAGTTTGCCCGTCGCATTGGGGCTGACGATGAACAGTGCCCCGGCCTTGCCATGGTCGGTGCCGCCGCTGGCGTTCTCGTACGAGCGCCGCCCGAACTCGCTGGTGGTGATGACCATCACCCGGCCGTCGTTGCCCGACGCCTTCATCCGGCTGTTGAAGTCGGCAAGGCCGACGGCGAGGTCGCGCAGCAGCAGGTCTTGGCGTTTGGCCTGGTTGGCGTGGGTATCGAAACCGCCGACGGCGATGTGGATCACCCGCACGGTGGGATCCGTGACGATCAGCCGTGCCGCGGTGACCAGACGGCTGGCGATCGTCTTGCCGCCCGTGACGTCGGAATCGGCCTCCTCGGCCGGGTCGGCGTCCTTCAGGTTGGCGAACAGGTCGACGGTCGTCTTCGCCGCGGCGTAGTCGGGAGACATCTTCGCCCACGCCTCGCCCAATGACCCGGCCTTCACGTCCTTGGGAGGCACGAGCACGAACTTGCGCGGATCGTTGACCGCAGTGATCCGGGACTTTTCAGAGCTGAACACCGAACCGGTGGACCCGAAGGCGACGGCACTGAGCAGCGACCGGTCGGTGTTCGGATCGGAATCGAGCCACCGGCCGAGCCAGCCGGTCTTCGATGCCTGCTCCGATGCGGCCCACCACATGTCGAGGGCGGCGAAATGCGACCGGTTGGGCTGGGGGAACCCGATGCCGGCCAGCGTCGTGACCCGGTTGGCGGCGAACAGCGGGGCCATCGGGTCGAGTGCCGGGTGCAGGCCGAACGCGTCTGTGCCCGGCAACTTGACCAACTGGTCGTCGGCGACGCCCAGAGTGGGACGGACGTCGTGGTACTTGCCCTGTAGCGGCACGAGCGTATTGAGTGCGTCGTTGCCACCGGTGAGCTGCACCACGACCAGGATGTTCGAGTTCTTGTCCCCGGACGCCGCGGTACCGGTGCCGGAGGTCGAGGCAGGCTTCTTGGAGCCGCCGGAGCAGGCGACGACGAACGTGGTCGAGGCGCCGATGAGGAATTGACGTCGTGTGATCATGGCGGCCTCAGACGTTCACGAATTCGGGGCTGGTCAGAGCAAGCACGAGACGACCGCGAGGGTCGTTCACCGACGTGATCGCCTCGGCGGTCGTCGGTGAGAAATCGGCGGGCAAGCCCAGCAGCAGGGCGAGGGCCACCAGATCACCCGATTCGGCGACGGCCAACGAGGGTGAATCGGGCGGAGTGGAATCGACGATCAGGGAGGCCAGGTCGAAGCGGCCGATCTGCGTCGCCGTCGTCTGCCAGCCCTGGTCATACGGCCAGCCGGCCACCGTCGGGCAGTACCACGGCATCTGGCCGACCGAACGGAGCTGATCGAAGACGTCGTCGCCGTTGGCGGTGGAGCCGGTCGCCCGGCGCGCCGCAATGAACCACGGAAACGGGGCCGAGAGGATGGAGCCGCCGTCGGCACCGGCGAGCAGGGAGTCGACGAGGGAGCCGATCAGCGCCTCGATCTTGAAGCCCGAGGACGTGAACGTCGATGCTGCCGTCGCAACGACATCGGCCGGAGCGGACGGGCCGATGATCTGGCGGGCGAATCGCCCGGCGAGGAACGGGGCCAGCGCCGGGTTCGCCGTGATCGCCGCCACCACGCCGTCGACGGAATTGACTCCCGTGGCGCCGAGATAATCCTGGCCGGCATCGTCATGGCGCTTCGGCCAGAACCGCGGAGCGTGGGTTTTGGGATCCATCCGGTAGCCGGTGAGAGCGCTCGACCCGGCATCGATGTCGGCCTCGGTGTAATTGCCGATGCCGAGCGTGAACAGTTCGAGCACCTCGCGGCTGTAGTTCTCGTTCGGTGCCTCGGCCGCGTTGTCATTGCCGTCGAGGTACAGAAGCATGGCCGCATCGGTGGTGATCGCCGTCAGCAGATCGGGGAACGATCCACCTCCGGCTGTGCGGAGCAGCAAGATGTTGTCGACCATGAACTGTGGATTGGCGACATCGATCTGGTTGGTGACGAAGTGGCCGTGCCAGAACCACGTCCGCCACTCCAGGTGAGGTCGGGGTGAGGCGACCAGGTGATCGACCCA
>JANMJD010000218.1:0-2649 GCA_031371195.1 Actinomycetes bacterium | reverse complement strand
GATTCGGTGCGCAGAAGGAGGCGTCGAAGCTCCTGCGCTTCCACACCCAGACGGGTGGCTCCACGCTGACCGCCCAACAGCCCGAGAACAACATCGTGCGCGTCGCCATCCAGTCGATGGCCGCAGTGATGGGCGGGACGCAGTCGCTGCATACCAACGGCTACGACGAGGCGCTCAGTCTGCCCACCGAGCGGGCGGCCCGCACCGCGTTGCGGACGCAGCAGATCATCGGGTATGAGTCGGGAATCGTCGATACACCCGATCCGCTGGCCGGGTCGTACTTCGTCGAATCGCTGACCGACGAGGTGGAGCGGCTGGCCTGGGAATACATCCACAGGATCGACGAGATGGGCGGGGCAGTCGCCGCCATCGAGGTCGGCTACCAGATGGACGAGATCGACCAAGCCGCCTACGAGTACTCCAAGTCGATCGATGACGACCAGCGGGTGATCGTGGGCGTCAACAAGTTCACGCTCGACGAGACCGGTGAGCCCGAACTCTTCCCGACCGATCCCGAACTGCAGACGAATCAGATCGCCCGCCTCACGGCATTCAAGGCCGATCGCGATCACGCGCTCGTTGCCGCGAGGCTCGACGAGGTACGCGCCGCCGCAAGGGGTACCTCCAATCTCCTCGTCCCGATGCGTGAGGCCCTGCGGGCCCACGCCTCGTTGGGCGAGGTCAGCGACGCGTTGCGCGATGTGTTCGGGATGTACCGGCCCGGCCAGTAGCCGGGACCACCTCCGTTCCAGGGGTTGTCGCGATCCGTTCTAGAGTGCCTCGACGGCCACCACGGATGGCGGTGGCGTGCAAGACGGGAGACAGACATGGCGCATCGGGCGTGGACGAGTCTTGCGGTGATGGTCACAGGAGCAGCGATGCTCGGAATCGTGTCCTCACCGCCCAGCAATGCCGGAGCGAACGGTCGGCCGGCCATGGAGCCGTCCGCGACACGCGCAACGCAGTTGCCACCGGGACTGCACCAGGATCCGAATGAAGTCATTACCGCAACCGTGCGGCTGGAGGCCGCCCCGGTCGGTGCGGTGATCGGCGCCGCCGAGGACGCCGGACGAGCGGCCACCCAGGCGGAGCAGCAGTCGGCCCGGGCGACGATCGATTCCGCCCAGCGGTCGGTACGCAGCCAGGTCACGGCCCGGGGCGTCGAGGTGCTGTACGAGATGCAGGACGCGGTCAACGCCATGGTGGTGCGTGGTCCTCGCGGCGTCATCAACAACCTGCGTTCGATCGCCGGTGTGCAGGGCGTCTCCCAGGCCCGCAAGATCACCCGTGACAACGGGAAGGCCAACGCCTTCACCGGCACCGTCGCCGCATGGGAGGCGACCGGCTTCACCGGAGCAGGCATCAAGATCGGCATCATCGACGACGGCATCGACTACACCCACGCCGATTTCGGTGGATCGGGCGACCCGGCGGACTATGCCGCCAATGACCGCACCGTGATCGAAGCGGGGACGTTCCCGACGGTCAAGGTGGCCGGCGGCACCGATTTCGTCGGCGATGCCTACGATGCCGCATCCACCGATCCGGCCCTGCGGGTGCCGGCGCCCGATCCCGATCCGATCGCCTGTGGCCAACACGGGACGCACGTCGCCGGCACGGCCGCCGGCCAGGGCGTGACCGCTGCGGGAGCGACGTTCACCGGGCCGTACACGGCCGCCGGAGTGGCGGGCCTGCCGTTGTCGCCGGGGAGTGCGCCAGAGGCGACGCTGTACGCCTACAAGGTGTTCGGCTGCGAGGGTTCCGTCGATGATCCGATCATCCTCGCCGCCGTCGATCAGGCAATCGCCGACGGGATGGACGTGATCAATCTGTCGCTGGGCAGCTCGTTCGGCAACGCCAACGATGTGATCAACGAGGCCTTGAACAACGCGGCGAACGCCGGGGTGATGGTTGTCGCCTCGGCCGGCAACGAGGGGCCCAGTGGCTACATCGTCGGGGGACCGAGCACGGCCGATCGGGCCCTGTCGGTGGCGGCCATCGACGCGTCGACCCCGGTCTTCCAGGGTGTCGGTATCTCGGGAACGGCAGTCATCGGCCTCAACGCCAACGGTGGCGGTCCGCTGCCGGTCACCGGAACGTTGCGGGTGCTCCGTGACGCCGCCGGTGCCGTTTCCAAGGGCTGCGACGATGCCGACTACGCGTCGGTGGTGGCGGGCGACATTGTGGTCACGGTCCGCGGAACGTGTGCTCGCGTCGACCGCGCCGTCAAGGCCCAGGCGGCCGGGGCGGCCGCGGCGATCATGATCAACAACGGTCCCGGCTTGCCACCCACCGAAGGTCGCATTCCCGGCGTCACCATCCCGTTCATCGGGGTCGACCCCGACGCCGCCACGGCCATCGAGCCGCTCGACGCAACGACCGTCACGCTGGACTCCGCCGGTGAGATTCCCAACGAGGGCTACAGCGCTGCGGCGTCGTTCACGTCGGCCGGTCCTCGCCCGGGCGACTCCGCCCCGAAGCCCGACATCGCCGCCCCCGGCGTGTCGATCGTCTCGGCCGGCGTCGGGTCGGGCACCGATGTGAACACGCTCTCGGGAACGTCGATGGCCTCACCGCACACTGCGGGGATCGCCGCTCTCGTACGTCAGGCTCATCCGGGCTGGAAGCCGGTACAGATCAAGGCGGCGC
>JANMJD010000213.1:0-17522 GCA_031371195.1 Actinomycetes bacterium | reverse complement strand
CAGCATCGACTCGACCACGGGCGACGTGACCGTCCGCGACATGTCGATCCAGCTGATGAAGGGCAACACCGAGACCTTCCTCAAGGCCTGGCCGGTCGCCTGATTCCAGGGCTGGTGACAGCCTTCAGTAAGTCATTCCGTTAGCTGGTGTGGGGTGGTCTCCCCAGGGAGGCCACCCCACACCGCTGTCAGTACCGGGGGGTACTTTTCTTGTCATCGGGCATCGCACAACGTCTGAAACTTCCGAGCACGCCGATGGGCATCCTGGGGCTCTCGCTCCTCGGCCTGGCCCTGCTCTCGACCATCATCAGCTTCTTCGAGCAACCGCAGAAGGTGATTCAGCTACTCGTCATCGGTCTCTCCAATGGTTCGCTCTATGCGCTGATCGCGCTCGGCTACACGATGGTCTACGGCATCGTCGAGCTGATCAACTTCGCCCACGGCGATCTGTTCATGCTCTGCTCGGTGTTCGGGGCCGTCATGCTCGAAAGCTGGTTCCATCAGCACGGGGCGACATCGACGGCCTGGATCTTCCTCGGGATCACCCTGGTCTGCTCGATGCTGTTCGGCGCCGGGGTCAACATGACCGTCGAGCGCCTGGCCTACCGCAGATTGCGCAATGCTCCCAAGCTCGCCCCGCTGATCACCGCCGTCGGGGTCAGCTTCATCTTCCAGAACATCGGCATCCTCAAGACTATTTTCGGGCTCGACTGGAATGGATCGGCCCCGCGTTCGCGTAAGCGCATCCTCTCCAGTGGCTCATGGAAGGTGACCGACCAGATCTCGATCCGCTTCGTCGATCTCGTCGTCGTCGCCGTCACCATCCCGCTGCTGCTGCTGATGACCTGGCTGGTCCAGCGCACCCGCACCGGCCGGGCGATGCGGGCGACCGCCCAGGATCGCGACGCATCGCAGTTGATGGGGATCAACGTCAATCGGATCATCTCCTACGTATTCGGTATCGGTGGCGCACTGGCTGCCGCAGCCGGCGTGCTCTTCGTCCAAGTCAACCAACAGACCCGCTACGACGCCGGGTTCCGCCTCGGCCTGATCGCATTCACCGCGGCAGTGCTCGGCGGTGTCGGCAACCTGCTCGGTGCCGTCATCGGCGGCGTGCTGATCGGCGTCATCCAGGCGCTGAACGACGGCAAGGTTCTCCTACCGACGTTCATGCCGCAGTTCTACAGAGATCTCACGGGCCAGAAGTGGACACAGACCGTGATGTTCGGGATCCTCATCCTGATGATCATCTTCAGACCCGGGGGTATCTTCGCGGCGCATCAGCAGGAGAAGGTGTGACCATGGAAACGATCAAGCACTACTTCACCTCGCGGTCGCCGCAGAAGATCGCTCTCGGGGTGGCCGCACTGGTCTTCGCCCTTTCCATCCCGCACATCGGATTCTTCACGAACAACACCGACGGTCCGTTCCCGATCGCCACGGTCGTGCTCTGCGCCGTCTACGCCCTGTTCGCCCTCGGCTTGAACATCGTCGTCGGCTTCGCCGGCCTCCTCGACCTCGGGTATGTCGCGTTCTTCCTGTTCGGGGCGTACGCGGCGGCGTGGTTGATGTCGGACTTCGCCATCAACGTCACCGGCCGAGGCGGGGTGTGGGCCAACCTGCATTGGGCCTTCCTGTCGACGGCCAAACCCGGTGCGCTGGGCATCCATCTGTCGTTCTGGCTGGTGATCATCGTCGCCGGGGCGGTCGCCGCGCTGGCCGGTGTGATCATCGGCTGGCCGACACTGAAGCTGCAGAGCGACTATCTCGCTCTGGTGACACTCGGTTTCGGCGAGATCCTTCCCGAGGTCTTCCGCAACAGCGGCCAGATCGGTGGCTTCAACTTCACCAACGGGACCAAGGGCATCGGTCCGGTCGACGCGATCGGCACCAACGTGCTGCACTTCGTCGTGCCGGGGATGAAGAAGTCGATCGGCAAGACCGACTACGCCAACCGCTTCTATCTGATCCTCGCCTTCTGCGCGGTCTTCGCCTTCGTATCGATTCGCCTGCGCGATGGCAAGCTCGGCCGGGCCTGGATGGCGATCCGCGAAGACGAGCTGGCGGCCAGCCTGATGGGGGTTCCTCTGCGGCGGGCCAAGTTGTGGTCCTACGCGGTGGGCGCCATCGCCGGCGGCATCGGCGGGGCCTTCTACGCCACGATCGTCGGCACCGTCAACGTCGACACCTTCACCTTCCAGTTCTCGATCATCATCCTCTGCTCGGTGATCCTGGGCGGGATGGGCAACGTCTGGGGAGCCGTGCTCGGAGCCGTCGTGATCACCTGGCTGAGCGACAACGGACTCAAGTGGTTCGGCACCAAGGTCCACTACGACCTGACCAAGTTCACCTTCGGACTGTTCGGACTGATCCTTGTGCTGATGATGCTCTTCCGGCCGGAAGGACTGCTTCCAGCTGCACGCTCCAAGCAGGTCAAGCTGGCCGAACAGCGGGTCTCCGACGTCGGCGGGGGTGAGGGATGAGCCTGCTCCTCGATGCCCGCGGCGTTCGCGTCCAGTTCGGCGGCCTGACGGCTGTCAACGACGTCGACTTCAACATCCCGACCGGATCGATCGTCGCCCTGATCGGCCCGAACGGGGCCGGCAAGACCACCTTCTTCAATGTGCTCACCGGCCTCTACTCGCCGAGCGGCGGAGAGGTCGTCTTCGACGACCGCTCCGTGGTCGGCGTACCGCCCCACATCATCGCCGCACGGGGAATGGCACGCACGTTCCAGAACATCCGCCTCTTCGGAGCGATGACGGCGGCCGAGAACGTGATGGTGGCGATGCACCCCCATCTGCACAGCGGGCTCGTGTCGACCATCCTGCGCCTGCCCAAACAGCGCCGGGAGGAGCGCGAGGCCGAAGCGCTGGCGAAGGAATTGCTCGAGTTCGTCGGGATCGGCGGCACCAACGACGAGTTCGCCAAGAACCTTCCCTACGGCGACCAGCGGCGGCTCGAGGTCGCCAGGGCATTGGCGCTGCGGCCCAAGTTGCTCCTCCTCGACGAGCCGACGGCCGGGATGAATCCGAACGAATCGGCCGAATTCACCGCCTTCGTCCACCGTGTGCGTGATCAGCGCGGTGTCACCGTGCTGCTCATCGAACACGACATGAAGGTCGTCATGGGTACCGCCGAGCGGATCACAGTGCTGGAGTACGGCACTAAGATCGCCGAGGGCACCCCGGCCGAGATCCGCGCCGATCAGCGCGTCATCGAGGCGTATCTCGGCAAGGCAGCATCGGAAGGAGCAGCATGATGAGCACCCAGACAGCTCCGGCGAACGGGGGCCGGCGGGCCGACGGTGGCAGCCCGATGCTCGAGATCCAGGATCTCCACGTCAGCTACGGCAGCATCGCCGCCGTAAAGGGCATCTCCCTGAGGGTCTACCAGGGCGAGATCGTCACCCTCATCGGCGGCAACGGCGCCGGGAAGTCGACGACGATGCGCACCGTCTCCGGCCTGCTCAAGCCCAAGAAAGGCACGATCAACTTCGAGGGCATGCAGGTCTCGGGGATGAAGGGCTTCGAGGTCGCCGCCCGCGGCATCGCCCAGAGCCCGGAAGGCCGGCGGATCTTCCCGCGCATGACGATCGCCGAGAACCTCGATCTCGGCGCGTTCATGCGCCGCGACAAGGACGGCATCGCCGCCGACATGGAGCGGGTCTTCGACCTGTTTCCCCGCCTGCGCGAGCGCATGACCCAGAAGGCCGGCACCCTCTCGGGTGGCGAGCAGCAGATGCTGGCAATGGGCCGCGCACTGATGGCCCAACCTCGGTTGCTGCTGCTCGACGAGCCGTCGATGGGCCTCGCCCCTGTGCTCGTCGAGGTGGTGTTCGAGACGATCCGCAAGGTCAACGAGCAGGGCACGACCGTGCTGCTCGTCGAGCAGAACGCGCTCGCCGCGCTGACCGTCGCCAACTACGCCTACGTGCTCGAAACAGGCCACATCTCATTGGAGGGTCCCGCCCAGGAACTCGCCCACAACGACGAGGTCCGCAAGGCCTACCTCGGCGAGAGCTAGGCCAGGGTGACCAGTTGACGGCGGAGGTGGTCGTCGAGGTCGTCGATCACGTCGCTACGATCGTGCTCAATGCGCCCGGGCGGATGAACACGATCTCGGCGGCGATGCTCGGCGAGTTGTCGGCGGCGTTGCTCGCCGCCGATGCCGATCGCGATGTCCGCTGCGTCGTGCTCACCGGGGCCGGGCGGGCGTTCTGCGCCGGCCTCGACCTCACCGCCCAGCTCGCCGGGCCCAAGGGGAGCCTCGGCGGTCTCGGTCAACCCGACGCGGTTCCCGGAGAGTTCGACCTGCGCAACGCGCCCCCGATCGTGCTCCACCAGCTGGACACACCGACGATCTGCGCCCTCAACGGCGGGGCGGCCGGCTACGGACTCGACATCGCCCTCGGTTGCGACGTACGTGTGGCGGCCGCGACCGCACGGCTCAATCCGGGGTTCGCCAAACGCGGCATACTCCCCGAGAGCGGGGGAACGTGGCTGTTGCCGCGCATCGTCGGCTATGCCCGCGCCGCCGAGATCGTCTTCACCGGCCGCACGTTGACAGCAGAGGAATCGCTGCAGCTCGGCCTGGTCAATCACGTCGTGGCGCCAGAGGAGTTGGCCGGGTTCGTCGGCCGTCTGGCCGGCGAGGTGGCCGCCAACGCCCCACTCGCCGTCCGTGCGATCAAGCGGATGATGCGCGCCGCCGAGAGCGAGACGTTCGAGCAGAACGTCCATCATGTCTTTCTCCAGCTCCTTCCGCTGCTGCGCTCCGACGACTTCGGCGAGGGCGTCGCCGCCTACATGGAGAAGCGAACACCCGACTTCAAGGGTCGCTGAACCCCGCCTCGCCCCCGACGGCAGCGGGGTCCGCAGCGGTCCGTCGTAGGATCGGCGCGTGCCCATCGTCGCCGGTGTCGATTCGTCCACCCAGTCCACCAAGGTCGAGATCCGGGATCTCGATTCGGGGGAGTTGATCGCCCACGGCCACGCCGGCCATCCCGCCACCCATCCGCCCCGCTCCGAGCAGGACCCCCAGACGTGGTGGAGTGCGTTCGAGACGGCGTGGGCGCAGGCGGGCAGCCCCGTCGTCGCGGCGATCAGCGTCGCCGGCCAGCAACACGGGATGGTCACGCTCGATGCCGATCGGCAGGTGATCCGCCCGGCCAAGCTGTGGAACGACACCGAGTCGGCGCCCGACAGCGGCTGGCTGCTCAAACAACTGCCGGGCGGCGCCGCCGATTGGGCGGCGGCCTGTGGCAGCGTGCCGGTGGCGGCATTCACGATCACCAAGCTGTCGTGGCTCCACCGCAGCGAGCCCGACGCCTGGGCCCGCCTCGCCCATGTGCTGCTACCGCATGACTGGATGACCTCCAGACTCACCGGCCGGCTGGTCACCGACCGCGGCGACGCCTCGGGCACCGGGTACTGGTCGGCAGCGACGGGCGAGTACTGCCACGAGCTGCTGGCCATCGTTGATGGCGATCGCGAGTGGAGTTCGGCACTCCCTGAAGTCCTCGGTCCGATGGACGTCGCCGGGGAGTGGCGGGGGGCGATCGTGGCGCCGGGCACCGGCGACAACATGGCCGGCGCCCTCGGGATCGGGCTACGACCCGGTGATGTGGTGATCTCGCTCGGGACGTCCGGCACCGTCTACACCGTCAGCGACCGGCCCACCAGCGACCCGACGGGGCAGGTGGCGGGCTTTGCCGACGCCTCGGGGCGGTACCTGCCGTTGGTCTGCACCCTCAACGCCACGAAGGTCACTGACACCATTGCCGGCTTACTGGGCGTCGACTACGAGGGGCTCGACGCGCTGGCGTTGGCCGCGGAGCCAGGTGCCGGTGGGACGGTGCTGCTGCCCTACCTCGACGGCGAGCGGACGCCGAATCGCCCGAAGGCGACCGGGGTATTGAGTGGCTTGCGCAGCGGCGCCACCCGTGAGCAGCTCGCCCGCGCCGCGTTCGAAGGCGTCGCCTGCGGCATGCTCGACGCGCTCGACAGTCTGCGAGCCGTGGCGGCGGCGGATGGCCGCATCGTGCTGGTCGGCGGTGGGCGCCGCTCGGCCGCGTACCGGACGATTCTGGCCGACCTGGTCGGCTCGCCCCTGTCGATCCCCGATGCCGACGAGGCAGTGGCGACGGGGGCCTGCGTACAGGCCGCCGCGGTGCTCCAGCAACGTGAGCCGAGTGACATTTCCGACCAGTGGGGCCTCGGTGGGGGAACGACGGTGGAACCGGGTGACGGTGCGGCGCTTGCCTCCGAGATCCGGGAGCGTTACGGCGCACTGCGCGACTCGACGGCCGCGTGGTAGACGATCCGTTCGCCGTGCTCGGGTTGACCCGGGCGGCCAGCCTCGAAGACGTCCGTTCTGCCCGTCGGCGGCTGGCGTTCGACCGGCATCCCGACCGGGGCGGCGACGCCGAGGCGATGCGGGAACTCAACCGGGCGTTCGACGCCGCCGTCGCCCACCTGACCGGTCGCCGTCCGCTGCCCGACGCCGACCCGAGACCGCGGACCGGCCCGACGACGCGGCAGTCCGCCGAGCCGCCCACTGGGCCTGGCCGACGCACACGGGAGGGTTGGGATCCACGTGGTCCGCTGCGGGTGCAACACGACATGCCGTCGTTCGTCATCGAGGCGCTACCGGCCGAGGCGTTCGAGGCGTTGCTCGTGGTCGCCGCATGGATCGGCGAGGTGCTCGTCGACGATCCGCCGTACCTCTTGGAGGTGCACCTCAACGAGCCGGCGCCGTGCTGGTGCCGGCTCGATCTTGTTCCCGATGCCGGCTCGTCCACGGTCAGCCTGACGGTCGCGCCGGTCGAGGTGGAGGGGGCCCCGAGTATCGAGTCGGTGCGCGATGTCTGGGTGGCCAACCTCAACCGACTGGGCGAGGCCTGATCGGTCGGGTGCGGCCGCGCCTCGCTCGGATCGGCGAGAGCTCCGATCTTGCGGTGCGGGGTTATCCGGCGGCGGCCGCCTTGGTCAAGCGGTCGCGAACGGCGTCGCCTATGCCGCCGGCGGGTGGCAGGACGGCGATCAACACGTCGACGTGACGCTCGTCGGCCTCCCGCAACCATTGGTACAGGTGCCGTGCGTAGAGCTCGGACGACCCGGCCGGGGCGAGGACCTCCACCCGGCGGGCCCCCGCGGCGGAATGTACGGCCACCAGCCCCTCGGCCTGATCAAGGTGCTCGGTGAGCACCACGCGACATCGTGGTGCGTAATGGGCCGAGAGCATCCCCGAGGCTCGACTAGGCCCGGCCGGGGCCGATAGACGACCCCGGTGAAGCGCCGATCGGATGGTCGCCTCATCGATGCCGCCCGGCCGCAGGATCTGCGGCGGATCGGCCGTGCAATCGACGATGGTCGACTCCACACCGATCGAGCTCGGCCCGCCATCGAGGATCAGGTCGACATCGGTGCCGAGGTCGGCTCGGACATGATCGGCCGTGGTCGGGCTGACCCGGCCGAAGCGATTGGCCGACGGGGCGGCGATCCCGCCTCCGAAGGCGGCCAACAACCGGCGGGCCACGGGGTGCGATGGCACCCGCAGGCCCACCGTCGAGCGGCCGCCGGTGACCAACGGGCTGACGCGTGCCGCGGCGTGGACCAGGAGCGTGAGCGGCCCGGGCCAGCAGGCGGCGGCCAGTGCACGGGCCTGGTCGGTGATGTCGCGACCCCAGTCGTCGATGTCGTCGATGTCGGCGAGGTGGATGATCAGCGGATGATCCACCGGGCGCCGCTTGACGGCGAATATCCGCCGCACGGCATCGGGCTGATCGGCGTCGGCCCCGAGCCCGTACACGGTCTCCGTCGGGAAAGCGACCAGCCCGCCGCGGCGCAGCACGCGCACCGCCCGGTCGATCGGGTCGACCGCCCGGTCGGGGGAATCAGCGGGGTCAGCCGGGTACTGCGTCAAGGAATGCAAGTGTGGCGTCGATGAACCCGAACGCCTCGGGGGTGGCGAAATGGTCGACACGCCGCAGGACCTGGACACGGGCGTTGGGCATCGTGTCGGCCAGGGGTTGTCCGGGGCCGGCGAAATCGTGTTCCCCGATGACGATCAACACCGGGCAGGTGACATTGGCCAGTTCCTCGGGGGAGAAGCGTCCCCGGCCGCGGCGCATGCAGGCGGCGAGCGCGACCATGTCGTTGCCGGGTCGATCGGCGTAATTGCGGAAGGCCTGGGCGGTGATGTTGGTCGAGTCACCTGTTCCCTCGAGCGCGGCGAGGATGCCGTCGACACCGATGCTGTCGTCCTCGCGCAGCACGTTCTCGCCGATGCCCGCCAGCACCAGCCGCCGGAAGGCCGTTGGCCGTCGGCAGGCGAGGCGCAGCAGGGTCATGGCGCCGAGGGAGAATCCGACGGCGTCGATCGGCTCGTCGCCGAGCACGTCCTCGATCCGGCCGGTGAGGTCGGCGTAGGCCTCGGGCTCGTGCGGCTTGGGCGCCTGCCCGTGCCCCAGGAGATCGACGCCGGTGATGTTGCGCCCGGCGTCTTCGAGCAGGGGTACCAGCGGCGTTGCCGCCCACGTGGTGTCGTACGAGCCGCCCCATCCGTGAACGAGCACGACCGAAGGATGTGTCACAACCCGCACCGTAGTGGGTGGTCGAGGTCGGATTCGAAGGGGCACATTGGGTTGATTGTCCTACTTTCCGTGCAATATTGCTGGACCGTGCTCATACGAATTTGGAGAGTGGAATACTGAAGGTGTGCCCATGACCGGCGGTATCGAACTTCTCGGATTGGAACACCCGGCGATGGCCCGTCGCCTGGCCAACCTGTTGATCGCTCGGCGAACTCAAACCGGCCAGCGGCGAGTGTTTCTCGCCCGCGCCAGTCGTGGGCGGTGGACCCGTCAGAATCTGATCGACATCGAAGCAGGCCGTGTGGCGCTCGACCCGTCGGCGATCGTGGAGATCGCCCACCTGTACGGAGCGAACCTCGGCCTGATCCTTCCCCGGCGGCTGCCGCTGACGATTGACGCCGACTCGCTGGGCACCGCCGGCGTGACGACGTTCTATCGACCGGGCGACCGGGCCTCACTGCTGTCGGGCTACCTGATGCTGGTGCGCAAGCTACGGCAGAACCCGATGTCGCCGACCTTGGAGCTACGACGATCCGACATCGAGGTGATCGCCTGTCACCTCGGGGATTCACCCGCCGCGGTCGTCGACGAGCTCGGACTCATGCTGGGTGCCAATCCTCGGCAGCGAAAGGCGCTTGCCGCGCTCTTGACTACTGGTGTGGGTGTCGTTACGTTGTCCGTGCTGTCAATCGCGACAGCGCGTACGGCGGCCGGGCGGGGCGAGGAGGCGACAGTGATGTCCTTCAGACGAACCCCAGAGATGAGCGACGAGGTCGACGACGACTTGGACGCCACTGCGGTATCGGCGACCTCCTCGCCGATCATCGTGTTGACCGCGCCGTCGGTCACGGTCGCTCAACGCGAGACCGGTGACGGCGGGCCTCCGCGGTTGGCGGACGCCGGCCATGTGGCGCCCGCCGACCGGCGCATGGCGCCTCCGAGCCCGTTGCCCGCGTTCGACGGGTGGGACGAGTCGAAATCGGGCGGATCCGTCGCACTGGCCGTGAAGTCGGCCCCGGCAGCGACCGTGGAGATGGCATCCGACGACGAGTTCGACGCCTCGGTATGGAGTATCGAGAGCTTCGAGGACTCGATGCTGCCGTGGGGACCGCCCGTCGCGGCCGACCGCGTGGAAGTCGGCACGCCGCCCGTCCCGATGTGAGCCGCGTCGGCCATCGCAACGCGATTGCCGTCCCAGGCCGTAGCCTTGGTTGGCTTTTCACGGGAGACTCCGAATCACCATGCGCTACCTCAATGGCACGCCGCCGTACGAACTCACCTACAACGATGTGTTCATGGTGCCCAGCCTGTCGCTCGTCGAATCGCGTTTCGACGTCGATCTGACGACACCCGACGGCATCGGCACGACGATCCCCCTGGTCGTCTCGAACATGACGGCGGTCGCCGGCCGGCGGATGGCCGAGACCGTCGCCCGCCGGGGTGGGGTCACCGTGCTGCCCCAGGACATCCCGCTCGACGTGATCGCCGATGTCGTCGACTACGTCAAGAGCCGCCATACCGTCTACGAGACGCCGATCACCCTGGCGCCGTCCCACACCGTTGGCGACGCCCTGAGCCTGATCCACAAGCGGTCCCATGGGGCGGTGATCATCGTCGACCAGGGTCGAGCGGTCGGCATCTTCACCGAGGCCGATGCCGCCGGGTTCGACCGGTTCACCCAGCTGCACAATGCCATGAGCGGCGACGTCGTGACGATCGATGCCGGTACCGATCCGGAGGAGATCTTCGAGGCCCTCTCCCTGCATCGGGTGTCGGCCGCCCCGGTGGTCGACAGCGACGGCGTGCTGGTCGGCTGCGCCACCCGGCGGGGTGCGCTTCGATCCACGATCTACCGTCCGGCGCTCGATGCATCGGATCGGCTGCTGGTGGCCGTTGCCGTGGGAATCAACGGCGACCCAGCGTCGAAGGCCGCTGAACTGACCAGGATCGGGGCCGACGTGCTGGTGATCGACACCGCCCACGGTCACCAGGGCAAGATGCTCGACGCCCTGACGGCCGTCCGCCGGGCCGCACCCGACCAGCTGATCGTCGCCGGCAACGTCGTCACCGCCGATGGCACCCGTGAGTTGATCGAGGCCGGAGCCGACATCGTCAAGGTCGGTGTCGGCCCCGGGGCGATGTGTACGACCCGGATGATGACCGGCGTCGGCCGCCCGCAGTTCTCGGCCGTTGCCGAGTGCGCGGCCGAGGCCCACCGCCTGGGACGCCATGTGTGGGCCGACGGCGGGGTGCGCTATCCGCGTGATGTCGCCCTGGCCCTCGCCGCCGGGGCGGACAACGTGATGTTCGGCTCGCTGCTCGCCGGAACGTACGAGAGCGCCGCCGACACCCTGCGCGGGGCCGACGGAAGGTTGTACAAGGAAAGCTTCGGCATGGCCTCGAATCGGGCGGTGCGCAATCGGACCAGTCGCGAGACGCCGTTCGACCGGGCCCGCAAGGAGCTCTTCGAAGAAGGGATCAGCTCGTCGCGGATGTACATCGATCCGGAGCGCCCGGGGGTCGAGGACATCATCGACGACCTGGTCGCCGGGGTCCGCAGCGCGTGCACCTACGCCGGGGCGGCGAGCATCCCCGAGTTCCAGGAGCGTGCCGTCGTCGGGGTGCAGAGCGCCGCCGGTTACGACGAGGGCCGCCCACTGGGCACCAGCTGGTGAGCGGGCAATTGTGCTGGTCGTAGCCCTCGACGGTCCCGCCGGGGCCGGTAAATCGACGGTCAGCCGTCGTCTGGCCGAGCGTCTCGCCGTTCCCTACCTCGATACCGGCGCAATGTACCGCTGCGTTGCGTTGGCGGTACTGTCGTCCGACATCGATCCGACCGATACCGACGCCGTGGGCCGGCTCGGTCGCGATCTCCGGATGGAGATCACCCCCGAGGCGGTGATCCTCGACGGCAACGACGTCACCGATGCGATCCGCAGCCCGGCGGTGAATGCCATCGTCAGCGTCGTCGCCGCCAACTCGGCCGTGCGCGCCGAGCTGCGCACCCGGCAGCGGTTGTGGGCGGAGTCGGCCGGCGGTGGAGTCGTAGAGGGCCGCGATATCGGCTCGGTGGTCTTCCCCGACGCCACGCTCAAAGTGTTCCTCACCGCCTCGCCGCTCGAGCGGGCCAAGCGTCGCGCCTTCGAATCGTGCGGCGATGTGCACGAGATCGCCGCGTCGATCGCGGCGCGCGATCATCTGGACTCGACGCGCGACGACAGTCCGCTGGTGGCCGCGGCCGGGTCGGTGACCCTCGATACCGACGGGCTCGACGTGAGCGAGGTCATCGACCGGATCGTCGACCTGCTCGATCGGACGAAGACGGCTGAGAAAGGATGACGAGATGACCAAGGTGGCCACCCGGATGGTGGGGAACTCCCTGGGGGAGCGAGTGCTGTACGGCTTCTTCCGGGGCGCCTGCGCCGTGTTCTGCCGCGTGTACCTGCGGATGAGCGTCGAGGGTCGGGCCAACATCCCCACGGAAGGTGCCTTCATCATCTCGCCGGTGCACCGCTCGTACATCGACACCTTCATCGCCGGAACGTCGGTGACCGTGCGCCCGCGGTACCTCGCCAAGGACTCGTTGTGGCGGAGTCGTACGCTGGGCTGGCTGGTCAGCTCGCTCGGCGGATTTCCGGTGGCGCGGGGGACCGCCGATCGCGAGGCACTGCGCCGATGCATCGAGGTGATCGAGGGTGGCGAGCCTCTGGTGCTGTTCCCCGAGGGGGAGCGCAAGAGCGGCCCGGCCGTCCACAAGCTGTACGACGGGGCCGCCTACGTCGCATCGAAGACCGGTGTCCCGATCGTTCCGATCGGCATCGGCGGCTCGGAACGGGCGATGCCCAAGGGCTCGAACATGATCTGGCCGCGCAAGGTCCATGTCATCATCGGTGCGCCGCTGCGGCCCCGTCGTGACGAGTCGGGCAAGGTCCCGCGTGCCGCCGTCAAGGAACTCAGCGAGCAGCTGCACACCGAACTGCAGGTACTGTTCGACCGCGCCCAGACCAAGGCGATCAAGGGCTGACGGCGATGCGCCGGCGGACGGTTCAGCTCGCCAGGTACTCCGCCAATGCGCGGGTCAGATAGCCGGGATCGTCGGCACCGCACAGCTCGCGCGCCGAGTGCATCGAGAGTTGCGGCGCACCGACATCGACGGTGGCGATACCGAGTCGGGTCGCCGTCAGTGGGCCGATGGTCGATCCGCACGGCATGTTGTTGCGTGAGACGAACGTCTGCCACGGGACCCCGGCCTGCTCGCAGCACTCGCGGAACATGGCCGCCGTCACCGCGTTGGTGGCATAGCGCTGGTTGGCATTGACCTTGATCGCCGGGCCGCGGTTGACCATCGGTCGATGCCCGGGTTCGTGGCGCTCCGGATAGTTCGGGTGCACGGCGTGGGCGTTGTCCGACGACACACAGCTCGAGGCCGCCAACGCCCGGTGCAGCGTTTCGTCGCCCGCCCCCGCGGTGATCGCCAGGCGTTCGATCACCGTATTCAGGAACGGCCCGCTGGCCCCGCTTGCCGACTCCGAGCCGACCTCCTCGTGGTCGAACAGCGCGATCACCTTGGTGCCGACCCCCGTGGGACCGGTGGCCAGCGCCTCGGTCGCCGCCCAGCACGACAGTTGGTTGTCGAGTCGCCCGGCGGCGAACAGGGTCCGATCGACGCCGAGCAGCCCGGCCGGGGTGAGATCGAAGAGCTGCAGGTCCCACCCGGCGATCGCGTCGGGCGCGATCCCGGCTCGCCCGGCGATCCACTCGCCGAACGCCCCGGCGGCCGCGTCGCCCGTCCCCCATACCGGCGTGAGGTGCTGTTGCTTGTCGAGCAGCAGGCCCTTGTCGTTCACATCGCGGTCGAGGTGGATCGCCAGTTGCGGCACTCGGGCGACCGGCTCGGCGATGGCCACCAGGTGCGAACCCCTGTCGCGGGTCACCACCCGGCCGGCCACCCCCAGGTCGCGGTCGAGCCAGGAGTTGAGCAACGCCCCGCCGTACACCTCGACACCGAGCTGTCGCCAGCCGAGCAGCCCGCAATCGGGCTGCGGCTTGATCCGCAGGCCCGGCGAGTCGGTGTGGGCGCCGACAATGCGCAGTCCGTCGGTGAGCGAGCCCGAACCGTGCTGCCAGGCGATCAACGCCCCACCCCGCACGACCATCCCCCGTTCCACGGCTCCCCACGAGTCCCGCTCGTCGAGCTGCCGATATCCCAGGCCGGCCAGCCGAGCCGCTGAAGTCGCCACAGCGTGGAACGGCGACGGCGACGCGTCGAGGTATTGGCCCAGCGAATCGGTGCTTGCGCTCATGAATCCCATCCTCTCAGGACGCGGCGCTGCTCCCAGCTATCACCCGCCGACGCCGAAATCGCCGTCGACTCGACAGCTGGCGACCGCCGTTTCGATAGCTGGGAGCGACCCCGAGCGCAGGTCGGCTACGACCGCTGCACGATGCCCATCGGTAAGCCGCTGCCGCGCAGGTGGCTGGTCTCATTGAGCGTCACGATCGACCGTTCGCCGCTCGAAGCAGCGGCGACCCGATGGATCGAGGTGTAGTTGGGGTAGAAGAATCCGCCGCGCGCGGGTAGTCCCAGGATGTGGGCGAGGTAGCCGTTGATCACGCCACCATGGCAGACGACGGCGACGCGGTGGCCACGATGTCGATCGATCAGACCCTCGACGGCTTCGATCACCAGTTCGTTGAACTCCTCGGCGGTGGCGTAGGCGTCGGCGCCGTGCCAGGTGCTGCTGACGAACTCCTGCCACGCCTCGCCGCCGGCTGCCTTGATCTCCTCGATCGGGATGTACTCGGTGGACAGCCGGTCGTATTCGGCGACACCGTCCTCGATCACGATCTCGAGGCCCTGCGCGGCGGCGACAGGCGCAGCGGTCTGGCGTGCCCGGCTCAGGGGACTCGAGTAGATCGCGTCGACTCGCTCTGTCGCCAGGTACGCCCCGAGCAGCTCGGCCTGGGCCAGACCCGCGTCCGACAACGGTGGATCGGCCGGCCCGGTGGAGCCCTCGCGGCGAACGGGCAGGGCGTGACGAATGAGGAGCAGCTCCATAGATCGACTAGATAAGCACCCATGACTCGTCGGACCAAGATCGTGGCCACCGTCGGGCCGGCCAGCTCGTCGGCCGAGGACCTCGACCGCCTGCTCGCCGCCGGCACCGATGTGGTGCGCCTCAATCTGAGCCACGGCCCGGTCGTCGAGCACCTTGTTCGGCTGGCCGCCGTGCGGGCCGCAGCCGATCGTCTCGGGCGGCCGGTCGCCGTGCTGGCCGACCTCCCCGGCCCGAAGGTTCGCGCCGGCCGGTTTCCCGAGGGTGGCGTCTACCTGGTCGAGGGATCTGTCCTGCGGATGACACCCGGTGATGGACCGTCGTCGGCGGAGTCGGTCACCGTCGACTACCCGACGCTGCTCGGCGATCTGGCCGTCGGCGACCGCATCGTGCTCGGTGACGGGGCGATCACCCTGCGGACAGAGGCGATCACCGATGACGCGATCCACGCGTTGGTGATCACCGCCGGCCGGGTGCAGGGGCGTCCGGGAGTCCATCTGCCTTCCGAACGGTTGCGGCTCACCGCCCCGACCGATGTCGATCTCGTTCTCGCTGCCGAGATGAGCCGGGCGGGCGTGGAGTTCCTCGCCGTGTCGTTCGTCCGCGACGGCAACGATCTGGCCGCGGTCCGAGCCGCATGCGGACCGAACGGACCCCTGCTGGTGGCCAAGATCGAGACGGCGCCGGCCCTGGCCGCACTCGATCGCATCATCGATCAGGCCGATGCCGTGATGGTCGCCCGCGGAGACCTGGGCATCGAGTGTCCCCTCGAAGATGTGCCCCACCTGCAGAAACACATCATTCGAGCGTGTGTCGAGGCCGGGGTGCCGGTGATCACCGCCACGCAAATGCTCGAGAGCATGATCACGGCACCCGCTCCGACGCGGGCCGAGGTCAGCGATGTCGCCAACGCGGTCTTCGACGGCACCGACGCCGTGATGCTCTCGGCCGAGACCGCCATCGGGCACGATCCGGCCCTCGTCGTGCGCACGATGGGGGTCATCGCCGAGCGGGCCGAACGGGAGGCCGACTACAGCCAATGGGCCAACCGCCTCGGCCGTACACAGCGGGTCCACCCCGCGGGCGGCGGCGACCGCATTACGCAGGCGATCACCCATGCCGCCTGGCAGGCGGCGACCGACGCCGGCGTCGAGGCCATTCTGTGCTGCACCCGTAGCGGGCGCACGGCGAGGGAGATGGCCCGCTACCGGCCGTCCGCCCGGCTCGTCGGCCTGAGCCCCGATCCCGCCACCGTGCGGTCGATGGCGTTGTCGTGGGGCGTCACGCCGCTGTTGACCGACACCCACCACTCGACCGACGATCTGGTGTGGTTTGCCGTCGAGACGGCGGTCAAGGCCGGGTTGGCGGCCGTCGGCGACTACGTGCTCGTGCTCGCCGGAGCACCCGATCGCGCCTCGGGCGCGGCAACCGACGTGCTGCGGATCGTGCTGATCGACTGATTGTCGATCGGTCGACCGGCTACTTCTTGGTGACGCCGGGAAACTTGATATCCCACACGCCGAAGAAGGCGCACTCGGCCGGCTTCTTCGTGCCCCTGGCGACTTCCACGGCACACGTCTTGATCGACTCCCGTTCGTTCCACATGCCCAGGATCAGACCGAAGATCACCACCAGGCCAAGTGCCTTGGTCGTCACCGCCTTGACGAACTTGAACCAGACGTAGGCCACCAGCACGAGCACCAGGGCGATGGCGATGGCCAGGGCCTGGGCGGACGACGACGTCAATGCGGTCACCTTTCCACCCTAGAACGCAGCGTTCGCCGATTGGTGGAATAGCGTGATCGACCATGAGCGATGCCCGAACCGTGAATCTGTCCAGCGGGGGCTTGCCGACCACCGTGCTCGATCCGGAGCCGGCCGAAGCGCTCGCCGCACTCGATACGGCGATGGCCGTGTCCGGTCCGGAGCGTCGAGCCGAGGTCGCCGCCGTGGCCGCCCGGTGGCCCAAGTTCCTCGATGCCTGGGCACAACTCGGGTCCCTCGGGCGCGACGATGTCGAGGCCTATGCCTATTTCCGCGTCGGTTATCACCGAGGGCTCGACCGCCTGCGGGCCAGCGGCTGGCGGGGGAGCGGCTACGTCCGCTGGCAGCACGAGACCAACCGTGGCTTCCTGAGGGCCCTGCGCGGACTGCGCGACTCGGCGGCGCGGATCGGTGAACACGAGGAGGCCGAGCGCTGTGCGTTGTTCCTGCTGCAGCTCGACCCGTCGGGCGTTCCGGCCGCCGGCTGAGGCCCCCCTGCACCGTCCGCGGATCGGTCCGAGCGTCGAATCGCCATGGTCGTGTCGATGCACGAGTGCAGCGCCGCCGTGCTCGCCGGCGGCGCGTCCCGCCGGATGGGAACGGACAAGGCGGTGGTCACCGTTGGCGGGGTCGCGATGTCCCGTCGAGTGGCCGACGCCGCCCGGCGGGCGGGAATCGTCGACGTCGTCCAGATCGGCGGTGCGGCCGGCGAGCTCGAAGTGATCGCCGATCGCTGGCCGGGAGCCGGACCGCTCGGTGGGGTGATCACCGCGCTCGCCTGGTCGCCGACGCCGTGGGTGCTGGTGATCGCCTGCGATCTGCCCCATCTCGACGCATCCACCATCGGCTCGCTGCTCGGGCCGGCCGGGCCGGGCGTCGATGTCGTGGTCGGCGTCACCGATCGACGTGAACCGCTGTGCGCCCTGTGGTGCGTGGACCGGGCACTCGAACAACTCGCCGATGCCTTCGCCGGTGGGGAACGGGCCGTCCACGCCGTACTCGGCGGACTCGCCGTCGCCGAGGTTGCCGTCGACGGCCGGGCCGTGCAGAACGTCAACTCGCCCGACGATCTGGCCATGGCCCGCCGATCGGCGGGTCGGGCGATC
>JANMJD010000186.1:0-59892 GCA_031371195.1 Actinomycetes bacterium | reverse complement strand
GTCGGCCAACGACATGCCCGCCTTGCCGCCGCCGACGACGACCACGCGCGAGCCCACTTGCGCATCATCGCCCTCGAGCCAGGGTCGGAGATCGGCGACGCCCAAGACGTGGGGCAGGTCGGCACCGGGGACCTCGGGTCGCGCCCATCGCCCACCGGTGGCGACGACGACCTGATCGGGCGCATGCTCGCGAACTGCGTCGGCGTCGGCGCGCCGTCCGAGCTCGATGGCCACGCCCGCCTTGCCCACCTGGCGCAGGAGCCAGGTGAGGTAGGCGTCGAGCACCGGATCCGCCTTCGCCGCGAATGCGAGCATCCCGCCGGCGCGGTCCCCCGCCTCCCAGATGTCGACGTGGTGTCCCTTGTCGGCCAGCACGCGAGCCGTCTCCAAACCGGCCGGGCCGCTGCCGATGACCAGCACGCGCTGCGGCGCATCGGTCGGTGTCACCGCGAGGTCGTGCTCACGCCCCGTCTGCGCGTTCGAGACGCAGTGCATGGGCTGCTTGACGAAGATGTTCCCGATGCAGCGGTACTGGTAGATGCACGGGCGCACGTCGGACGAGTGCCCGCCCGCGAGTTTGTTGGGCAGATCGGGGTCGGCGAGGAGTTTGCGGCCCATCGAGATGAAGTCGGCGGTGCCATCGGCGAGCACCTGCTCGGCATCCTCGGGCTCCAGTCGGCCGAAGGTGATCACCGGCAGCGACGTGGTCGGCTTCACCGCCGCGGCGAGATGGACGAGGTTGCCCGGGGTGTGCGGTGTGTGGCCGTCGGTGATCCCTACGGCGACCATCGGATTGCCATACGCACTGACGTGGACTGCGGCCGCCCCGGCCTGTTCCGCCAGTGCCACAACGGCGATCGCATCATCGAGGGTGGTGCCACCGGGCGTATGGGGCTCGTCCGCATTGATCCGCAGCCATACCGGGACTGCGTCGGCGGTCCGGTCGCGCACGGCTCGGATCACTTCGCACAGGAAACGGGCGCGCCCCTGCAGTGAGCCGCCCCACCGGTCGGTTCGGGTGTTCTTGGCGGGGGAGAGGAACCAGTCGATCAGGTAGCCGTGGCCGGCGTGCAACTCGATGCCGTCGAATCCCGCTGCGACGCACCGTGCCGCCGCGCCGGCGAACCACTCGATGGCCAGGGCGATGTCGTCCTCGGTGGCGGCGTGCAGCTCGTAGCGCGATGTCGGCTGCATGAACGGTTGCATCATGGCCGCTCCTTCGGCAGCGGTGACCATCATCGTCAGGGAGTCCGGGCTGCCCCGCTCGGGTACGGCCGACACCAGCAGCGCCCGACCCTGCTCCATGTCGTAGCGCGAGTTGGCCGCATCATGGACGATCTGGGCGGCGATCTTGCCACCGTGGCGATGGACCTCGTCGGCCAATCGGCGCAGGCCGGGAATGTAGCGGTCGTCGCTCGCCGCAGTCTGTCGGTGGGCGTACGACCCGGCCGGATACGCCACACCGACCGAGCCGACGATGATCAGCGCTGCGCCTCCACGGGCGCGGGCGCCGTAGTAGGCGATCTGTCGGTCCGAGACGCTGCCGTCGTCCTCGGCAATCGAGTCGCCCATCGGACACATCAGGATCCGGTTGCGCAGCTCCATCGAGCCGATTCGTCCAGGGGCCAACAGCCGGTCAAACGCCATCGACCGATCATGGTCGATTCCGCTCGGGACAATGAATCGGGAGCGATCAGCCTTGGTGTCGGCGAGCACTCGGCCGTGGGTTCTCAGAGGACGAACGTTGACGGGTGACTCACTCGCCGGTTGGTCCGGCGACGATTGCTCTGACGAAAAGGCCGTCGCAGGCGATGTAGACGCCGGCGAACTCGAGGTAGTCGTCCTGCCCCGGCGGCTGGACGCTGATCATGGCCGAGGGGGCGAGGCATGCCCCGTCCACGGCCGCGTTCGTCGTGTGCAACAGCGCTGAAGCGACATCGCCCGGCGCCAATGCGACGGTCCCCGGTGCGGCGGACTCCTCGTTCTCAGCGGGATCGCTGATTCGATTGCCAGCCGCGTCGATGAGCGCAACAACCGGGAAACCCTGGATGGCACAGGTCTGTCGACTGGTGTTGGTGAACACGATTGGCTGGTAGCGCTGGCCGGCGGCGCCCTGGGCGGCGCCCAGCGAGCCCGCCAGTTGGGCGGCTCGGCACGGCGGATCGCCCGCCGCCTGCGTCTCGGGCGCATCCGTCGCAGCCGGCGCGGGTGTCAACGCAGCCGTGGCGACGGGAACCGAGGTCGACACCGACGACGTCGGTGTCGGTGAATTGGGCACCACCGTGATCGGCGCTGGACGGGTCACTGCGGGCTGCGTCATCGCCGTCGGACCTGCTGACGTCGTGGCGCCGGGTTCAGGGTCTGATTGCGCCGCTGGGGCGCCGATTGTCGAGGTGGCCGGTGCGGTGGCTGGTGAGGTGGCCGGTGCGGAGCTACTGCACGACCAGACGGCGAGTATCAGCACGGCCCCTGCGGTGGGCAACCCGTATCTCTTCACCGCCCAACGGTAACCTTGTTCATCGGCGACTGGCGTTCAGCCGCTCATCAGGAGCAACACTTCGACGTGAGGTGGGCGCCACGGCAGATTACGATCCGCCTTATGTCCGTTGAATGCGTGGCAAGCGACGTGTTCCTGAGCCATTCGTCGCGCAACAAACGCCTCGCAGCCGGGTTGTGCAAGCGGCTGGAGGAAGCGGGACTCTCCATGTGGTACGACGCGGATGACGTTCGATTCGGTGGTTTGCTGCTCGACAGCATCCAGGCCGCCATCGATGACAGCGGCGCGTTCGTGCTGTTGTGGTCCGCCTCCGCAGCACGGTCGCGGTGGGTGATGGCCGAGTTCGTCACAGCCGTCCATCTCGGGCGACCGATCGTGCCGATCAGGCTCGACACGAAGGAGTTGCCGCTCGCTTTGGAGCACGTCGCCTACCTCGACACGTCGCGCGACCGCGCCCGGCTGCCTGAACTCGTGGCCCGAGCGGTGAGGCAGCGAACTCCAACAGTGCTCTCCCCGGTGATTGCCGGAGACCTTCCAACCGACGTGTCCGAGCTCGTCGACCTCGTCGCCAACGCCCAATATCGCGTCCTCGACCTTGTCGTCCACGATCGGGACCAGGCAAGGTCGTTGAACGACGAGGTCTCGACCGCGCTCTCAACTTTGCATGAGTTGGTGCCGAGCCGATCGATCGTTCGAACGCTGGCCGGCTATCAGGCGAAGAACGCCTATCTCGTCGAGCACTGGGAGGCAGTCCAAGCCGGCCAAGGTCCCTCGTCCAGCCCGCTGCTCAGCGAGAGCGAGTGGCACTTCTACGACGCGCTGGCCATCGACCCATTCGACGTCAACGCACTCAACGGTCTCGGAACCGTGCTGTTCCTGCAGCGCGAACTGGCGGCGGCGGCGTTCTTTCAAGGTCGCGCCGTCGAGCTCGCCGCCCGGGAAGGCAACGACTACGGGGCAGCGGTCGCCGATCTTGCCCAGACGACGTCGTTCCAAGGCAAGCAGAATCGGACACCGTCGAACGGTTGACCGCGGTTGGTGGCGTACTCAGCAGCGCGCCTGGTCGAGTTTGAAGACCCGGATGGCGTTGTCGCGGAGGAATTTAGGCCAGACGTCGTCGTTGAATGGGACGTTGGGCATGTCGCGGAACTGGCGTTCAAGCGTGAGGCCGGCCGGGAAGTATCCGCAGTACATTACCTTGTCGGCGCCCCGACTGTTGGCGAACCTGATGATCTCGCCAGGATAGTGCTTCGGAGCAAAAGCGCTGGTCATGTAGTGTAAACCGGGCCATTTGAGCATCAGTTTCCAGGCCAGGAACGTCCACGGTTCACCGCCGTGCATCATCACGATCGTCAGATCGGGGAAGTCGTAGCAAACCTCGTCGAAATGCTCCACATGCTGCGGCCACGACGGCATTCGTGGACCGACGATCCCGCCGTTGATGCAGATCGGGATGCCCAACTCCACACATTTCATGTAGATCGGGTACATCTTTTTGTCGTTCACCGCGACCTGCGGGTAGGTGCCCGAGGGGAACGTGGACACTGCGACGATGTCATGCTCGGCCTTCATCCGCTCCATCTCGCGCAACGTCTCCATGCCGTCGTTCGGGTCGGCCCGGCCCATCAGGAAGAAGCGGCCGGGGTACTCGCGTCGAGCGCGAATGGAGTGTTCACTGATGCCGGTGACGCCCATGGCGATGCCGAATGCGTCCATTTTGGCGACCGTCCAGGCGACGCGGTCCTCGTCGGAGGGGATGATGTCGGGGACGTCCTTGAAGATGTACTCGACGGGGAACTCGAACTCGGATTTGCTTTGGGCGTCCTTCAGTAGCGGTCGGAAGAAGTCGTAGGTCGACATCTTCTCCTCGATGCTCTGGAACGGAAACCCGATCCCGAGGTCGACGATTCCGATGTCTGTCGGCATGGCCATGGCAGTCCCCTGTCGGCGCGAGCGTGCTCGCCCGCCACCGTAGGCTGCGCCGCCGTCGGTGCCGTCACCGAATGCGTGGCGTTCTTGTCGCGTGTCGCTCACGTCGGTGCACCGAAGCGCGACAAGAACGAATTCAACGTGGCGATCGAGACCGACCGTCCGTAACCTGGCCGGTGTGACAGCTGGCGCCCATGTGGGCGGCTTGGCTGAGCTTGCAGCCTCTCACCACGCCGTTTTCACCCGACGCCAGGCCGCCCTACTCTCGGTCGGAGCCCCGACCCTTCGCCGGATGATCGCCCGAGGCATTCTGGACGAACCCGTCCCCGGCGTGCTCCGCTTCGTCGGCGCGCCCCAGACCTGGGAGCAACGCCTGATGCTCACCTCGCTGGCCACTCGTGAGCCGGGGCGGGCCATCGCAGGATCCTCGGCGAGGCTGCACCGCCTCGATGGATTCGACGATGACGACCGCCGCCATGTCGCGGTGCGACGCGGGACCCGGCACCCATGCGAGTCGGCTCGGGTGTCGTGGACGCTGGAGACGTATTCCCCGGGAGATGTGACGACGGTTGCCGGTATTCGGTGTGCCGGGCTTGCTCGCACCGTCTGTGACCTGGCCCAATATGAACCCGAGGGATACCTGCGGGCAGCCGACGACTTCCAACGCCGCGGTGCCAGCCTTGCGTGGCTGGAGCAGACGGCTCGCAGGTTGCAACGCCACGGTCGCCCCAGCCCGAGCCGGGTGCTGGCCGACGTCCGCTTGAGGCAGGCGGGTGGCCGCGTCACCGACTCGTGGTTCGAACGCTTGATGGAACGATGCCTGGCCTCCCGGCGGCTCCCCGGGCTGGTCAGGCAGTTCACGGTGTACCACGACGCCGGACGATTCGTCGCCCGAGTCGACGGCGCGATGCCGCAGTTGCGCCTGGCGTTCGAGGCGCACAGCCGCCGATTCCATACCGGCCCCGTCGCCGAAGCCTTCGACCAACGCCGCGACAACCTCCTCGCCGTCCAGGGTTGGGAGACCTGCTACCTGGGATGGATGGACACGACATCCTCCGCGGCGACGACCCTCCGCATGGTCGAGCGCATCGTGGCCCGCCGGGCGCACGACCTCGGCGTCGATGTTCGGGCGTTGCTGGCTGCCTGACCCGGCGCGCTCGCCGGCCGGGAGCTGATGCTGGACCGGGTGCATGACGCTCGGCCGGTTCCGGAGCAGCGTCTGTTCGCCGATCGCCGGGTCGTCGATCTTGCCGGGCCCCGCGCTCCGACACGGTCCGGTTCCAAGGTGGCGCGCCTGGGTTTCATCGATGCGCACCGACGACGTCTTGTCGCGTGGGGATGACGTCGACGCACCGGCACGCGACAAGAACGCTGAGGGACCAGGGCCGGGGCAGCGACGGGGTGGGGCGGGGCGGCAGGCCGGGAGGCGACGGCTGTGCGGGGTCAGTCTTTGGTGTCGCGGAAGATGCCCATGGCGAAGTACTGGGCGGCGCCGCCATAGGCCTGGGCGAGCGAGGTGTGTACGCCGTCGATCTGATGCTCGCCGCACTCGCCGCGGACCTGGTTGGCGGCTTCGATGAACCGGAGCATGCCCGACGCCCCGATCGGGTTCGACGACAACACGCCGCCGGAGCAGTTTACGGGGAACGATCCGGTCATCTCTGTGTCGCCGTTGTCGACCATCTTCCAGCCTTCGCCCGGCTCGGCGATCAGGTGGCCTTCGAGCCACATCGGCTCGTACCAGCTGAACGGCACGTAGATCTCGGCGACATCGATCTCGTCGCGAGGCTTTGTGATTCCGGCCTGCCGGTACAGATCGATGGCGCAGTCGACCCCGGCTTGCGGCTTGACCGTGTCGCGCCCGGGGAACTGCCCGGTCTCCGACCGGATCGCCGTCGCCGCCACCCAAGCGGGCTTCTTCGACGACTTCTTTGCGCCGGCCTCGTTCGTCAACACCGCGGCCGCCGCGCCGTCGGAGGACGGGCATGATTCGAGGAAGCGGATCGGGTCCCACAACATCGCCGATTCCTTCACCTTGTCGATGGTGATGTCGGCGAGCTTGAGATGGGCGTACGGGTTCTTCAACGCGTTGAGGCGGTCCTTCACCGCGACCATCCAGCCGATGTATTCGGGGGCGCCGGACTGGGCGATGTAGGCCCGCATCCATGGGGCGAACGCTCCGCCGGCCCCGATGCCGCCGGAGCGGCCTCCGGCGAGGCCCCACTGGGCATTGCCCTCGGACTGCTTTTCCCATGAGATGGCCAGCACTCGGTCGTGCACGCCGGACTCGATGTGGTGGGCGGCGACGATGAACGTCGATCCACCCACCGAGCCGGCGGTGTGCACCCGCAGCATCGGCTTGCCCGCCCCGCCGAGGGCGTCGGCGAGGAAGATCTCGGGCATGATCACGCCTTCGAAGGCGTCGGGTGCCTTACCGATGACGACGGCGTCGATATCGGCCCAGGTGCACTCGGCATCCTCGAGTGCGCGTAGGGCCGCCTCCCGCAACAGCCCCGGCATCGACACATCGTCACGGACCTTCTTGTGGTGGGTCTGGCCGACCCCGATCACGGCACAGCGTTCTGCCGACATCACTCACCCTCCAGTAGTCCGACGAGGTTGTGTTGCAGACCCTGGCCGTTGGTGGCGTGGGCCACGGCTCGGTTGGCCGAGCCGTCGATGATCCGGTTGGCCGCTTCGGCGAAGCGGATGAGGCCCTCGGCCATGATCGCGTTGGCGCACAGCGCCCCGCCGGACGGATTCACGTCGGTGCCTTCCGGTAGACCGAGCGACTCGCGCAGAATGATCTCCTGTGGGCTGAAGATCGCCGAGATCTCGGCGACATCGATCGGCCCGCCGTCGTAACCGGCCTTGCGGGCGGCCAACGTGGTCGAACGCGAAGTGGTCAGATCGCGGAACCCCGGCTGATGGGGGTCGAGGCGGTGGTCCAGCCCTCGAATCCACGCCGGGCGTTCGCACAGGTCCCGGGCCCGGTCGCCTCGGGCGAGGACCACGGCGATGGCGGCGTCGCCGATCGGCGGCAGGTCGTGTTTGCGTAGCGGGTCGGCGAACATCGGCTCGGCCAGCAGCGCGTCGACCTCGTGCTCGCCCGACAGTTGGGCGTTCGGGTTGCCCATCGCATTCCGTCGGGCCTGGGCAACCACAGAAGCGAAATCGCGCTCAGTGGCCCTGCCCGAATCGAGCAGTTGGCGGGCCTGGATGCCGGCGTATGAGACGGGGTCGAATCCCAGCGTGGCCAGGTAGTACGGGTCGAGCTGTTGTGGCCAGATCTCGGCCGGGATCGACGGCGACGACTTGCCCGAACCGAACACCAGGGCGACGTCGATGTCGCCGTGCATCAGGCGGACCCAGGCCTCGTACATCGCCCAAGCGCCATCCATCTCGACATGCGATTCGCGGATCGGTGGCCAGGCACCGGCCGCCTCGAGGTTGGAGACGAAGGCGAACGGGCCGCCGGTGAGGTAGTCGCAGGAGCCGGCGCAGGTGAAGTCGACCTCCTTGCGGGTGATCCCGGCCTGGGTGAGGGCCGCAGTAACCGTCGGGACGAGCAGCTGCACCTCGCTGTCGCGCGACCGGCGAACCGTCGGTGTCTGGGCGGTGGCGACAATGGCGATGTCGGTTCGAGCGGCCATCAGAGGAACCCCTGCACTTTCTCGGGAGCGTCGGGTTCGCCGTTGGGTTCGAATCCGCTGATCACGCCGTCGAGCCCGGCCCAGCCGCGGTTCGACAGGCCTTCGATCGTGCGCTCCGACTTCGGCCGCCAGATCGCTTTGACCCGCAGGCCGATCCGCAGATCGGCGTGGTCGATGTTGACGATGTCCTGACCGCCGGTCGGCATCGATGCCCCGTCGAGGAGCACCGAGGCGTAGACGAACGGCTTGGTCTCCTGCTGGCCGTAGTACTGCACCGGGGTGATGATCGTGTAGCCCGACAGCGTGCCGTGGTCGGACACCTCGACTTCATCGGCATCGGTCGTCGGCTCGCAGGTCATCACGTCGTAGCCCTTCGGCGGCATGTACACCATCCCTGACGAACCGCGATGGCCGATCAGCTTGCCGGCGAGCAGGTGGTCGCCGAAACGCGACAGCAATGGGGTCAGTTCCTCGGAGTAGTGGAGCGACACCATGTGCTCCATCCGCAGATCCTGCTTCTTCGTCTCGCTCATGACTGGGCCCCCGATTCCTCTGCCGACCATCCCTCGATGTCGTCGATCCGGCCCGTACGGGTCTCACGCCACACGGGGTTGACCCGCATCCCGGTGGAGATCTGATCGGGTGATGTGGCCGTGAGCACGTGGACCATACCGGTGTCGCATCCGTCCACCTTGATCAGGGCGAACGCGAACGGCCGGTCGTACGGCTGGCGCCCGCTGGGTACCGGCACCCAGCTCCACGAGTCGACTACACCGCCCGGGCCGACCTCGACCAACTCGGGTTCGGTCGCGTCACCGGTGTCGGGGTCGTATTCGAGCGGGGGCATCAACACGCGTCCCCCCGTTGTTCGAGCCGCGAGCAGGCGTTGCTCCCGCAAGCCGGCCGCGAACGCGCCGATCGTCGGCCCAAGCGTACGGGAGTACGGGAACTCCAGCGTGCTGGTCACCATGCGTGGTTCCGTCATGGCGCCATCTGAGCACCTCGACCGAGGTCCGTACGACCCGAGCGTTCCGACGACGTCCCGGGGCCCGTGCCGCACCTGCGAATTGTGGCGTCGTGCACCGATCTGTGGCTCGGACTCGCCCGCGGCCTCGTCGGCTGAGCAGGATCGGGCCATGCACATCGCGTTCACACCGGAACAGCAGGCCCTGCGGGCCGAGCTGCGGGAGTATTTCACCGAGTTGATGACCCCCGAGCGGCGCGAGGCGTTGGCCGGCGGCTACGAGGGTGGCGGCGAGAGGGTCTACCGCGAGGTGATCAAACAGCTGGGCACCGACGGCTGGCTCGGCGTCGGCTGGCCCAAGCAGTACGGCGGCCAGGACCGCACGATGATCGAGCAGGCAATCTTCTCCGACGAATGCACGGTGGCGAGCGTCCCATTTCCGGTGCTGACGGTCAACACCGTCGGCCCGACGATCATGGAGATGGGCACCGAGGACCAGAAGAATGAGATCCTCCCCAAAATCCTCTCCGGCGACCTCCATTTCGCCATTGGCTACTCCGAGCCCGACGCCGGCACCGACCTTGCGTCGCTGACCACCCGGGCCGTGCGGGACGGCGACGAGTACGTCATCAACGGGTCGAAGATGTGGACCAGCCTGATCGAGTCGGCCGACTACGTATGGCTGGCGGCGCGCACCGATCCCGACGTGGCCAAGCACAAGGGCATTTCCGTGTTCCTCGTGCCGACATCGTCGAAGGGTTTCAGTTACACCCCCGTGCGCACGCTGTCGGGGGCGACGACGAGCCAGACGTTCTACGAGGACGTGCGAGTCCCCGCCACCGCGCTCGTCGGGCGGCTCAACGAAGGTTGGCGGCTGGTCACCGGCCAGCTCAACCGGGAGCGCGTCGCCCTGGTGTCGCCGGCCGGCGTGCAGACCGCGTTGAACGAGACGCGGATGTGGGCGACCTCGACGAAGCTGGCCGACGGGTCCCGGGTCATCGATCAGGAGTGGGTACAGGGCAACCTCGGCCGGGTGCACGCCAAGGTCGAGTTTCTCAAACTGATCAACTGGAAGGTCGCCTGGGGGGTCAAGAATGGGGTCAGCCCAGCCGACGCCTCGGCCACCAAGGTGTTCGGTACCGAGTTCTATACCGAGGCATATCGCCTGCTCATGGAGTGTTTCGGTGACGAGGCATTCGTACGGGTCGACTCGCCGGGCGCGGTGATCAAGGGTCGTGTCGAGCGGGCTCACCGGGGCTCGCTGATCCTTACCTTCGGCGGCGGAACCAACGAGGTGCAGCGCGACATCATCGCCATGGTCGGTCTCGGCATGCCCCGAGCCCCCCGCTGAGAGACGGAGCACGAGATGGACTTTTCATTCACCGAGGAGCAGCAGGAAGCCGCCGGCCTCGCCCGCAGGATTCTTGAGGACAGGGTCACCCATGGGTCGTTGACCATCCTGGAAGAGAGCGGTCGACCCCGGTTCGACCGGGCGTTGTACACCGAGTTGGCCACGGCCAACCTGTTGGGAATCGGGTTGCCCGAGTCGGTCGGTGGGAGCGGGCTCGGCCTGCTCGCCCAGTCGCTCGTGCTGCAGGAGATCGGCCGTACCCTGGCCCCGGTGCCGTTCCTGGCGTCGATCGTCATGGCCGCCGACTGTTTGGCTGCGCACGGCACGGTCGCCCAGATCGATCGCTGGGTCCGTCCGGCGATCGATGGTGAGGTGGTGTTGACCGCCGCGCTGGCCGAGCCGTGGCACCGTGACCGCGAGCACCCGACGACGACGGCGACACCGGTCGAGGGTGGCTGGCGACTCGATGGCACCAAGACCGCGGTACCCGCCGGCAACATCGCCGACGCGATCATCGTCTCGGCGTCACTGGCCGGCGGGGGAGTAGGGGCGTTCATCGTCACCCCGGATGCAGCCGGTCTCACGGTCGAGGCGCAGGACACCACCAACCACGAGCCGTACGGGTATCTGACCTTGGACGGAGTGATCGTCGCCGCCGCCGACCAGGTGGGTGGCGGCGACTCCGACGGCGGCGAACTCGTCCGGCGATTGATCGAAAGGGCCACGATCGGGCTGTGCGCCACACAACTCGGGGTAACCGAAAAGGCCCTGGTGGCGACCGCTGACTACACCAAGCAACGGGTCCAGTTCGATCGGCCGATCGCCACGTTTCAGGCGGTCGGCCACCGCATGGCCGACGCGTACATCGACGTGGAGGGCATACGCCTGACGCTGTGGCAGGCGATCTACACCATCGAGTCGGGCGCTTCTCCCGAAGTGGCCGCCGTCGATGTGCAAACGGCAAAGTTCTGGGCGTCCGAGGGTGGTCACCGGATCGCCCATGCGGTCGTCCACCTGCACGGTGGGATGGGCATCGCCCTGGAGTACTTCATCCACCGGTACTTCTCGTTCGCCAAACAGATCGAGTTCTCGCTCGGCTCGGCCAACGAGCAGGCGCTGCGGATCGGTGCCCACTTTGCCGCGACGCCGGTCTGAGGTGGTCACCGTTCGGCGCGCCCGCCCGCGCGAAACCGTGACCACTTGTCCCGCATCTGCCCGGGACGGGCGAGAGGTGATGGTCAATGAATAGTCGTCTGCCGTTGGCCGGGATTCGAGTCATCGATACGACCGAGGAGCGCGGCGAACTCTGTTCACGGATACTGGCCGACCTCGGCGCCGACGTCGTCAAGGTCGAGCCACCGGGGGGTGCGTCGTCCCGCGACCTGCCGCCGTTCGCTCCCGATGGGACCAGCCTGTACTTCGCCGTGCGCAACACCAACAAGCGCAGCGTGATCGTCGACCGGGCCACCGACGCCGGGCGAGCCGAGTTCGAGGTGCTGCTCAGCGGTGCCGACGTCTGGGTCACATCCGATCGCCCTCGTTCGTCCGCCGCCACCGCCGTCGCCGAGCGGTTCGGGCACATCGTCGTCACCTCGATCACCGACTTCGGGTTGACCGGCCCATACCGCGATTTCGTCGCGACCGACGACGTGATGGTGTCGATGGGCGGGATGCTCGCCCGCTCGGGGAACGTCGGCATGCCGCCGCTGCTGCCACCCGGCTCGTTGGCCTACGACGTCTCGTCGACGACGGCGGCGTTCTTCACGCTGGCCGCGCTGTGGCAGCGTCGGACCACAGCCCGGGGCCAGCTGCTCGACGTCTCGGTGATGCAAGCCGTTGCGCAGATCACCGACTGGTCGGTGCCGAACTTCTCCTATCTCGCCACCACCGGAGGGTTCTACTACCAGGTCCGCTACGGCTCCGGGCCGGTGTATCCGATGTATCCGTGTGCCGATGGATACGTGCGGTTGATCGTGTTGAGCCCGCGCCAGTGGCGGGCGATCCGGGCGTGGTTGGGCGAGCCCGAGGTGGTGCAGGACGACTACTTCGACTCGCTGCCGGCCCGCATGCAGGTACAGGCCGACGTGCTCGACCCGCTGTACATCGAGCTGTTCAAGGACTACACCGCCGACGAGTTGGCCGACGAGGCGCAACGCCGAGGCGTGGTGATGACACCGGTGCTCAAGCCGGCCCAGGTGTCGTCGCTACCGCACTACGTCGAGCGCGGCACGTTCGTCGATGCCGACGCCGCGGTGGGTGTGACGGGCAAGGTGGCCAGCGGCTTCTTCGAGATCAACGGGTCGCGCGTCGGCTACGAGCGGCGCAGCCCGTTGGCCGGGGAGCACTCCGTCGAGGTGCTTGGCGACGCCCCGGTCGCTCGCCGCTCCGCCGAGCCGACGCCGCTACCGGCCATGCCGTTTGCCGGACTCAAGGTGCTTGATCTCGGCCACGGTGGTGTCGGCGTCGAGACCGGGCGGCTGTTCGCCGAGTACGGGGCCGATGTGATCAAGGTCGAGACGAAGACCTACCCCGACTTCATCCGGATGGTGTCGGGAGGAATGATGAGCCCGTCGTTCCTGTCGTCGAGCCGGTGCAAACGGAGCCTGGGGCTCAATGTGAAGGTCCCCGCCGGCTTGGCGACGCTGAAGCGGCTCGTCGAATGGGCCGATGTGCTGATCGAGAACACCTCGACCGGCACGATGGCCGACATGGGCACCGACTACGAGACCCTGCGCCAGGTCAACCCGCGGCTGGTGATGGTCAGCTCGCAGTTGATGGGCTCGAAAGGGCCGTGGAAGGACTGGATCGGCTACGGCCCCAACACCCGTCCGGCCTCCGGGATGAGCCATCTGTGGAACTTCCCCGGCGGCGGAATGCCTCCTGGCTCCGGGGCCATCCACCCCGATCACCTGGTCGGCCGAATGGTCGCCGTCGGCGCACTGGCCTCGTTGCTGGCTCGCGAGGAGCAAACGGCGACGGGCGCGCACGTCGAGGTGGCCCAGGTCGAGAGCATCATCAACCTGCTCGGCGACCTGTTCCTCAAGGAGTCACTCGAGCCCGGCTCGGTGCATCCCGAGGGCAACCGCGATCTGCGGGGCGCCCCGTGGGGTGTGTACCAATGCGCCGGCGAGGAGCGGTGGTGCACCATCACCGTGCGCAACGATGCCGACTGGGCCTGCCTGCGCTCGGCATTTGGCGAACCCGAGTGGGCCATGGATCCGCACTACGCGACGGCCGATGGGCGACGGGCCAAGGCCGATGAGATCGATGCGTACGTCTCGGCGTGGACCGCCCAGCGGTCCGACCGCGAGGCCATGACGCTGCTCCAGGCGGCCGGAGTTCCGGCGGGGATGATGATGTACCCGTCGGATCTGGTGGCCGATGATCACTCGGTCGCTCGACGGTTCCCGCGGCCGGTCGACCAGCCCGAACTCGGCGAGGTCATCCTGGAGGGCGCCGCGTTCGAGGCGACCGGAATGCCCGATCCCCTCGTCACGCCCGCTCCCAAGCTGGGCGAACATACCCGCCAGATCTGCCGCGAGATCCTCGGGATGACCGATGATGAGGTCGACGTGATGATTGCCGAGGGCGCCCTCGAGGAGCCGGCGTTCTGATCCGCAGGCTTATCGCCCCGGCGTCGCCGACCCGGCGGTCGTTCCGGCGTGGTCATCGTGGTCGTTCAACTGGTCGAGTAGAGCGGTGTACAAGGATGTTGTGGTGCAGCTCGGATTGAGCCCGCACTCTTGTACGACGACCTCGGTGCACGTCTGGTACTGCCGTACGAGCAGACTTCGCTGGCCTTTGAGGGCGTAGCACCGCATCGCGCTTCGATGTGCCCGCTCGTCGCTGGGCTCCCGGGTAAGGACTCGATTCGTGACGTGGAGTGCCGAATCGCAGTCCCCGTCATCGAGGTACAGGTCGGCCAGCTGATTCGCTACCCCAAGGTAGAGCTGCCTCAGCCGGGTTCGTTCGGTCAGACACCAATCCTCGTACGGCGTGTCTTCCAAGTAGTCCCCGAGGTACCGGGTTTCCGCGGCGCGGAATTCCTCGATGGCCACGCTGATGCGCCCATCGCGCATCGCGGCGCGCCCTGCCTCGATGTTTGCCTCAAAGACATCGGCATCACACCACACGCCGAGGCGACCATCCATGGAGTATGCGTCATTCTCGTACAAAATCGCTGATTGAGCATCGCGATCGTCTCGCAACATGCTGCGAATCTGGTAGATCGCCTGATGGAGGTTTCGTCGCCCGGTCTCGACATCGGCCTCCGGCCAGAATAGATCGATCAAGATCTCACGCGGCACGGGGCGGCCCCGATGAGCGGCGATCCGACGCACGATACGCGGGGTTCTGGTGCCAGGCCAACTGACCACCGGACGGCCGTTCCGAAACAGCCGAAATGAGCCGAGCATGAAAACTGAGAGTTCGGCGTTCGGGGCTGTTTCGGGCAGCGGGTAGACCGAATGGGACGACGGAGCCACGACGCCGGAATCACCCTCACCACCGCAACGCTCGCCGAGTCCGCCCTTCTGTGCGGCGGACTCGACCACTCCGTCGACAGATATCAACGCCGCGCTGCATGACTCGAGAGCGAGTAGCAATCGGTCGATTTCCATCCTGATTGCCTTTTCAGTGGCGGCCGCCTCCTCGTAGTCGAGCCGTCGCTGCTCGACGATCTCGTGTTGGTTACGTAGGCGATCTGCCATTGCTCCGGCCATCCGTGGCAAGTCTTCGAACGCAAAGGTCTGGCCATTGACTGTCCGCGCCGAGCCGTCGCGGGCAAGCCCCGTGCTCATCGCCCCGCCGTAGTTGGGCGCTTGGTGGACACGTTGTCCCCTCTTCCATCCAAGGGCGCAGCAAATGTCATCCTTGGTTGTTTGATGGTGCCGGCGCCCGATGCCGATCGTCGAGATGCGGCCGTGGCGTGGAGACCTCGAAGAAGCAATGCTTGAGCGTTCGGAATGTCATATCGAGGGCTCCGAAGTTCGTGCTCATATGTCACTTGCAAGGAGCAGCAGACTCGGCCCACGGATACTCGAATCTTCGGACGAATCGACCCGCGGCAGATCAACGGGCAGAAATAGCCCTGTGCGTAGCAGTCCCACGACGTCGCGTCGATCGACCTCCTGCACCATGTCGGTGGCCGAGAATGAGTAGGTCCGCGCCGTGATCGAACCGCGCACCTGAATCGGGCGACGCCCGAGATATCGCAACATCACGGGTGGGCGATCCGCGGGCTGTGTCGCAGCCCGGGTCTGGCGAATGGGCGCTCCTACCTGTGCTCGGCGCTGTCCGCAGCACGTCATCGGTCCCTCCTGTCTGTGTGGTGTAGATGATCTCGGGAAGGGCTGAGACTGCGTCGCTCGACCGCTCGACGAGGCACGCCGCGCCAGAAATGGCCAGCCAGATCAAGATCCGATCGCGTCGGCGACCGCCGACAGACGCGGCGATGGGGAGTGCTGCCCAGACGCTGAGGCATTGGAAGCAGTCCATCAGTTGACCGAACTCGCCGGACCCGAGCCGGCCGCGGACTCGGGCGACGATCTGTGCCGGGCCGTCCTCGCTCGAGAGAAGATGGGAGACCCGCCAGGTCGCGAGGGTTCCGAGGATCGTCACCATTGCCAGATCGCCGACATCGGGCGCACATGTCGCACGTGGTGACTTGACGTTCATCTCCCACTCCTGCTGTCTGTGTGGACCGCATGTCGGTGAATCGCATATGAGGAGCGCATCACGGGTCATGGTCTTCTCACCTCTCATGATCGACTCGGCGAACGATGGGCGCTCATCGACCGCTCATCAAACGATCAGTATTGGCTTGTCCGGCCCTCGGCGATGGCCGGGCTCCTCGATTTGAGTACGTCCTCATTCGATCGAGAGCGCGATGCGGATGCTGGCGTCTGCACCTGCAACTCACTGCAGGGCATCCGCACGACACGGCCCCCGTGTTCCCGATGAGAGGAAAGGCATCATGCCGCCTGATTCAAGCACCCCATGTTCGATCGAGGTCTTCCGGAAGAACGTGCCGGGCAACATCAAGATCAACTACTACGTCACCGAGACGAAGCCGATCGATGGGGCACCCGACCCCGATCCCACAGATATCATCAGCTGGGACCAGGCCGTGTACGTGATCGTCGACATCGATCTCGAGGATCCCATCCGCCGACTGCTCTGCGGTAAGCTCTGTGTCGACATCGACATCGATACCTGTGGCCCTGCACCGGATATCGGTTTCGACGAAAAGGTAGTCGAGCTAGATCCGTGTGGGACCGGTCACTATCGGATCGAGTTCGAGTTGCCGGCAGGTACGTTCACGCCCGACGCCAGGTACCCAAACCGCTGCGGCCGCGTGTATCGCATCTGTGTCACCGTCGGCTCGGAGGACGCCTGCGGCGAGGCGGGTCTTATCTGGGGCCACTGCGACTCGTTCGAATTGGCGGTGCATCGACCCGTCCCCGCCCACTGAGGCGTGTCGCACTCGATCGGCGAACCACCGACCGGGTGTGGCTCCGCCTTCATCGCAACGCAACGGAGAGAGGAGCATCGGCCGTGGAGCACAGCGGCGCTGGATCCGAGTCCGGTGCGCTGGACGATGCAACAGGGCCGTTGACACGCCGGCGGCAGAAGGCTGGTTTCTCGATATTCCTCGATCAGGTCAGCGACGACACCGGGGAGCATCGCTGGGAGACCCGCCTCTACCACGCCGAGTCCGGCGCGGAAACGAGCATGCCCGGAGCCTCACCAGACGAGTGGATCGCTTGGCTGTTGGAGCAGACGATCTCGGCCGGTGTCGAACGGGTTCCCTGTGGACGCCGTTCGACGGCAGCGAGTATCAGGGTTGCCAGTGTCGACATCCTCGACGTTCACCTGTCTCCACAGGACGTCGAGGGGGCCCCTGAGTTGCAGACCGTCACCGCTCGTGTGGTGGTCCAACTCTCGGGAATCGCCGGTGTCGAACGTGAGATTGGATCGAGGATCCTTCGTGGGCTGACAGGATCCGCCTCCGCCGAACAACGGCCGTCCGAAGATCAGTGACGTCCACGTACCAAACGGGACCGTCGCCTCCACCTGCGTCGTTCGTAGCGGACTGGAGGCGGTGGCCGCGAGTGATCCACCCCTTGAGCGAACCGTCAGCTCGGAGGCCGCCGAGACGATTTGGCGGTTCCCGCCGTGCGGCTGGTCGGTGCCTTGGCCGCCGTCACGGGCTCGCTCGCCACTGCATCGTCAGGTCTGGGCCGAGTGGCCTCGGAGTTGTGCCCCGACACGATGTCGTCGACTGGGTCGGCGAAATGCTGTTCAATGTGACCGAGCAATTCACGATTCGGATGTGTCATCCATCGGAAGTCGTTGCTGGCGGCGTCCGCTACCGGGCCGGGCGGCACAGAGTACCTGGTAGATGAGGTCATCGCAGTCCTCCTATATGCGCACGAACGGCTGTCTTGATGCGCTGACGACCGATGTTAGTCACCTCGAGCAGGCAAGGTTGACCGTTGGTCGCGCCGACCTGTTCGGTGTACCGACCGGGTCAATCCTCGATCGAGATCGCTCGCTTGGGGCAGGCGCGCACCACCTGCTCCATCAGTTCGCGCATCTCCTCGGGGGGAGCGTCGGTCAACAGGGTGAGGTAGTCGTCGTCGTCCACCTCGAACACCTCGGGTGCCATGCCCATGCAGATGGCGTTGGCCTCGCACACATCGAAATCGACCACGATCCTCATCGCCGGTGTCCTTTCCGCGGCCTTCGCGTCGGCCGTTCACCCAAGTCTTGCCCTGTGGCCCGGTCCGGGTCGAACCGCGGGCACCTTGACAGGTTACGTTCAGGACGTGCATTTCGTAGCTGTGGAGGCGACCCGTGGATCTCAGTGATATCAACCTGTTGAGCCCCGATAGTTTCGTGGACCGCGTGCCGCACGACTGGTTCGAGAAGCTGCGGCGTGACGCGCCGATCTACCACCACCCCGAGCCCAACGGGCCAGGGTTCTGGGTGTTCTCGAAGCACGAGGACATCTCCATCCTCAACCGCGACTGGGAGCACTTCTCCTCCGACCAGCTGCGCGGCGGCGTCGTCGGCCTGGCCGAACTCACCCCGGCGGAGCAGGCCAACCAGGATGCGATGAACGAGGCCGGCGCCGGCAAGATGATGCTGACGATCGATCCGCCCGAGCACACCCGCTACCGCAAGCTCGTCAACCGGGGGTTCACCCCCAAGGTGATCCGTGACCTCGAGGACCACCTGCGTGCGGCCGCGGGGCGCATCGTCGAGCGGGCGATGTCGGCCAACGATGGCGAGCTTGATTTCGTCACGGATATCGCCGCCGAACTGCCCTTGGAGGCGATCGCCGAGTTCCTCGGCGTGCCGTACGAGGATCGCCACAAGCTGTTCGAATGGTCGAACCGGATGATCGGGTCGGAGGACCCGGAGTACGCCGTGTCGCAGGAGGCCGTCGGTCTGGCCAGCTTCGAGATGTACATGTACGCTAATCAACTCGGTGCCGACCGGCGGGAGAATCCTCGCGACGACATCGTCTCGAAGCTGATCCACGGCGAGGTCGACGGCGAGCGGCTGTCCGAGACCGACTTCGATCTCTTCTTCCTGCTGCTCGCCGTCGCCGGCAACGAGACGACGCGCAACGCGCTCTCCCACGGCCTGGCGGCCTTGCTCGACAATCCCGACCAGTATCAGGCGCTGGTCGACGACCCGTCGATCATCGACACGACCGGCGTCGACGAGGTGCTGCGCTGGGGGTCGCCGGTGATGTACTTCCGCCGCAACGTCACCAAGGACCTGGAATACAAGGGCCATCACATCGCCGCCGGCGACAAGGTGAGCCTGTGGTACATCTCGGCCAACCGCGACGACGAGGTGTTCGACGATCCGTACAGCTTCGACATCCTCCGCAACCCGAACCCCCATGTCGCCTTCGGCGGAGGCGGTCCGCATCACTGCATCGGTACCCACCTGGCCCGCATGGAGATGAAGGTGCTGTTCGAGGAGTTCGTCCAGCGAGCCTCGCGCCTCGAAAAGCTCGCCGAGCCGGCCCGCCTGCGCAGCAACTTCATCAACGGCATCAAGCACCTCCCGATCCGCGCCCATAGCGCATGATTCGACGGGCGGCGACGCCGGCCTACGCGAACGTGTAGTCGTCGGGGTTGACCGACCGGGTCCACGACCAGTAGGTCGGTATCGGCCAGGGCGAGATCGTGTGGATCTTGCCGTCGGGGTTCTTGAAGTGGCTGTGGCGGATCGACCAGTGCGACCAGACCATCTGGTCGATCTCGGCGCGGTACGAGGCGGTGTAGGCGTCGTGGGCCTTCGGGGTGGGCTCCATCGTCAGATGGCCGCTGGTCAGCAGCAGACGCAAGGCATCCATCACATACGTCATCTGGCATTCCGATTGGAAGATCAGATTGCCGCCGTGGGCCAGGTTCGTGCCCGGTCCGTACAGGCAGAAGAGGTTCGGGAATCCGGGCATGGTGATGCCCAGATACGCCGACGGCTCGTCGCCCCACTGTTCGCGAAGTACCACGCCGTCGCGGCCGCTGATGTCGATCGGCCAGAGGAAGTCGTTGTGACGGAACCCGGTCGCATAGCAGATGATGTCGGCCTCGTAGAGGGTTCCGTCGCCGGTCACGACCCCCTCCGGGACGATCTTCTCGATCGGCGTACGGACCAGGTCGACGTTGGGCTTCTGTAGGCAGGCCAGCCATGAGCCGTTGTCCTGCAGCGTGCGCTTCCCGCTCGACGGGTAGTCGGGCGTGATCTTGGCGAGGAGCACGGGGTCGTCGATGACCTGGGCGGCCATCAGGCCGATGAACATCTCGCGGGAGAATTTGTTGGTCGCGTTCACGGCCAGACCGTCGGAATCGTCGAACTCGGGGTCGATGCGCCAGTTGGTCATGCTCAACCCGGCTCCGGGCCAGAACGTGAGGAAGCGGAACCACCGGCCGTAGTAGGGGAGGTGGCGCATCGCCCACCGATCTCCCGGCGGCACCGTCCGGTGGTAGTTGGCGTTCGGGATGATCCACTGGGCGGTGCGTTGGAACACGGTAAGGCGTTCGACGTCATCGGCGATCGTCGGGGCCAGCGGAAATCCGCTGGCCCCAGCCCCGATCTGCGCCACCCGTCGGCCGCGATAGTCGACCGTCGCGTCCCAACGGGCCGAATGGAACGACGGCCCGGCGAACGTGTCCATGCCCGGAATGTCGGGGAGCTTCGGGCGGTTCAACGAGCCGACTGCGCTGATCACGACCCGGGCCTCGATCGTCTCGACCGGCATCCCGACCTCGCTTCCGGACCGGCGCACGTCGACCTGCCAGCGTTGCGTCGTCTCGTTCCATCGGGCCGCGGTCACCTCGGTGTCGAACCGGCAATGCTCCCGCACGGCGTACTTGTCCATCACCGCGACGAAGTAGTCGCGCAGTTCAGCGGACTGTGAGAAGTACTCCGTCCAGTGGTCGGCGGGCTCGAACGAGTAGCAGTAGAAGTGGCTGCCGATGTCGACCCGGGCCCCGGGGTAGCGGTTCTCCCACCACGTTCCCCCTGGTCCGGCATTCTTTTCGATGATCGTGTAAGGAATGCCGGCCTCGCCGAGCCGGATTCCTGCCAGGAGGCCGGCCTCGCCGCAACCGATGACGATCACCGGCGTCTCGGCTCGTCGGGCCGGCTCGACCGACGCCGACCACGCCGCATCGGCCGCCGGGCTGTCGACGAGTTCGAGGTCTTCGAGGAACATCTGGACGAACTCGTCGGGCACCTCGACGGTCGCCAGGTACGCCATCATCTCGTGCAGCACCTCGCGACTCGGCGAGGCGGGCAGCACACTCCCCGCGTCACGGAACTCGGTGACCGCCTGCAACGCCCGACGACGGGCCTCGGCCTTCATCTCCTCGGGCATGAATCCCTGGTACTCGTTGAGGAAGATGCCCTGCGGGCGGATGTCACCCCGGATCCATGACGGGTCGCCGGTCAGGTGAACCATCGAGCACATCAACGCCGGAATGCTGACGTCCTCCAACGCCGCAGCGATGGAGGCATCGTCGTCGGTGATCGGCTGGCCAACGTGCAGATATCGTCCCGAAACCATCCGCCCATGCTGTCGCCTTGGCGACCGTGGTCTCGCACGCAGCGACGCGGATCGCCTGGGCCGACCGCGGAAGCGCGACGATCGGCCGTTTGGCGGGCCACCCGGCCGGGCCGAGCCCCAACGCGCGCGTTCGCGAGACTCGCGCGTATGCCGGTTGACCTGTCGATGGAAGAATTGCAGTCCTACGCCCCCGACACCTCGGTGTACGAGGCGGCGCCGACGCCCGACTGGCTCGACGAACTCGACTTGCGTCCGGCTCCGCCGAATCTGAAACTGGGGACGCACTCGATCGAGTTGGAGGAGTGCCTGATCCTGGATCGGTTCCGCGACGGCGAGTTGGCGCTGAAGAACCGCTTGTTCGATGAACAGCACGACAACACATTCGCCGCATTGCCGAGCGCCGACGATGCGTCGCACGAGGTCTTCGACCTGGTCAACCGGTGGCTGTTCGGCCATGGCCTCCCCGCACCCCGGTGTCCCGACGGGATGCATCCGTTGGAGGCCGCCGGGCGGGCAGTTCAGGAGGACCTGTGCGTGATGGTGCCTCGCGACGGCGACTGGTATCTCGACGCCGGAGCACTGTGCTTCCCGACGTTCTGGGCGCTGGCCGACAAGATCGGCAAGCCGACCCGGCTCGTGCACGAATACGTCGCCCACTACGTCGAGGAGTTGTCCGAGAAGGTCGACCGGTTCTTCGACCATCTCAAGCCCGGTCGGGCGGTGCGACGGCGGAACCTGGCGATCAAGCCGTACCCGCTGCTGTATCTGCCGGTCAACCGGTCGATCCAGCCGGTCGGCAACCTCGACACCGCGGCCGACGGATCTCCGTGGTGGCTGCGCTCCGAACGTCAGACCTTGCAGCTCCTGCCGAAGTCGGGGGCCATCCTGTTCACCATCCGCCTGCAGACAGCTCCGGCCAAGGTCTTCCTCGACCGTCCTGATCGGGCCCGTGACCTCGCTGCGATGTATCACTCGTGGGGTGGCGACCTATGGAAGTACAAGGTCGCGGCGAACGACCTCAACCGCACCTTCATCCCTTGGCTGGAACTCATCTCGGCCCACCTCCCGTAAGCCGGGGTGCTGCTGGTCGCAACGGCGGGACCAGGGTTCCCGCAGGGCTTGCATGCCGCGCCTATAGCGGGGATCATGCACTCCCGCCGACGAGTATCCGTGTGCGGTGGGTGCATTGATGCAGGAGGGCCGATGCCGAGCGCCGATGAGATCCGAGATGCTCAGCGAGCGACGTGGGCCGGTCTCTCCGCGGGCTGGGACAAGTGGGACTCGGTCATCATGGAACAGTTGGGCCCGGTCGGTATCGCGATGATCGAGCGACTCGCTGTCGCTGAGGATCAGCAGCACCTCGACATCGCATCAGGCACGGGGGAGCCGGGTTTGAGCATCGCGAGAATGGCGCCGAAGGGACGCGTCGTACTGACCGACCTCGTACCCGAGATGCTCGCCATCGCGGGGCGACGGGCCCGGGCGCAGGGGATTGCCAACATCGAGACGAAGGTGTGCAGCGCCGATGATCTGCCGTTCGACGACGCCGCGTTCGACAGCGTCTCGGTGCGATTCGGGTACATGTTCCTGCCGGACATGGCCAAGGCGACGGCCGAGTTCGCCCGTGTGCTCAAACCGGGTGGACGTCTGTGCTCGTCGGTATGGGTCAAGCCCGAGGAAAACCCGTGGACGGCGATCGCCATGCATGCCATCGCCACCGAGGCGGCCTTGGCGCCGCCCGATCCCGGCGGACCGAACATGTTTCGATGCGCCGCCCCGGGATATGTCGGTGCCCTGTACCAGGGTGCGGGGCTGCGAGACGTTGTCGAGTGCGACGTCGACGTCGAACTCGTCACGTCATGGCCCGAGCAGTATTGGGAGATGATCAGTGAGCACGTCTCGCTCGCAGTTGCGGCCCTTCAGCAGGTCGACGAGCCTGCTCGGGAGCGGATTCGGGCAATCGCCGTCGCCAGGGTGAGCGCGTTCGACAAGGACGGCAAGATCCGGGTTCCGGGCGTGGCGCGGTGCATCGTCGGAACGAAACCGGGCCCGGGCGTCACTTGCCCGTGAGCGACACTCCCAGCATCGCCGACTGGATCGGCGGGCGCGATGCGATCGGTCGATGGCTGGACCTGTTCTACGACGAGGTGGAACGCGATCCGCTGCTGGCCCCTTCCTTTGGTGGCATCGTCACGAGGGAGCATCGCGACCATGTCACTGCATGGTGGACAGAGGTGATGGGCGGTCCGGCGGAATACACGGACCGGCACGGCGGGTACGAGCACATGCTCGCCAAGCACCGCGGGCTGGCGATCAGCGCCGAGCAGAGGCTCAGGTTTGTGACGTTGCTCAGCGCACCGGCGGATGCAGCAGGCATACCTGGTGACCCCGAAGCTCGAGCTGCGCTCATGGGGTACGCAGAATGGGCCAGCCGTCTCGCAGTGGAGAACTCTGCTCCGGGCGCCAACCCCGTGCCGCATGCCCCGGTGCCCCGGTGGGGCTGGGGAGTAGCACCGCCCTATCAGGCCTGAATTGACGCGCGGTCTCTACGCCCGCTCCGCCGCCCTGGATGCGATGGCTCGATCCGAGGTGTCGAGACGCAGCGGCCGAATATCACCGGGCCACGGGGAGCCTTCCGTACGCTGGGCCCCATGGCCGTCCAGCATTTCGTCGACGAGCAAGGGCGCTACGACGGGAAGACGCTGCAGGAGCTGTGGCCGTCGGTGGTCCTAGGACCGCCGCGTGGACCGGGGGCGAGCTGAAGTAGTTCTGGCAATCTGTGTAGAATTCTGTACAGTATCGGTTATGGCCATCATTCGATACGCGACCGAAACAGTTTCTGTCACCGACGCGTCGGCGCGGGGCGTGGCGGGCCTGGTACGTGAGGCCGAGGAAGGTCACGAGGTCATCGTTGCTCGCCACGGTCATCCGGTCGCCGCCGTCATTGGCATGACCCGTTTCGAGAACCTCCGCGAACTCGAGCGAGATCTGCGGAGTGCCTGTCTGGTGCTCGCACGCGCGGCTAGCGACAACGGGATCCGGACCAGCCTCGACGACGCGATCAGCGCCTTCGGCTTCGACCGCGCCGAGCTCGAGGCGGAACTCGACGCAGATCTCGCTGCCGGCCGGGACTGACCGGCTGCGCCTCGCCTGGGAATTGTGGTGGATTCTGCCCAGCCGCGCGCCTTTGTGCGGCTCACCAATCCGGCGGTGGCCGATCTGGAACGCCTCGTGGGCGTCGATCCACAGATCGTTCGCTGGGCGCTGAAGAAGATGTTGCTCCTCGAACGTGATCCCGACGCTGGCCGTCCGTTGCTTGGCGACTTGATCGGCTGGCGCAAGCTCGTCGTCGGCGACCGTGACTGGCGGATTGTGTGGCGAGTGACATCGGACGAGGCGGGCAATCATGTGATCGATATCGCCGAGGTGTGGGCCGTCGGTGCCCGCGCTGATGCCGAGGTCTACGCCGAGATGAACGATCGCATCGCAGTGCTCGGCAGCAGTCCGACGACTCAGGCGCTGTCCGAGGTGATCGAACGACTTGGACGAGCTGCGGGCAATACTGTGGCGGCAACTGAGCCGGTTCATGATCAGGTCCCACCGTCGCTGGTCGACCGGCTCGTGCATCAGGTTCGCATGACTCCCGAGGCTGTCGCCGAGTTGACCGGAGCACAGGCAATGCAAGCCTGGGAGGCGTTCATCACCGCTCGATAAGCCTCAGGATCTCCTCGGCGCCTTTCAGGTGTTCGGTCACCACGCCGCTCCGGCGACGAGTTGCTGGACCAACGCGTCGTGTTCGGATGACGTGATCGCGCCACGTTGTCGGCCGGTGGTGATGGCTTGGCGGGCGAGGTGGGCGGGCACGGTGTGGAGCGTGTCGTGCAGGGTGCGGCGGCGCATCGGACCATCGGTCCCCGGGCCATCTCACCGAAAGCGACTGTCACCGAAGGCGACCTCATCGAGGTCATTCGTTCCCAGAGTGTCTGCGCGTGGAAGCCGAGGCCAGGCGCGAAGAAGCCTCCCAGAAATGCGTTCTGAGCAGGGCTTGACTGGAGCGGGTGACGGGAATCGAACCCGCATAGCCAGCTTGGAAGGCTGGAACTCTAACCATTGAGCTACACCCGCGAGCTTGTCGCAGGCCGATCCTAGCGGCCTGATCGGTGCCCGGACCGATCGATTCGACTCAGGCGGTGGCCCAGACGATGAGTTCGGCGCCGTCCGTTCCGGCGACCATGCGGCGCGCACCGGCGGAGGTGAGGCGGATGGCGTCGCCGGTGGCCATCGTTCCGCCGTCTTCGAGTTCTGCCGACCCGAGGGCGACGAATACATGGACGTGCGGCTCATCGGGCAGGTCGATCGTCGACTGGGCGGCGAGTCGTGCCACGAACATGGTCGCGTCGCGTTGGTGGATGGTGATCGCCGCGTCGAGGCCTCGGCCGGACGCGACAGGTACGAGTCCGCCGGAGGCCAGGGCGGCGTTGACGTCGAGTTGCTCGTAGCCGGGTCTGATCCCGTTCTCATGCGGCGGAACCCACATCTGGACGAAATGCACACCGAGGTCGGGCGAAGGGTTCATCTCCGAGTGGCGGATCCCGGTTCCGGCGCTCATTCGCTGAGCCAGACCGGGGTAGAGCACACCGTGATTCCCCTCGGAGTCGCGATGCTCCAATTCGCCCGACAACACCCACGTGACGATCTCCATGTCTCGATGGGGGTGCATCCCGAAGCCGGCCCCGGCGGCCACTCGATCGTCGTTGGAGACGATCAGTAGGCCGTGGCCCACGTTGCTCGCCGAGTAGTGGTTGCCGAAGCTGAAGCTGTGCCGTGAGTCGAGCCACCCGGCATCGGTGTGGAACCGTTCGGCGGCCCGCTGGACGTCGATTGTCGTCTGCATATCATGGTCAACACCAGGGACATCGGTTGTATGCCGGGGCGGGCCGGCATCGGAGGGAGTGCCGGTGGCGGTGATCGGCCAGCGGGTGTACGGTGCGATGGAACAAATGTTCCACGGCGGGGCGCGGGTCTCGGCCGTTCGTCTCGAAGGGAGACATATATGCGCATGTCCAAGCATGTCCTGGTAGCAGCAGCGGTGAGTCCGCTGCTGGCAATCGCCGGAGTCGGGGCCTGGGCCGCCGGCTCGTCGGAGTCACAGGCCAACAATCCCCAGGTCGCCGGTGACCCCACCTCGAACACCACGGCCGTATTCCCCACGAACAAGCAGAACGAACCGACGATCGCCGTCAATCCTGTCGATTCCCGGTTCCTCATTGCCGGTTCCAACGACGAGCAGCGCCAGCCGGCGTGCGGTCCCGGCCCGGTTCGCGGGGCGACCATTGCGTCGGACTGCTCATTCTTCCCCGGCGTCGGCACGTCGGGCATCTACACATCGAGCGATGGTGGCGCGACGTGGACCAACCGCGGTCTGCTCGACGAGCAGGCTTCGTGGGCCGGCAAGGGGGTCATCTCCGATGGTGATCCGGTGATCGCCTACGGCCCGAAGCCCAAGGCCGGCGGTGGTTTCACCTACGCCAACGGTGCCCGCGCCTACTACTCGAGCCTGGGCGGTATCGATGCGGCCAAGGGCACCGAATACATCGTCGTCAGTTACTCCGACGACAACGGCGTCACATGGTCGGCGCCGGTGATCGGTACCACAAAGACCAGCGCGGTCGACTTCAACGACAAGAACTGGATCAGCGTCGATACCTCCGCGTCGAGTCCGTACTTCGGTCGGGTGTACCTCAGCTGGACCGAGTTCCGATCGAACACCCAGAGCGGCAACGGCAGCGAGCCGACCATGGTGGCGGTCTCGGCGAACGGTGGGGCAAGCTTCGGTGCACCCAATCAACTGTCGCCGGCCGGCAACAACCGCACGGGCAACGGCCGACAGGGAACCTCGATCGACGTCGGTCCCGATGGCACCGCGTACGTCGCGTTCGAGCAAGGATCCTCGCAGGTGGTCGTCGTGTCGCGTGACGGCGGCAAGTCGTGGACCCGGCCGATCACCATCGGTGGCGTCGCCGATATCGAAGATCCGATTCCGGGGGCCAATTTCCGCACCGACAGCTTCCCGACCATCGCGGCCGATCCTCGCACGGGTAGCACCACGGTGTACGCCTCGTGGTCGACCAAGACGTCGGCCGGGGGTCGAATCGTCGTGGCGACCTCGACCAATCGTGGTGCCACATGGGGTGCGGCGGCCCAGGTGAGCGGCAGCGAAGGGTATGCGTTCTTCCAGGGGCTCGATGTCGCTCCCAACGGACGTGTCGACCTTGCCTACCAGACTCTCGTCGCCCAGAATCCGGCCATCTTCGGGACCGGCAACGCGGCGATCGACGCCTACGTCGTCCACAAGCCGGCCGCCGGCGCCTGGACCGCACCACGGCGTATCACGACGGTGTCGTCCGACCCGGCCGTGAGCGCCCAGAACAACCTGCAACGGCAGTTCTGGGGTGACTACAACACGCTGGTCAGCGATGCCAACGGAGCCTGGTTCATCTTCACCGACAGCCGTCTGGGAGCGGGCTGCGGCGATGTCGATGCCTACCAGAAGTATCTGAAGGACAACGGCCTGGCCACCCACGGCGACATGAAGGATCGGCTGAGCCAGCGGGCGACGGGCGTCAACCCGGCGCTCTCCGATCCGTCGGTGAAGCCGGCACCCGGAGTCGTCTGCCCATCGCAGTTCGGTAACACCGATGCGATGACGGTGCGGATCACCCCGTAAGTCCATACGTCGATGCCCACGTGGGGTCATCGCCTCAGACGGCGATGACCCCACGCACGGCCAACGACAATCCGCCGATCATCAGCCCGGCAGCAGTCAACACCGGGAGCACCCGGAGTCCGCGGGCCAGCCAACGCGCATCGGCATATTGACGCTCAAGCCATCCTTGTAGCCTGACCAGGGCGTATCCGGCGACGAGCAGGGTTGCGGCCATGCCGATCCCGTAGACGCCGACCAACACCACGCCGAACCACGCCCGCCCGAGCGCCGTCGCGCCAAGCAACACCACCAGCGCCGAGGGCGTCGGGACGAGCCCACCGGCCATCCCGATCAGTGCCAACGATCGGGTACGCAGCGGAGGGCCGGCCCCGACCGACACGCGGCCATGGTCGTGGTCGTCGTGGTGGTTGTGATCGTGGCCATGGTCATCGTGGGCGTGGTCATCGTGGGCGTGGTCGTGGTGGTCATCATGAGGGTGGTCGTGACCGTGAACCGCGTGGCCGGCGTGAACCGCATGGTCGGCGTGAACCGCATGGTCGGCGTGATCAGCATGGTCGGCGTGAACCGCGTGGTCGGCGTGATCGGCATGCGTGACGCCGTGCGGGTGTGCGTGTGGTTGCGGATGTGGGTGAACGTGGCCTCCGAAGACACCGTGATGGTGGCCGCCGACCGGAGCGCCGTGGAGCATCCGCCGCCCGAGCAGCCAACCGCCGGTGGCCAGCAGCATCAGTCCGCTGGCGACCGTCAACCACGGCAACACCCGGTCGGGGGCGACCGCTTGAGATGTGGTGATGATCACGCCGAGCAGCACGACGCCCAGCGTGTGGGTCACCGCAACCGTGGCCCCGACCGTCATGACCTGGCGAACGGTCCCGCGACGGCTGGCGACCATCGCAGCCATGAGCGTCTTGCCGTGGCCCGGCGCCAGCGAATGCAGCGCGCCGAGCAGCAGGGCGATACCGATCGCCGCGAGGGCCAATCCAGAGGTGAGATCACGCGACCCGACGAGCCGATTGAACCGCTGGGTGAGCCCGTCGGCGCCGCGATTCTGCGGCCGGTCGGTCGTCGCCGACCCGGCGACACCGTCGGAGGATGCGAGGCGCGGCCCCCCGGGCGATGCAGTGATCGAGGCCGCGAGTTGCCGCGGAGAGGTGACGCCCGCCGGGTACGCCCGGAGGAAATCGCTCGACGAAGTCGTGGCCAGGTCGGTCTCCAGGCGGGTTCCGTCGCCGAGGGCGAGAACCTCCCGCCAGCCCAGTCGGTCACCGAAGTTGCCGTCCGTCCAGGCGAGGTCTGTGGCCGCCGCGACCCCCACGGTGGTCCAGTGGCACTCGACGCGCAACGTCGACAACCCGCCCTGCCCCGGGAGCATCACAGCGGTCGCCGAACCGGGCGCGAGCGAGGTGACCGTTCCGTCGAACGTCAGGCTCACCCCGGCATCGAGCGCAGCGCACTTGTTCGCCGCATAGTCGGCGCCCTGGGCGTCGACGTTCGGCTGCTCCTGCACGGTGGGTAGCTCGGCCAGGTCGAGTACGTAGTCGACGGTCGTTGCTTCAGGCGCGACGACGATGCGCGCCGAGGTGTTGACCGTCAGATTGCCCAACGGATGGGCGGCGCTCACCCCGGCTCCCGGTCCGAAGGCGGCGAGGCCCGCTGCGGCGAGCAGAGCCAGGGGTACGAGGCGCTTGGTCACGACCACTCCTTGGGGAGCGAGAGCCCGAGTTCGCCGGCCAAACGGGCGGCGACCGGGCGGATGGATGGAGTCAACCAGGGAGCGGAGCGAAAGGCGATCGCCAGCTCGGCCGATGCCCTCGAGGTGTCGCCGATGGCGGCGAACGCCGCGGCGGCGTGGACATGGATCGACGGTGAGGTGATCCCTCCGGCGAGGGCCTCGTCGATCATCGGCACGGCCTCGGCGGGGCGTCCGGAGGCGACCAGCGCCCAGGCGAGGGCGTCGGCGGTGAAGATGGTCCGGCGGGCCGAGTAGGCCGCGCGGGCCGACTCGGTGGCCGGAGCCGCCTCGCCGCGATCGGCATGGAACACGGCGGACTCGAGGTCGGTGACGATTCCCTGGCTGCGCAGGATCTGATCGTTGGCCTGTACTAGAGCGAAGGCCGATGTGACGGTCGCCGGATCGTTGCGCATCAGGGCCAGCTCACCCTGGAGTGTCGCCGCGGCCGGTTGCGGGCTGCGGGTGACGACCTGGGCGACCAGCGCGGCGGCCTCGGCCAGGCGCCCGTCGGCCATCATCACCCGGGCCGTCCCGAGCGATGCGGAGACGCTGGTCGGCAGATCGTCGAGCGCCCGCTGATAGGCCGACCGGGCCGCAGGAAAGTCGCCGAGTTCGAGGTTGATGTCGCCGAGGTAGTTCTCGACGGCGGAGCGCTCCGGTCCGGGTCCAGCGGCGGCGACCGCTTGTTGCATGGCCGTACGCGCCCCGGTCATATCACCGGTCAGTTGGCGGAGGTACGACACCCGGGCGTAGGCGGCGACACCCGGATTGACATTGAGCAGTTGCTTGAGCGTGATTTCGGCACCCGCGTAGTCGCCGTTCTCGATGCGGGCATCGAACAGCGCGGCCAAGGCGATGATGTTCAGCGGGTTGGCCTCGACCGCCTGCTGGGCGAGGGGCAATGCCGCGGCGAATTCGTGCAGGCTCAGATCGAGCCCGGCGCGGGCGGCCAGGGTGTCGGACGACTTCGGGGCCAGGCGCAGGGCCGTGTCCAACGCCTGCTCGGCCGCCCCGTAGAAGGAAGGGTCGCCCGTGGCGATGGCCGTGCGCATCGCCACGGTGCCGTACGCCAACCAGGCCTCGGCCGAGTCGGGCGATGTAACGGTGCGGGCCTGTAAGGCCTCGAGGCTGTTCGTCGGAGCACCGCCGGCGGCCGCCGAGATGGGGGCTGGCGGTGACGAGTGTTCCCCGGCGGTCAGAAACCGACCCACCGCCAGCCCCGCGATCAACAGGACTACTGCCGGTCCGATGTACCTCGTCCAGCGAGTGGACGGGGTCGGTACGGGCGAGACGTGGTTCTGTCGATCCGTGGGGCTGGCGGTGGTGGTCATTTCACTATCTCCGGATCAGTCCGTGCCAGCCTGGGGTGCTGCGACGTACGGGAACGAGGCCGGCAACGGCTTGTCGTTGCTGCTCACGTCGTCACCCAACACGTTGTTGGGGGCGATGTTGAACGCCTCGGTACCGGGGAACCCAATCCCGCCGGCCAGCGCCCGCAGCGATACGTCAATGACGTCATCCGTGAGCAGGCGGCCGTTGGGGAAGCCGCTCGCCGTCGAGGTGTTCAGGCGGAGCATCTCGGCCGGCTTCGAGAACGTGCTCGATTTGTTCACCCCGGGGATACCCGTGAGGAAGATCGTGGCGATGTCCTCACGACCGCCCAGGCCGAGACCGGCATCGACCGACGTCGGCACCGTCACACCCGGGTACAGCACGGGAATCAGGTTGGCGAGTTCGGGGCTGAGCACCGAACCGGCGAACTGGACGTCCTTGCGGGGATCCGAGGCGTTGAACAGGTCCTTCTTGCCGAGAGGGATGACGACCTCGTTGACCAGCGGCATACCCAGGCGCGAAACCTGGATCCAGGAGCCGGTGTGGCTCTGGGGTCCGTTGGACCGGCGGGTCTGGGTGGCCCGACGGTAGGTGGTCGCCCACACGCCGATGACCGGGTCGCCGGCCACCTCGGTGAGATGGCTGATCGGGATCTGCAGCGCGATCGTGTGCACGTTCTTGTTCGCCACATAGTCCTCGCCGGGCTCGGCCGGCGTCGGGATCAGGTGGGCGGGCTGGAACGGACCGAGGGAGCCGAGGTCGAAGATCTTGCCGAGGTCGGCGAAGAACGGGTCGTCACGCGGGCCGGCGAAAACCTTCATCCCGTTCGACAACGTGGTCACTGCGGCCGAGCCGAGGTTGGCCTCGTAGTCCGGCGTGGACCGTTTGCCGACGTTGGCCGGGGCCACCGGGACGTTCTTGCCGATCGTCGCCTCCTTGCCGCGGATCTCGTCGTCCTCGGCGACCGAGTATGTCTGCACCTGGTTCAGATCGTCGTCGGACAACGAGGTGACCTGGCCGGTGTTGTACAGGAATGTCGCCGGGTTCTTGATCTTCGACGCGAAGCGGAAGTCGTACTCGAAGTCGGGCCTTGCGTCGCCGTTGACGTCGATGTTGAATCGATAACGCACGTCGTCGCCGAACTTGTGGAAGTTCGGACCACCGGCCGGGTCCTCGAACGGGTTGACGTTCATGATGAGCGTCACCGTCGAGGAGTCATCGGGGCTGACGAAGGCGTAGACGTCGGTCAGGTCGGCGACCGGATCCTCGGAAATCAACGGGGCTTCACGGTGGCTGGACGCATCGGCTTGTGCGATGAGACCCGCCACCATGGCGCCGCTGAGCCCGATGACCGGAATAACCCGGCTGAGCTTGCGGTTTCGTGACACTGGGTGTTTCCTTTCGGAGTCGGCCGGGGAATTCCGGCCTGGATTGGGTTGTTTGGTGCTGGACACACCGCCCATCCGGCCCCGGATGTCCCCGGCCGATTCGGCGCTGTCGCCAGCGAGCCGGCAGAGCCAGCAGAGCTGGGTGCCGGAGCCGGTCAGCCGGTCGCGGATCCGATCGTTGCAAGGCCCCCCACAACCACCCATCGGTCGCCGTACGGCGCGAGAATCACCTGTACCCGTGATTCTCCGGCAATCCCGCCGACGTCGACCACGCGGGTCCATTCGGTGGCCTGCTCACCGAAGGCGTTGAGCACCGGCGAGGGATCGGCGAGGGCCTCGAGCCCGCCGGTACCAACGACCGACGGCGTGCCCCTCGCTCCGCACAACGACTGGGCAAGTCCAAGGGTTCCCAGCAGATTGCCGTCGTATTCGAGCGGCGCGGTGGTCGCCGCCGAGCATGCCTGCTGGCCGGCGATCCACTGTGTGGCCACCCCGGCCGCAGGCTCCGGTGAGGGATACGTCGGGGCGTAGGTCGTTTCGGCGAGGGCGATGCGCACGCCGCCGTCCTCGGCCCGTGTGGTGAACTCGACCCGTTCGCTCATCGGCGCCACGCCGTCGATCTCGCTGACCATCGGGCGTGGGTGGGCTTCCACAACCACCTTGGTGTCGGTCGCCTCGATGATCTCGAAGGAGTCGAATCGGGGGCGCTCTTCGGACGCGGCCCGCCAATCGCCCGAGTCGCCGATGTCCTGACGATCGGTGGCGCTGAGTTGGGCGTACGAGTCCTCCAGCTGCCCGGCGGCCTCGGCATCGAGGTACCGCTGCACCGCCTCGCGCGACGTGGTCGCGGGCGGCGCCACCGGCGACTCGACGGCGGTGGTCACAGGAGAGCCGCCGGTGACTCCCGCCAGGCTGACAACGGGCGCGGAACCGTGTCGGTCGATGGTCGCCGGGTCACGACTGATCAACCAGAGGACTCCTCCGGCGAGTACGGCGGAGGCGACACCGATGGGCAGCCACATACGCCGGAACCGGCGATTGCGTTCGGTCATATCCGATGTTCGGAGCCCCGCCAATACTGGATCACTCCTGCACGTTCCCCCCGCTTTGGGTGAAAGTCCGATACTTTCGGTGGTCGTTCACAAAGGAGCAAGCGTGTCACGACATCGACCGGCTCAATTCGCTGTAGTGCTGGCGCTTGGGCTTGGCGCATGTGCAGGCGGCGGATCCTCGACGTCGACGACGGTCGGGTCGGTAGTCACTGCGTCCGTGGCCGTAGTCGACTCGACGTCGGCATCGCCGCCCGATACCGGGCTTCAGGCCGGCGCGGCGAGCCGGAGCGTGCTGCCGACCGTCAGCAATGCGCGAGCGTTCGTCAGCAAGGCCCCCGGATGGACCCGGGTCGACACGACACCGTTCGACCCGAACGATCCCGGCGTCTACGTTCCCGACTGGGATCAGGGCCAGGTGGATGTCGGCAACGGCGCTGCCGATGCGGCCTGGGTGCACGACGACCTGAGAGTCTCCGCCCTTGCCCTGGAAAAAGACGGCCAGCAGGTCATTCTCGTCAGCGCAGATGTGTACATGGTGTTCTCCCCCGACGCCGACGAGATCGCCAAGCGGGCGCATGACTCGCTGCCGGCCGACTGGCGTGACGCGCCGGTGCTGATTGCCGCCACTCACGATCACCATGGACCGGATACGGCATTCTCGGTCAACGACGACTGGTATGAGCTGTTCGCCACCGAGGTCGCCGGGGCGGTGGTCGACGCCGTTGACGCATTGCAACCGGCGACCCTCGAAGTGGCCTCGGGCGAGCATCGTTTCGGTATGAACGACTCGCGCGACCCGGTGGTCATCGATCCGAACCTGCGGCTGCTCATCGCCCGCCGGGCGGGCACTCCCGAGGTGATCGGCAGCGTGGTGCAGTGGACGGATCATCCGGAAACCACCCTCGGGTGGAGCCCGCCGAATGTTCGAAATCTGAGGAAGATCTGCGCCGAGCAGATCTGGACGGTCGATGATTGCACGGCCGAGGGCCGATACTTCACGGCTGACTATCCCGGGGTGATGCGCGAGCATCTGCAGCGCGACCTCGGTGGCGAGGTTCTGTATTTCAACGGGGCGTTGGGGAGCCAGGTCGGCCCCGGGCAGGCTCCGACCTGGTTGATCGATCCAGCCCATCCTGTGGGTGATGGTTGGACGGTGCCGAAGAACTCCTTTCCGCTCGGCACCTGTGACTCGCCCGGCCTCTACCTGTGCCAGTCGTTCGCCAAGACCGAGGCGATCGGCGTGCAACTGGCCGACGCCGTCATGACCCTCGCCTCGAAGAGCACCCCAGTCGATGTCACCACCCTCAAGGTCCGACACGAGGAGTTCTATACCCGGTTGACCAACATCGGATTCCGCATGCTGATTGCCGACGGCGACCTTGGTTGGAAGTCCCCGACGCTGTACACCTGCGCCGGCGGTGTGCTCGATGACGCCCACTGCACAGGTGACGCCGGGGCCACCGAGGACGATGTGGTGCTGACCCCCTTGACCGGGAGCAAGATCCGTGTCGGCGACGTGCTCAAGACCCGGCTCGTTCACCTCGACCTAGGAGATGTCGGATTCCTGTTCATGCCGGGGGAGCTGCCACCGGAGCTGGTCATCGGCCTGCCTTCCGACTTCGATGCGTCGCCCGAGAAGTACTACCGCGATCCTGTCGAACGCCACGCCGCGGGGGCGGCATACACCTTCCCGGGGTACCTGTTGTCGCTGGTCGACGAGTCGACGACGTTCACCGTCGGGCTCGGCACCGAGGAGTTGGGCTACTTCGTACCGCTCAGCGACTACCGCTTGCGCTGCGCCGACGCGGTGTTGCCGCGTGGCGTCACGTGTGCCTCGTTGTTCGCCGACGGCTTCATCGAGTTCGCCGACGCGGTGTCGGGGGCGACTTGTAAGTCGATCACCGACGACCCGGCCGCGCTGGTCCTCTATCCGCAGGCGGTCGGTGAGGCGATTGGCGCAGTGTGCCGGTACGGGCAGGCGCTCGGGCGCGAATTGGGCGAACCACAGGGCCACTACGAGGAGACGAATGCCGCCGGCTGGGACCTGGTCGACGACCTGTGGAAGGCCGCGACGCAATTGTTCGGGCGTGATGGCACCGGACGCATCAACCCGGCCAATCCGGGATACACCCCGGAGTATCCACCTCCCGCGCCGGCGTAGCCGACAGGCATCGGGGCATCGCCTGTCTGCCGTCGGCGGGCTGATCGAACGTCGGATCCCGGGATATGGTCAGGCCATGACTGCCCAAGATTCGCCAGCGGGACCCCAATGAGCCCGGCCGGCGAGGCGTTCGGCCGACCGGGCATCCGTCCCGCGTGGTCGGCGGGCGACAAGGACATCGTCGCCAGCGCCCTGGGGGCCAGCCGGATCTGGATGACTGTCGGTGGCGGGGTGATCAACGAGATCTTCTGGCCGTCGACCGGTCGGCCACAACTCCGTGACCTCGGGTTCCTCGTCACCGGCGACGACTTCTGGGCGGAGGTCAAACGCGAGGCGAGCTACCGTTTGTCGACCCCCGATCCGGCTGTTCCGTTGCCTCGGATCGTGCACACCCACGACCGCTATCGCCTGACCATCGACCTCGTCGTCGACCCGAACCGCGACGCGGTCGTGGTGCGCTACCGGCTCGAATCCGGGCCGGTAGCGACGGGCAACCTGCGGCTGCACGTGTTGGCGGCCCCCCACCTCGCCGGCACAGGGTGGGGGAATTCGGCCTGGGTCGACGATTCCGGGCTGTTGGCCGAGAACGACGAGGAGTGTCTGGCGATCGTCGACGAGCGGGGCTTCTCCACGCGCAGCGCGGGTTTCGTCGGCGCATCCGACGGTTGGCAGGACATCTCCAACCATGGTGCACCGCAATGGGAGTTCGCCACCGCCACCAACGGAAATGTGGCTCTGATCGGGACGTTCATCGACAACGACGGATGTTTCGCAATCGGCTTCGCCACCACGCCGCCCGGGGCGCGGGGCTTGGCCCGCGCCGCGCTCGCCGAGGGTTTCGACGCGCTCGAAGCCCAGTTCGTCGCCGGATGGCAATCGTGGGCCACACATCTCCGATTGCCCGGGGACGGTGTCGATCCAGCAATCCTGTCACTGGCCCGCACGTCGGCCATGGTGGTCAAGGTGCACGAGGACACCAACTTCCCCGGTGCCGTGGTCGCCAGCCTGTCGACACCGTGGGGCGTTGCCCACGACGATCCGGGTGGGTATCACCTGGTCTGGCCGCGCGACTGCGCCGAGACCGGCCTGGCGTTGGGCGCTATCGGATGTCTCGATGACGCCCGTCGGATGCTCTACTTCCTGGCTGCCAACCAGGAACCCGACGGCCATTGGGCGCAGAACTTCTCGGCTTCCGGCGAGCCGTATTGGCGCGGGATTCAGCTGGACGAGACGGCGTTGCCGATCATTCTGGCGGTCAAGTTGCGCGAGATCGGAGCACTGTCGGGACGCGACGACGATCACATCTCGACGATGGTCCGCCGGGCATGCGGCTATCTCGTCCGCCATGGCCCGCTGACCGATCAGGATCGTTGGGAGGAGGCGGCCGGGGCGAATCCGTTCACCCTGGCGGTCACCGTCACCGCGTTGCTCGCCGCCGGGCTGTCGGGGTGGCTCGGTCCCGAGGAGTCGGCGTATGCGATCTCCCTGGCCGACTGGTGGAACGCCGGCATCGAATCGTTGGTGTATGTCGCGGCGACGAGATACGACGCCGAGATGGGCACGGCGGGCCATTACGTCCGGGTGCGTCCCCCCGACCAGGTGAACGGTGGCGGAGACGGTCGGGTGACGCTGGCCAATCGCGACGGTGAGACCATCGAGGTCGCCGAATTGGTCGGCCTGGAGTTCCTGGCCCTGGTCCGTCATGGACTACGTGACGCCCATGACCCGCGGATCGTCGATTCCGTGCGGATGGTCGACGCGATCCTGCGGCGAGAGTTGGAGGCCGGTCCCTACTTCTACCGCTATCAACGCGACGGCTACGGCGAACATGCCGACGGTGCTCCGTTCGATGGCCGCGGGATCGGCCGGCTGTGGCCGCTGCTCGCCGGCGAACGCGGCAACTATGCCGTCGCCGCCGGTGAGGATCCTGCTCCATATCTGCGGGCGATGGCCGGTTCGGCGTCCGTCGGAGGCATGATCCCTGAACAGGTGTGGGACGCCGACCCGATCGCCGCTCGTCGGCTCCGGGCAGGCCGGGCGACCGGAAGCGCGGCGCCGTTGGTGTGGGCGCATGCCGAGTTCCTCAAACTGGCGATCTTCGCCGCGACTGGGCAGCCGACGGATCGGATCGTCGCGGTCGCCGCCCATTGCGCACAGCCGTCCGATGCTTCCGTCGCCCATGTGCGCGACGAGCAGTCCGTCGTGATCTCTGCGCCGGACGTCGTCGTCGAGCGGTCCGAACCATTCCTGCTGCACTACGGCGTGAACGACTGGAGCAACCCGACCGATGCCACATCCGAGCCATTGGGGTTCGCCATGCATGGAGTCCGAATCAACCGTGTTGCGCTCGGTAATCCCGAGAGGATCGTGTACACCCGACTCGATCCGACGTCATCGAGCTGGGACGACCTCGATCGCACGATTACGTGGCATTGACCCGCCATCGACCGAGCGGCGATCACCGAGTCGGTAGCGTGACCCCATGCCCACCCCCAGGTCCTCGACCCGACGTTCATCGACCACGACACCGGCGGTCGGGAGTGGAGTAGTGGGGCCGATGACATTGGCGATCGATATCGGTGGGACGGGACTCAAGGCGGCGGTCCTCGACGCCGCCGGCAAGATGGTGACCGATCGGGCGCGGATCGCCACCACCTATCCGGCGCCCCCCGAGAAGCTGGTGGCCGACCTCGTGGGTCTCGTCGCCGCGATGCCACCCTACGACCGGATATCGGCGGGCTTCCCCGGTGTCGTGCGCGACGGACTCGTCCGCTCGGCGCCGCACTTCGTGGCCCGCCGCGGGCCCGGTTCGCAGATCGACAACAAGCTGGTCAAGGCATGGGATCGATTCGATCTCGCCGCCGCGCTGACCGCCGCGCTGGGCCAGCCGGCCCGGGTGGCCAACGATGCCGACCTGCAAGGTGCGGCCGTGGTGACCGGACGGGGACTCGAGTTGGTGATCACGTTGGGCACCGGGTGCGGCACGGCCGTCTTTCGCGACGGCCAGTCGAGGGTTCACCTGGAGTTGGCCCACCACCCGTTCCGCAATGGACAGACGTACGACGAACAGCTCGGTGAACTCGCCCGCAAGCGGATTCCGGCGAAGAGGTGGAACATGCGCGTCGGCAAGGCGTTGGCCACGCTCGACGCGCTGTTCCTCCCCGATCACATCTTCATCGGTGGCGGCAATGCCCCGAAGGTCAGGATCAGCCTTCCCGAGCACGTGACGACGATCGACAACACCGCGGGCATCCTCGGCGGCATCAGGCTCTGGGAAGGCTTGATCCTGTAGTGGCTACCCGACGGGCACCGTCGAGGTCGTTGACGTCGTTGACGTCGACGTCGTGGAACTCGTTGACGTGGTCGTCGGCGAGGCCGCGTTCGGATCGATGTAGTACCCGATCACGTCGACGATCACATGGGTGTCCGAGGTCGGTCCGGCCGACAGGGCCAGGCGCCCGGCCGAGTCGACGGGAACCACACTGCCCGTCGCCAGATCTGATCCGGTGGTGAACCAGTTGACGACGCTCGCCTCAGGGATCGGTGTCCCGGCGGCATGGGCGGTGAGATAGCCCTTCGCGCCGGTCTCGGTTACCGTGATGACCACCTGTGCAGCCACCGCGCCCAGCGGAACTGCGGGGAACGACACGCCGGCGGTGTTCTTGCCCGTCACCAACGGGACGATGCGGGTCTCGTTCGGCTTCATCCGCGTGCCGCCGAGCTGACGGGAGTCGTACGCACGTACCGGAGTCGGCAGACCGAAGAATTCGGCCGGGCCGCTGCCGGGGGTGGACAGTTGACCGCGGATCGCCCCGCCGGTGAACTCGGTGCTGTGGACGTTGACGTAGTAGTTCGCCGGGTTGGCGGCGATGTCGGTGGCCAGCGGGGCGGCGATGATCTGGCAGCCGCTCAGCAGTCCGGCAAAGTCGACCTTCACCGGCCCGCTCACGCCGGCGACGGCGTTGTGGATGTGGGCGGCGACGACGGTGGAAAGCCCCGCAACCTTGACGTCCCAGCACACTTCGTTCGTGCCCGTATTGACGCTCACCGTGGCCGAGCCCGTGCCGTCGGGATCGCCCCCGCCGACCTCGTTGGTGCCGACCAGACCGGCGGCGAACGCTTTGGTCTCTCCGGCTGCACCGACGTTGTTGACGATGACGGCTGCCACGCCGACCGTGGCGAGCACGGCTCCGGCGGCAATGAACTTGATGGCGTTTGTGGGTCTCAAAAGTACCCTCCCAGGTTCGTCCACCGGCGTTGACACCGATGGAATCGGTTCTGACAACCATCAGACCTAGCACGATTCGCGGTCGGCGTCCACGCGTTGCCTACGAAGAGTGCTGAGCCTTGACGTTGCGTCGACCCGCTCTCAACACCGCCTCGACGCAAGCTCGGCTTCGTCAGCCTTGGTGCATCGACAACCGGTCGGCGCGCTCGTGAGGCCGACGAGATGCTCGACGAGGGGTTTGGGCGTTCCAGACGGTGCTGATCATCGATACCGGGGTGTTGGTCGCGGCTGCCGACGCCGATCCTGATCGAGACGTGCCGGTTGAGGCTGGAACAAGCCTGGTCAGACCAGTCGGGGAGAGGAGATTCGAACTCCCGACCTCCTGCTCCCAAAGCAGGAACGCTACCGCTGCGCCACTCCCCGGGCGTCGAAAGACTAGCGCCGTCGGTGGGCGATCCGAAGGGGCTTCACGCAGTAGTTCGCCGGCGGGCGAGCCATGCGGAGTATCCCCAGATGGTCGGCACGACCCAGGACGCCAGGATCGCCAGTTTGACCCCGGGCGTCATCCCGCCCGACCAAAGCGGGTCGACGAGGTAGTGCTCGATGAAGCCACCCATGTACGGATGGCCTCCCGAACGCACGATGGCCGCCTTCTGCCACGTCGTCAGCGGGCAGTCGGCTCCGACGATGTTGACGGCGGCCGTAGCCACCAGCGCCGGGAGGTGGATTCTCCAGATCCACGGCCATCGCCGTCCGAGCGGTCCGCCGACGATCAGGAGCACGATCAACGCCAGGTGGCAACCCGCCCAGAACCAGGCGACGGACCGCCAGACGATCGACATCGTCAATAGGCCTCGGCTGCCGGGGCCGCATCGATGGCCACAGTTGGTCGACTCATCGCGACGCAACCCGACGGACCGCGGCGAGCAGTCGTTGGACGTCGTCGTCCTCGATATAGCGGACCACTCCGGCGCGCACGACCCCGCCGTCCCCGAGGCCGAGTTGATCGACGACCTCGACCGCGTAGGAGTGGCCCGCCCAAACGGCGATCTTCTCAACGGCGAGGGCGGCGGCGACCTCGTCGGTGGTCCGGCCCGCCACGGTGAAGGCGACGGTCGGGGTACGGGCCTCGATCGATGGTGGTCCCCATACGGTGACTCCGGGGATCGCCTGCAACCCGGCCAACAGCGGAGCGAACACGTCGGCCTCGGCGGCGGCGACGTGTTCCATGCGCTCTTCGATCAGGAAACGTGCGGCCGCCTCGGTGGCAGCGATGCCCTCGAAGTTGGGGGTCCCGGTCTCGAAACGACGCGGTCCTTCATCCTCCGCCGGCCGCACCTTGGCGACATCGAGGCTGTTCAACAGCGAAGGCTCGACGTACAAAACACCTGCGTGTGGCCCGTACCACTTGTACGGCGAGGTGGCCAGGGCATCGCAACCCAGTTCGGTGACGTTGATGCGGGAATGGGGAGCGAGGTGAACCGCATCGACGAAGACCCGGGCCCCGGCGGCGTGAGCGAGAGCGATGACGGCCGGGAGATCGGGCATCGTACCCAGCAGATTCGACGCGCCCGTGACGGCCACCCAGCGGGTGCGACCGCCGTTGATCATCGCCGCGAGCGCGTCCATGTCGAGCCGTCCGGTTGACGGGTCGAACGGCGCGAGCACGTGCTCGGCGCCCGAACGCTCACAGGCGATCCGCCACGACGAGACGTTCGCGTCGTGGTCGAGTCGGGTCCCCACGACACGGTCCCCGGGCTGCAACGTCTGGCCGATCGCTCGGGTCAGCGCCATCGTCATCGTGGTCATATTCGCCCCGAAGCAGATGCCCTCGGGGTCGGCGCCGAGCAGTTGACCGACGGTCGCCCGCGCCCGGTCGAGCAGGTCGTCGCAGGCAGCAGCACCGGGGAACGAGCCGTGGCTATTGGCATTGTTACCGCTCGCGGCCCAGTCGGCCATCGCCTGGATGGCGACATCGACCATCTGCGTGCCGGCGGGACCGTCGAAGCGGGCCCACCCATCGCGAACGCCGGGAAACCGATGGGCCAGTGAACGATGCGTCATCGTCCCAGTCTTACCGCACCTCGCCCCACTGACCCGAGGATCGAGCAAACGGCGTCAGGCGGTTTTGGTGGCGGCCGCCGAATGCAGGCCGAGCATCTCGACCGCGGCGTCGCGCATCAGATACTTCTGCACCTTGCCGGTGACGGTCATCGGGAACTCGTCGGCGACATGGACATAGCGGGGGATCTTGTAGTGGGCGATCCGCCCGGAGCAGAACCCCCGCATCGCCGCGACATCGAGCGGCGCGGCCCCGTCGCGTAGGCGTACCCAGGCCATCACCTCCTCGCCGTAGCGCTCGTCGGGCACCCCGATCACCTGGACGTCGACGATGTCGGGATGCGAGTAGAGGAACTCCTCGATCTCGCGCGGATAGATGTTCTCGCCGCCGCGGATGATCATGTCCTTGATCCGTCCGACGATGTTGACGTAGCCGTCGTCGTCCATCACGGCCAGATCGCCGGTATGCATCCAGCTATCGGCATCGATCGCCGCCGAAGTCTTCTCCGGATCGTTCCAGTACCCGATCATCACCGAGTAGCCCCGCGTGCAGAACTCGCCGGTCACGCCGCGGTCGACGACGCCACCCGCCTCAGGATCGCGGACGCTGATCTCGACATGGGGATGGACCCGGCCGACCGACCCGACCCGCTGTTCGATCGTGTCGTCGGGCCCGGTCTGCGTCGACACCGGTGACGTCTCGGTCATCCCGTAGCAGATCGTCACCTCGTCCAGATGCATCGTCTCGATCGCCTGCTTCATCACTTCGACCGGGCAGGGGGAACCGGCCATGATGCCGGTACGCAGGGACGACAGGTCGTACCTCGGGAAATCGGGGTGTCCCAACTCGGCGATGAACATCGTCGGCACGCCGTACAGGCTCGTGCACCGCTCGGCCTCGATCGTCGCCAGGGTGGCCGTCGGATCGAATGCGGGAGAGGGGTAGACGATCGTTGCGCCGTGTGTGGTGCAGCCGAGGTTGCCCATCACCATCCCGAAGCAGTGGTAGAGCGGCACGGGAATGCACACCCGGTCGACCTCGGTGTATCCGCAGCCCTCACCGACGAAGTAGCCGTTGTTCAAGATGTTGCGGTGCGAAAGCGTGGCACCCTTGGGGAAGCCGGTCGTCCCGCTCGTGTACTGGATGTTGATCGGGTCGGTCGGGTGCAGTTCCTTTTGGCGAACCGCGAGCGCCTCGGGCGGTGCGACCTCGTGATGCGCCAGCCAATCGATCCAGTCGTCGTCGCCGAGATGCCACAGGAACTGCAGGGCGGGCAGCGCCGGACGGACTTCGGCGACCATCGCGACGTAGTCGCTCCCCTTGAATTCGACCGCGGCGACAAGACCGCGGCACCCCGACTGGCGCAGCACGTATTCGAGTTCATGGGTCCGGTAGGCCGGATTGATGTTGACCAGGATCACGCCGATCTTGGCCGTGGCGTACTGGATCAGCGCCCATTCCAAGCAGTTCGGCGACCAGATGCCGATGCGGTCACCGACTTTCAACCCTTCGGCCAGCAATCGGCGGGCCATCACGTCGACCTCGTCGTCGAACTGGCGATACGTCAGGCGGACATCTTGGAACGGAACGACGATCGCCTCGCGCTCCGGCCACCGGGCCGCAGTACGTTCGAGGTTCGCTCCGATGGTCTCATCGAGGAGCGGCGCCGTTGTCGGTCCGGCGGCATACGAGGATGTGGCGGTCACATCCTGCAGTTTGTCAGGCGCGGGCGGCCAGCTTGGCGAGGCGCTTGGCCGTCTTGCCGACCGGTTCGAGCTGGCGTCCGTCGAGGTCGCCGATCTCCACCCCGTTGGCGAACTGCACCCGGTACCGCTGCCAGTTGAACCCGTTCGCCAGGATCACCTTGCCCGGCGTGCCAGCGGCAACGTCGCGCAATTCGACGGTCGACTGCACGCGATCGCCCATCTTCAGCATCAGTTGGTCGGCGTGCGGTTTGGCCAGGGCGTGCGGCTTCCAGAACGTCATACGGCCTCACTGTAGCCAACGTTTCCCGGCACGGCCCGATCCCGTTGCGGGTGGTCCGCCCGACGTTGCCATCTGACGTTGTTGGGGAGGGTCGTCTGGGTCGGGCGGCCCTGCCACTAGGATGTCCCGCCTGTGAAGAGCGCGATCGCACCCCTCGAGGGGAACAAAGTCAAGTTGTCCATCGAGGTGGACGAGGCAGAGTTCGAACGGGACGTCGATGCGGCGTTCCGCAAGATCGCCCGGGAGGTCCGGATGCCCGGCTTCCGGCCGGGCAAGGCCCCGCGGCGGATTCTCGAAGCCCGTATCGGTTTGGAGGCCGCCCGCCAGCAGGCGCTGCAGGACGGCATCCCGCAATATCTCGCCAAAGCCGTCCGTGAGCACGATGTCGATCTGATCGCCACGCCCAAGGTCGAGATCACCGGAGGCGAGGCCGAAGGCACGGTGGCGTTCGACGCCGAGTGCGAGGTCCGTCCGGTCATCGTCGTTCCTGGCTACGGCGGCTTGCGTATCGAGCTTCCCGCGGTCGAGGCCACCGACGACGACATCACCAACGCGGTCGACGCCGAGCGCCGCCGCCATGGCACACTCGATGACGCCGGCCGGGCGATCGAGTCTGGCGACTACGTCACCCTCGATCTCACTGCCGTCCACGATGGCGAGCCGGTGTCGGGCCTCAACACCGAGGACTTCCTCTACGAGGTCGGCAAGGGCTGGATCACCGACGACTTCGACGATCGTCTCGTCGGCACGAATATCGGCGATGAGCTGGCATTTTCGGCCACCCCGAAGGGCACCGACTACGAGGCCGACTTCACGGTGAAGATCACCGCAGTGCAATCGCTCACCCTTCCCGAGGTCACCGACGAATGGGTCGGCGACAACTTCGGCGAGTTCGACACCACCGAGGCCTGGCACGCCTCCATCCGCGATCGAATCGGCACGGGCAAGGCCAATCAGGCCCGCAATCTGATGCTCGACCGTACGTCTGGTGCGCTGGCCGAGCTGGTCGACGAGGAGCCGCCCGACGCACTCGTGCAGGGCGAACTGCAGAATCAGATCCAGAACTTCGTGCGCCAGCTGCAGTCACAGGGCATCGATGTCAATCAGTGGCTCGCCGCCACCGGCCAAGACCCGGCCACCTTCACCGAACGTCTGCGTGAGCAGGCCACCCGTTCGGTCAAGGTCGATCTGGCACTGCGGGCGATCGCCACCGCCGAGGAGCTCGAAGTCGGTGATGACGACATCGAGGCCGAATACATGCGCATCGCCATGCGGGCGAATCAGAAGGTCAACCAGGTTCGCAAGGCATACGAGAAGATCGATGCCGTTGCCGATCTGGCTTCCGAGATTCGCAAGTCCAAGGCGCTGGAGTGGCTGTTGCACCGCATCGAGATCGTCGATCCCGATGGCAAGTCCATCTCCAACGATCTCCTGCTCGGCCATTCCGAATCCGATCACGACCATTCCGATCAGGACGAGTCCGATCACGACCATGGCGACGACGACGGCCATGATGGTGGTGCGGAAGCATCCGACGACGGGGAGAGCTGACCCACGATGAACTCACGTTTGGAAATCGCCAGTAGCTACATCCCCTACGTCACGGAGCAGACGAGCCGCGGCGAGCGGACGTCCGACCTATTCAGCCGGCTGCTCAAGGACAACATCATCCTGCTCGGCACGCCGATCGACGATCAGGTGGCAAATGCCATCTGCGCCATGCTGATCTTCCTCGAGAGCGAGAATCCCGACAAGGACATCTCGATCTACATCAACAGCCCCGGCGGCGACATCACCTCGCTGTTCGCCATCTACGACACGATGCAGTTCATCAAGAACGATATCGCCACCATCTGCCTGGGCCAGGCTGCGTCGGCCGCCGCCGTGCTGCTCGCCGCCGGTACCAAGGGCAAGCGTCTTGCCCTGCCCCACGCCCGCATCCTGCTGCACCAGCCCTATGGGCAGGTCGGCTACGGTCAGGTCACCGACCTGGAACTGGCGGCCAAGGAGATTCTGCGGATGCGCGAGTTGCTCGAAGCGATGCTGGCCAAGCACACCGGCCAGACGACCGACCAGATCCACCGGGATACCGACCGTGATTTCGTGATGGAAGCAGAGGCGGCTCGGGAATATGGCATCATCGATGACGTGATCACCGCCCGCGACGCCGTTGACCGAACCGGCCCGATTCGCTGATCGACGGACGGAGCGGGACTGTGGCCAAGTTTGGGGATACCGGCGAGCTGTTGAAGTGTTCGTTCTGCGGCAAGTCGCAGAAGCAGGTCAAGAAGCTGATCGCCGGCCCTGGCGTGTACATCTGCGACGAGTGCATCGACCTGTGCAACGAGATCATCGAAGAAGAGCTCGCCGCCACGTCGGAGCTGCGCTTCAACGAACTGCCGACACCGCGCGAGATCCGCACCTTCCTCGACGACTACGTCGTCGGGCAGGATCACGCCAAGAAGGTGCTCTCCGTTGCGGTGTACAACCACTACAAGCGCATTCAGCACCAGAACATCAACGCCGCCACCACGCCGGGCCGGCGTGATGAGGTCGAACTGTCGAAGAGCAACATCCTGCTCCTCGGACCGACCGGTTGTGGCAAGACCCACCTGGCCCAGACGCTCGCCCGGCTGCTCAATGTGCCGTTCGCCATCGCCGACGCCACGGCGCTCACCGAGGCCGGGTACGTCGGAGAAGACGTCGAGAACATCCTGCTCAAGCTGATCCAGGCAGCAGATTTCGATGTCAAGCGGGCCGAGACCGGGATCATCTACATCGACGAGATCGACAAGGTGGCCCGCAAGTCCGAGAACCCGTCGATCACCCGCGATGTCTCGGGCGAGGGCGTGCAGCAGGCGCTGCTCAAGATCCTCGAGGGCACGGTGGCCTCGGTGCCCCCCCAGGGCGGTCGCAAGCACCCGCATCAGGAGTTCATCCAGATCGACACCACGAATGTGCTGTTCATCTGCGGCGGGGCATTCGCCGGGCTCGACACGATCATCGAGAACCGCATCGGCCACAAGGGCGTCGGTTTCCACGCCACAATTCGCTCCAAGCTCGACCGCGATGCCGGCCAGTTGTTCACCCAGGTGCTCCCGGAAGACCTGCTCAAGTTCGGGCTGATCCCCGAGTTCGTCGGCCGCCTGCCGATGATCGGTGCCGTCCACAGCCTCGACCGCGCCGCCCTGATGGCGATTCTCACCGAGCCCAAGAATGCGCTGGTCAAGCAGTATCGCAAGCTGTTCGAGATGGAAGACGTCGAACTCGACTTCACCGACGACGCCCTCGTTGCGTTGGCCGACCAGGCGTTGTTGCGGGGTACCGGGGCCCGCGGTCTGCGGGCGATCATGGAGGAAGTGCTGCTCAACACGATGTACGACCTTCCGGGCCGCGAGGACGTCGGTCGGGTCGTGATCGATGGCGAGACCGTCGACCGCAAGGTGAACCCGACGCTCGTGCCGCGCGAAGCAAGTCGCATGCCTCGGCCCCGCCGAGCCGCCAGCTGAATCGCCCGGCCCCGCGGCCGACTTCGAAACGGATCATTGCGATGGACTACGCCGCCGCGCTCGCGTACCTTGACGAGCACTCCAACTACGAGAAATCGGGCCGGATCAATTCGCCGACCACCGAGCGGATCGGGCGCCTGCTCGGGGCGATGGGCGACCCGCAGCTGAGCTGCCCGTCGATCCACATCACCGGGACCAACGGCAAGGGCTCGACGGCGCAGATGCTCACCCGGCTGCTGATGGCCCATGGGCTGACCGTCGGCACCTACTCCAGCCCGCACATCACCAGGATCAACGAGCGGATGACCGTCGACTGCGAGCCGATCGGCGATGACGAGTTCGCCGATTCCGTCGGCGCGGTGGCCGATCTCGAGATCGTGATGGGCGTGCGCCCCACCTTCTTCGAAGCCGTCACCGCCACGGCGTTTCGCTGGTTCGCCGACATTGCCGTCGATGTGATGGTGATCGAGGTCGGTCTGCTCGGACGATGGGATGCCACCAATGTGGTGGAACCCGAGGTGTGTGTGGTCACCAACGTCGGGCTCGACCACGCCGAGTACGCCGGGCCGACGCTCGCCGACATCGCCCGCGAAAAGGCCGGCATCGTCAAATCGAACGCCACCCTCGTGCTCGGCGAGACCGACCCCGACCTGGCGGCTATCTTCGCCGCCGCCGGACCCGCCCGAGTGGTCCGTCGCGACATCGATTTCGGTCTCAACTCGAACGAGACCGCCCTCGGAGGTCGTCTGATCGATGTGTACACGCCGTACGCGGTGTACGGCGACCTGTTTGTCAGCCTCCACGGCGCGCATCAGGGAGAGAACGCCGCCGTGGCGATCGCTGCGGTCGAGGCCTTCTTCGATGCCCCGATCACCCCCGATGTGGCCGCCGAGGGTCTGGGGGCGACTCGGATGCCCGGGCGATTCGAGGTGCTCGGCCATCAACCGCTGGTGATCATCGATGGCGCCCACAATCCGCACGGGGCCGATCGCTGCGCCGAGGTGTTCTTCAGCGACTTCGACCCGGCCGGCCGACGTCTGCTGGTGTTCGGGTGTCTCGAAGGGCGCAATGTGGAGAATCTGCTCAGCGCGTTGCGCGCCGATGAGTTCGACGCCGTGTTCTGCTGCACCGCTCCAACCCCCCGTGGCGTACCCGCCGTCGTCGTTGCGGCCGCCGCCCGCGCCATCGGGTGCGAGACGGTGCACACCTACGAGACCATCCTCGACGCATGCTCGGCGGCGCTGCGAACCGCCGACTCCGACGACGCCATCCTCGTCGCCGGTTCCCTGTATGTCGTCGGCGATGCTCGCGCCATCCTCCGCCGCCTGATCCCGTAAAAACCCCCGTAGGCTGGGAAACCGTATGTCTGATCGCACCCTTGTCCTGTTGAAGCCCGATGCCGTCGAGCGCGGCCTGGTCGGCGAGATCATCTCGCGGATCGAACGCAAGAATCTCAAGATCGTGGCGATGGACCTTCGCCTGCTCGACGAGGCGACGCTGGCCCGTCACTACGAGGAGCACGTCGGCAAGGGGTTCTACGCCGATCTCGTCGCCTTCATGTCACGCGGCCCGGTCGTGGCGATGGCCGTCGAGGGTCCCGAGGACACCTGGGAGGTGCTGCGCACGATGATGGGCACGACCAACCCCCGCAAGGCCGCTCCGGGCACGGTTCGCGGTGATCTCGGCATCCTGTTCACCGAGAACCTGGTCCATGGCAGCGACAGCCTGGATTCGGCCACCCGTGAACTGGGGATCTTCTTCCCTGGCCTGTAACCGACAGCGACGCTCGGCTACTATTGGTGAACAAACCATCCCCGATCGGGAGGTGAGAGGCTCATGGCTCGTAACAACCCGTTAGCCCTCGGCCGCGACATGGCGGTCGACCTCGGTACGGCGAATACCCTGATCTACGTGCGCGGCATGGGCATCGTGCTGAACGAGCCGTCGGTCGTGGCGATCAACACCAACGACAACCGTCCCGTTGCCGTGGGCATCGAGGCCAAGCGCATGATGGGTCGGACCCCGGGCCACATCAAGGTGGTGCGCCCGCTGAAGGATGGCGTCATCGCCGACTTCGACATCTGCGAGAAGATGCTGCGCTACTTCATCCAGAAGGTGCATGCGTCGAAATGGAACAAGCCGCGGATGGTCATCTGCGTGCCGTCGGGTATCACCGGTGTCGAGCAGCGCGCCGTGCGCGATGCGGCGGAGTTCGCCGGGGCGCGCAAGCCCGCGTACGTGATCGAGGAGCCGATGGCCGCGGCGATCGGAGCCGGACTCCCGGTGCACGAACCGTCGGGCAACATGGTGGTCGACATCGGTGGAGGCACGACCGAGGTGGCGGTCATCTCGCTCGGCGGCATCGTGACGGCACAATCGGTGCGCGTCGCCGGGGACGAACTCGACGATGCCGTGATGCAGTACATCAAGAAGGAGTTCTCCCTCGCCGTCGGTGAGCGTACGGCCGAGCAGATCAAGATGCAGATGGGATCGGCCTGGCCGCTCGACGAGGAGCTGACCGCCGAGATACGCGGTCGCGATCTGATCACGGGGCTGCCCCGCACCGTCACCGTCACCACCGAGCAGATCCGCGAGGCGATCATCGAGCCGGTGGCCGCCATCGTCGACGCCGTCAAGAACACGCTCGACAAGACGCCGCCCGAGTTGGCAGCCGACATCATGGAGCAGGGCATCATGCTGACCGGTGGGGGAGCGCTGTTGATGGGTCTCGACCGGCGTTTGATGAACGAGACAGGCATGCCGATCAACATCGCCGACGATCCGCTGAACTGCGTCGTGTTGGGTTCGGGGCTCGCGCTCGAGAACATCGCTGCCCTCGGATCGGTGCTGTCCCAGGGCAGCGACGACTGATCCGCCCGCCGACGGAGCGCTGAGAACCGATGAGGCTGAGCCGCCAGCGTGTTCTCGCGCTCCTGGTGCTGACATCCATCCTGCTGATCACCCTTGACTCGCGAGGGAGCACGGCGATCAACAAGGCCAAGAGTTCGTTCGTCGAGCTGATCTCACCCCTGCAAGGCGTTGGGCGGGCGATCGCCTCCCCGATTCGCAACACCTGGCGGGGGATCACCCAGTACGACGACGTGCAGCGGGAGAACGATCGGCTACGGGCATTGAACGAATCGCTCACCGGCGATGCCGTCGCCGGCCAGGCGGCGCTGCGTAACTGGCTGGAGTTGGCCGCTGAGGCCAGCATCGAGTCGGCGGGAAAGTACTCCAACGTCATTGCCAAGGTCTTCGCCGGTTCGCCGTCGAACGTCCGCCAGACGGTGGAGATCGACAAGGGTTCCGACCAGGGCATTCGCGTCGGCATGCCGGTGATCAACGGGGCCGGGTTGGTCGGCAAGATTACCCAGGTGTCGGCCCATCGGGCCGTCGTGCTGCTGATCACCGATCCGACCTACTCCGTCCCGGTGACCGTGTCGGGTCCGCTCTCGTTGCCGGGTACCGACGCGGCCGTTGCCGACGGGCAGGTACCGCCGGGGGTGACGACCACATCGACCGCGGTGTCGGTGCCCGGCTCGGTGCCCTCCACCGATGCCACCGCCACCGGGATCGAAACCCTGCCCGTCGATGTCGCCGCGGGGACGGTGGGCAGCGACGGCCAGCCGATCTCGAACGGTTCCGTACCCGATTCGTCCGTGTCGGATGGCTCCGTGCCCGACGCGTCCGCCCCGACCACCACGGTCGTACCGACGTCGACGACCGTGTTCGACCTGTCCAAGCTCCGTCCCCGTGAGACGGGTGGCCTCGAAGGGCGCGGCGCGGGCAAACTCCCCATCGTCCGGTTCGTGGCGGGTGATGCCAAGGGCTTGCAGATCAAGGTCGGTGACATCGTCGTCACCAATGGCGGCTCGACCGACCTGGCCACCGACCTGCGCAGCCTCGCCCCGGCCGACCTGGTGATCGGACGGGTGAGCAACGTGATCGAGCGACCGGGGCAGGCCGGTCCCGAGATTGAGGTGGAGCCCGAGGCCGACCTCACCCGGCTGAACTTCCTACGAGTGATCCTGTACATCCCGCCGTCGGAAACCGGCGGCGGCTGACCCGATGCGGTTGCTGTTCCAGCGGCCGGTGCTCCGGCTGATCGTCATCGCGCTCGTGGTCGTCACCGTCCAGTCCACGCTGTTGACCGATATGCGGCCCTTCGGGGTCGTCGTCGATCTGCTGGTCGGCTTCGCTGTGGTCACCGGCGTCTGCGCCGGCCCCGAGGCCGGAATTCTGGCCGGTTTCGTGTTCGGTACGGCCATCGATCTGTTGCTGACGACACCGTTCGGTCTGAGTGGACTGGCGTACGGGCTGGCGGCGTTTCTGATCGGGCTGCTCAAGTCGACGATCACCGTGGGCCAGGTGTGGTGGCTGACGGCGTCGCTGGTGTTCGCCGGGAGTGCGCTGGGCGTCGCGCTCTACCTCGTGCTCGGCACGCTCGTGGGTCAAGAGGGTTGGATTCGCCCGGCGATGATCACCGAGATCGTGGTGTCGGCGGCCGTTGCCGCCCTGCTGTCGCCGTTGTCGGTACGCACGCAACGGTGGGCGATGCGCGTGGAGCGTGACACGTGACTTCCTGCGTGGTGCCGTCGCAAGCGGCCCGTTGTCAGGCAGACTGGTACCATGGCCGGTGATGCCCGGGGGGTCCGCCTCGGTCTGCTTGGAGTGGTCGCCCTCGTGTTGATGGGGGTGCTCGGAACGCGTCTCTGGTTTCTGCAGGTGGTCGACGCCAAGTCGATCGCCGAGCAGGTGCAGGTCACGCGCACCAAAGAGGTGTACCTGCCGCCCGAACGCGGTCGCGTGTTCGATGTGCAGGGCCGCATTCTGGCCGACAACGAGCGGGTGCTGCGGGTGGTCATCGATCAAGACGTGATCCGCTCCCGCACCAAGAGCCGTCGGGCGTTGTTCGGCCGGTTGGCCGGAGCGCTGAAGACCACCGACGTCGCCCTCGAGATCCGCTACTGCGGCGAGGATCCCAAGGTTGCCGGCCAGCCCGACAAGGCCTGCAAGGGTGGGCTGTTCAACCCGTATCTCCCGTTCCCGGCCGCCGACGATGTCGACGAGGCCACCGCCCTGTTCCTGCGTGAGCGCATCGAGGATTACCCCGGGGTGAACATCGAGGAGGGTTGGCGGCGAAAATATCTGTACGCGCCGACGGCCAGCCAGATCATCGGATACCTGGGCCGCATCCCCGAGGACAACCCGAAGACCGCCGACGTCAACGAGACCAGGGAATACACCAAGCTCGGCTACTCGCTCAACGACCTGGTCGGCTCGGCGGGCATCGAGAAGCAGTTCGAAACCGAGCTGCGCGGTACCCCCGGTTTCGCCTCGTTCGAGGTCGACGCCCGCGGCAAGGTGCTCAAGACGCTGAGCCGCACCGAGCCCGTGCCCGGCAAGGACGTGCAGCTGACGATCGATCTGAAACAGCAGCTGTTCGCCGAGCAGACCCTCGAGGCCGAACTGCGGCGATCGCGAGCGGTGTCGCCGTATCCCGACAAGAAGGACTTCCGTCACTGGACGACGTTCTACAAGGCGCCTGCTGGATCGGTGGTCGTGGAGAAGACCGGGACGGGCGAGATCGTGGCGATGGCCAGCTACCCGACATTCGACAACCGGTGGTTCTCAGCGGGGATCTCGGCAAAGAAGTTCAAGCAGCTCTTCCCACCCGACTACGACAAGGACCCCGACACCTTCCCGAGCCCGCTGGTCAACCGGGCGATCCAGGGCCGCTACAACGTCGGGTCCACGTTCAAGCCGTTCACCGCTTACGCCGCCTTGCACACCCAATTCCTCCAGCCAGGCGAGACCTATGAGGACAAGGGCGTCTACGACCTGTTGACCGACGCGTGTATCAAGAAGACGATTCAGAAGTGCAAATTCAAGAATGCGTACAACTTCGCTCTCGGCGCGCCGACCGTCTACGGGAACATCGATGTTTCCCAAGCGCTGTCGATCTCGTCGGACACGTTCTTCTATCGGATTGGCGCCGAGTTGTATCTCGCCTACCCGAAAGCAGATGTACTCCAGTCGAACTACAAGCTCTTCGGCTTCGGAGAAAAGACAGGGATTGACCTGCCGTATGAGTATTCCGGTGTTTTGCCCAACGAAGCCGTCAAGAAACGTCTCGCCGCACAGCACGCGATCAGCCAGAAGGAGGGCGAGGGCTTTTACGTCGGTGATGCGATTCAGATGGCGATCGGTCAGGGGCTGAATGCCGTGACCCCGTTGCAGCTGACCAACGCATACACGACCTTGGCCAACGGCGGCTACCTGTTCCGGCCTCTGATCGTGCATGCCATCTACCCGCCAGGTGTCCCAGACGACCCGGCCAGGCCGGGTTACGCAGATATTGCGGCGCGTGTGCCGGAAAAGCAGTACGTGACCGAGGTCAGGCCCGACGGTGGGCTTGTCGATCAGGGACCCTTGCTCTCGATTATTCCGGGGTTGACCTGTGTTGTTCAATTCGTCCAGGACGCACCCTGTCGACTCGTCAATGGTCACAAGCCGACTGCTCAAAACACCTTCAAGGGATTCCCGTTCTCGCAGTTGCCGATGGCCGGCAAGACCGGCACGGCTCAAGGCCTCAACAACGAGGCGCAGAACGACTCATCGGTGTTCGTCGGCTTCCAGACCGGGGAGAAGCCGCTCGAGGGGTACACGATTGGTGCGTACCTGGAGAAGTCCGGCTATGGCAAGCGAGCCGCAGCGCCAGTGGTGCGCTGCCTGATGCTCGCCGTCAACGGTATGTACGCAGAGATGGATGAGCCAGCGCTCTCGGATGAATTGAACATCGTCTCCCCTTATGCGGCCCCACCGCAGCGCATGCCGAGCGAACAGTGTCTCGACGACGCGTCGGCCGCCGACGAGCGTGATCGGGGTGAGCGGTGAGTATCACCTTTGCCATGCAAGGCCGTGGCATGGGGAACATCAATCGCAGTGCGAGTGAGCCATGGCGCAACCTCGACTGGGTTCTGCTGATCCCTACCTACGCCATCGCCGGCGTCGGCCTTTTGGCCATCTACTCGGCCTCGGCGCCGATCCAACTCCGCAAGTTCGACGGTGATCCCTACCTGTTCACGCAGCGTCAGGTGATCTTCCTGATCGCCGGTACCGCGGCGATGGCGATGGTGATGGCGGTCGACTACGGCTGGCTCAAAGAGCGGGCAAGTGCCCTGTATATGGGCACGATCCTGTCGCTGGTCGCCGTGCAATTGGTCGGCACCGGTCCGCCCGGGTCGGGCGCGAATGCCTGGTTCGACCTTGGGCCGGTGCTGATCCAACCGTCGGAGTTCGCCAAGATCACCGTGCTCGTGTTGATCGCCGGCTATCTCTCCGAGGAGCGCGAGGGAGAGCTGAGCTATCCCCGGTTCATCAACGGACTGATGCTCGTCGGCATCCCGGTCGGGTTGATCTTGATCCAGCCCGACTTCGGTACGGCCTCGGTGCTGATCGCCCTGGCGATGGGCGTGCTACTCGTGGCCGGAGCGAGCCTGCGCTATGTCATCTTCATCAGCATCCTGGCGATCGCCACTACCGGCGGCTTGATCGCCGCAGAGTTCGTCAAGCCGTACCAGGTCGACCGCTTGACGGCCTTCGTCAAGCAGGAGACGAAGAACGACCGCAAGACCGAGGACCTGGTCTTGCAAGTGAAGTTTTCCAAACGGGCCATCGCCACAGGTGGCCTGACCGGCAAGGGTTACCTCCGTGGGCCACTGACCAATGACGGGTCGATTCCGGTGCAGTACACCGACTTCATCTTCTCGGCCATCGCCGAACAGTTCGGGCTCGTCGGCACCATTGTGCTGCTGATGCTGTACTTCTTCGTGCTGTTCCGAATCTGGCGCGTGGCTCGAATCTCCCGCGACGACATGGGGCTGTACATCTGCGCGGGCGCGATGACGATGATCGTCTGGCACGTCTTCGAGAACATGGGAATGACGATGGGCATCATGCCCGTGACCGGCATCCCGCTACCACTGGTCTCCTACGGCGGATCGTCGACGGTCGCCTTCCTGATGATGATCGGCCTGGTCGAGAACGTCCATATGCGCAGAATGCGCTGATCCTCCGCCCGCACGGGACGCCACTGCGCCGATCCCGGTTCATGCCGATCCCGGTTCGCCAAGGTGCGACGGGTAGAATGCCGCGGTCATGTCAACCGTGAACGCAGCATCCCTGTGGTCGCGGCTCGAACCGCTCCTGGCCCGGGTGCAAAAGCCCGCCCGCTACATCGGTTGCGAGGATGGCGCGCAAACGCCCGTCCACGGCCCCGGCAAGGTTGCCTGGCTGCTCGCCTATCCCGATACCTATGAGGTGGGGCTTCCCAACCAGGGTCTCCAGATCCTCTACGAGATCCTCAACGAGCGCGACGATGCCGTTGCCGAGCGCACCTATGCGCCGTGGCTCGATCTCGAGCCGTTGCTGCGCGCCAACAAGGTGCCGTTGTTCTCGGTCGACACCCACCTGCCGGCCGGTGAATTCGACATCATCGCCTTCAACCTGTCGGCTGAGCTGGTGTACACAAACCTGCTGAACATGGTCGACCTGGCGGGCGTGCCGGTCCGCACCGCCGATCGGCGTCCGGAGCACCCGCTGGTGATCATCGGTGGTCATGCGGCGTTCAATCCCGAGCCGCTGGCCGACTTCATCGACGTTGCCGTGCTCGGCGAGGGCGAAGAGGTGATCGGTGAGATCACCGACGTCGTGCGCGAATGGAAGGCGTCGGGTCGGACCGAGGGGTCCCGCCTGGCGGTCCACAAGGCCCTCGCTCAGATTCCCGGGGTGTACGTACCGTCGCTGTACGACGTCGAATACGACGGGCCGCGGATCGCCGCGATCAGCCCGAAGTACGCCGGGGTGCCGGCCGAGGTCGTCAAGCGGACCATCAGTGACCTGGGGTTATGGCCGTACCCGAAGAGTCCGCTGGCCCCGTTGACCGAGGTGGTCCACGATCGCCTGGCCGTCGAGATTTTTCGAGGATGCACCCGCGGCTGCCGCTTTTGCCAGGCGGGGATGATCACCCGCCCAGTGCGTGAACGGCCCGCCGAGCAGGTACGCACGATGATCCGCAATGGCCTGCGCTCCACCGGGTACGACGAGGTCAGCCTGACGTCGCTCTCCACGGCGGACTTCTCGGGTATCGAGCAACTGGTCGGCGACATCGTCAACGACCCGACGACCTGCGGGCAGACGACCGTCAGCCTGCCGTCGTTGCGGGTCGACGCCTTCACCGTGGGCGTGGCGGCAGGCGTGTCCAACGGGCGGCGCAGTGGCCTCACCTCCGCCCCGGAGGCCGGATCGTGGCGTTTGCGCACGGTGATCAACAAACTGATCACCGAGGAGGACCTGTACGGTGCGGTCGAGTCGGCGTTCAGCCAGGGGTGGACCCGCACCAAGCTGTACTTCCTGACCGGCCTGCCCACCGAGCAGGACGTCGACACGATGGGTATCGCCGAATTGGCCGCCAACGCCGCCAAGATCGGGCGCCGGCACAGCAACCGCACGTCGGTGACGGTCAGCCTCGGCGGGTTCGTCCCCAAGCCGCACACCCCGTTCCAATGGTTCGGGCAGAACACCGTCGACGAACTGCGCCGCAAGGTGCAGATGGTCCGCGATGCCACCCACCGGGCCAAAGGCGTCACGGTCAAGTGGCACGATCCCCGGGCGGCGCTGGCCGAGGGGCTCGCCAGCCGCGGCGACCGCCGCATCGGTAACGTCGTCGAGCGTGTCTGGCGGGCGGGCGGCATCTTCCAGGAGTGGACGGAGTGTTTCGACGTCCGCCGCTGGGAGGAGGCGATGGCCGCCGAGGGCCTCTCGATCGAGTGGTACGTGTTCCGCCATCGCGAAGAGACCGAGATCCTCCCGTGGGATCACCTCACGGCCGGACTGCACAAGGACTTCTTGTGGCAGGACTGGCAGGCCGCCCTCGCCGGGAGTGGCGTGGAGGACTGCCGGTGGACGCCGTGCTACGACTGCGGTGTCTGCACCGGCTATGGCATCGAACACGTCGTCGCCTCGCCGATCCCCCCGGCCGGCGGCAGCCAGGGAACCGGACAGGATCTGGCCCGTGGCGGCCTGCTACCCGAGGCGGTGGCCGTCGCCATCGGACGCCGCCCGCAGCCCTCCGACGCGGACACGGTGATCGACCACCCGGTCACGGTGCCGGCATGATGCGGCTGCGGGTTCGGTTCACCAAACTCGGCAAGGTGCGTTTCACCAGCCATCGCGATCTGGCCCGGGTGGTCGAGCGGGCGTTACGCAAGGCACAGATCGCCGTAGCCGTGTCGGACGGTTTCACCCCCCGGCCGAAGATCGCCTTCGGGCTGGCCCTTCCGGTAGGAGCCGAGTCGTTGGGCGAGTATCTCGACGTCGAATTGGTCGAGCGGTGCGATCCGGTCGAGTTCTGTGATCGAGTCAACGCGTGCCTTGCGCCGGGCTTCCATGTGGTGGGCGCCCACGAGGTCACCCGTGCGGATGTCTCGTTGCAGGAGGACGTCGCCGCGTGCTCCTGGACGATCGAGTTGGCCGGTGTCTCCACCGAGGCCGCCGGCGAGGCGGTCAGCAGGGTATTGGCGGCCGAGACATTGCCGCTGACCCGTTCCCGCAAAGGGGAGACCCGGGTGGACGACGTCCGCTCGGCCATCGAAATGTTGAGTGTGACGGACGAGCAACCCGTCACGCTGTTGGCCACGCTGGTAACACGCACGCGTGGTCTACGCCCGAATGAGCTGCTCATGGTGTGTTTTCCCGATGCCGACCCCATCGATGTGGCCGGCCGGATTCTACGAACGAATCAATGGATCGAGCGCGACGGCGCGCGGCGGGACATCCTCCCGCTGCCGGACGCCGACGTGCCCGCGCCGAACGCCCAGGCGGTCGGCGTATGAGAAAGGAACGCCCGGATGGACGAACTCCTCCACCCTCACCCGACCCCCACCCCGGTCGAGCCCACGGCTCGTCCGGCCAACCGCCGAAGAGCGGCTGCGACCGGCGAGACCGATGATCGGTCGGTAACGGCCTCGACGACGACCGATCGCCCCGCAGAATCGCCAGGCGAGCATGGCGACCAGGTTCGATCGCTCGATGGCGATGCGGCCACTGCAGCACAACGGTCGAACAAGAAACGCCGCCGCGGATCGCGTGGCGGTCGCGGTCGTGGTCGGGTGAACGACGAAGGCGTCGAGATCGACGGCGAAGACGCCGATACCGATGGCGAAACCGACGCAGAAACCGACGCAGAGCAGGTCGAGGGGGACGTGCCACCTCGGGTAACGGCGCCGCGTCCCGCCGACGGATCGCCGCGTCCGAAGGGGAGTCCCGCATCCCCCCGTCCGAAGCGTGACCCGCGTCCCGCGGCGGCCGCTCGTCTCGACGACGAAACCGACTCGGCCGCAGAAGCTATAGCCGACTCGTCCGGCGTCTCCGCAGATGCGGACGTCGAGCTTCCGGAACGGGCGAGCGAAGGCCGGCCGAGCGATCCGGTGGCGGCGGCCGAGGCCCTCGTGCCCCGTCGACCGCGCATCGGCGACACCCGTCCCGCTCCGGCCGGCAGCGCGCCCATCCCGCCGCCTCCGGCCGCCCCCGCTGAAACACCCCGCGCTGATCGTGGAGGCCGGGGCAAGGCGCCGCGGCAAGGCGACAAACCCGTCGGCGACCGAGCGCAGAACGCGGGCAATCAGGGCAAACGTGCGCCCGTCGGCGCGGCCGCCGATGCATCGACCGAGCCGGCGACGCGCAAGAAGCGTCGCGAGCCGGCCAAGCCCAAGGGGAGGGTCCGAGCCGAGGTCGCCGACATCGGCGAGACCAACGAACGCAAGCGGGGTCGCGAGCGCAACGGGCGGCCCGTTGGTCGGTATCTGATGTGCGTGCAGGCCCGCGAGGGATTGACCCAGGTCGCCGTCGTCGAGGGTCGCAGCCTGATCGAGCACTATGTCAGCCGCCCCGCCGACGACGTCGCCCAGATCCACGGCAACATCTACCTCGGTCGGGTACAGAACGTGCTCCCGGGCATGGAGGCGGCGTTCGTCGACATTTCCACCCCGAAGAATGCCGTGCTGTATCGCGGCGACGTGCAATACGACTCCGAGGACATCGTCGAGCGCGGCGACAAGCCCAAGATCGAGAACATGATCAAGGCGCGGCAGTTGATCGTCGCCCAGGTGACCAAGAACCCGATCGGGGCCAAGGGAGCCCGCCTCACGCAGGAGGTCTCGCTACCCGGTCG
>JANMJD010000154.1:0-2602 GCA_031371195.1 Actinomycetes bacterium | reverse complement strand
AGCTCGGCGGGCTCGGTCACGATCCGATCGAGCACGACGGCGGATCGCTGATCCGGTGTCATGCGGTCGAGTTCTTCGGCGGTGACAAGATCCCGTCGCTTAGGGTACGCGAGGGAATAACCGACGCGATAGGTGGTGTGCCGGTAGCCTGGCGTGGTGGAGCTGAGCGAGGCAGGTTTGGGCCAGGTGTTCGCTCAGTTGCGGCCGTTGTTGGATGAGCGTCAGCGTCGTGCTCTGGCGGGGGTGACCGCTCGGGCGTTGGGCCGGGGTGGTGTGGCGCAGGTCGCGTCCGTGTCGGGTATGTCGCGTAAGACGGTGTCGACGGCGGTCGCGGAGGTTGATGCTGGGCTGGCGCCGGCCGCTCGGGTGCGTCGGCCCGGCGCGGGACGCAAGCCGCTGATTGATCATGACCCGGACCTGCTGGCGGCTTTGGATGGCCTGGTCGAGCCGGAGAGTCGCGGGGATCCGATGTGCAGGTTGCGGTGGACGTGCAAGTCGACCCGGAACCTGGCCGACGAACTTGGGGCCGAGGGGCATCCGGCGAGTTCGTGGACCGTCGGCCAGCTGCTCCACTACATGGACTACAGCTTGCAAGGCAACGCGAAGCAACGTGAGGGTGCGCAGCACCCCGACCGAGACGGCCAGTTCCATCACCTCAACGACCAAGTCACCGCTCATCTGCGAAGGCAGTGGCCGGTGATCAGTGTCGACACGAAAAAGAAGGAAGTCGTCGGGAACCTCCGTAACGGCGGCCAGAACTGGCAGCCGGCCGGGTCACCGGTACGCGTGGACGTACACGACTTCCCGGATCCCGAGGTCGGCAAGGCCATCCCGTACGGGGTGTACGACATGGCCGCCAAACTAGGTTTCGTGGTCGTCGGCGACGACCACGACACCGCCGAGTTCGCAGTCGCCACTATCGGGCGCTGGTGGGACAAGATCGGCGCACCCGCCTACCCGAAAGCCCGACGGCTGCTCATCACCGCTGACGCGGGCGGATCGAACGGGTACCGGGTCCGAGCCTTCAAGACCGGCCTCGGTGCACTCGCCGCACGTACCGGCCTGGCCATCACCGTGTGTCACTTCCCGCCCGGAACGTCGAAGTGGAACAAGATCGAGCACCGCCTCTTCGCCGCGATCACCAGCAACTGGCGCGGACAACCGCTCGAGAGCCACGAAGTCGTCGTGAACCTGATCGCCGGCACGACCACCCGCACCGGGCTCAAGGTCCACGCCGAACGCGACCACGGCTACTACCCCACCGGAGTCAAGATCACCCCCGCGCAACTGGCCGCGATCCCCCTCACCGGACACGTCTTCCATCCCGAATGGAACTACACCATCGGCCCCGGACCCAAGAACCCCACACCCGTAACTACGCGTAAGTAATTCCCTCGCGGGCCCCAACCGAATTGTCGTTCGGTCGTGTTGGAGCGAGTGAAGGCATAAGCCGGCCGAAAGGTGTTCTCACGCCGGGATGGCCGAGTCTGGCGGCCTCCGCAAATGAGCGGCTGGCGAGTGCCCGGGACACGGCCCGCAGGCAGGTCGGTGCGTCCGTCGTCAGGCAATCAGCCAGACCGGACGGACGCCATTTCGAGTCACGACGGCTGGGCTTTCATCGTCGTAGGCGCACAGCCGTAGGTAGTCGTCGTCGTCGGAAATTGCGTGAGCGGCGTCGATCGCCGCTTGATCAGACAGGGGGTGACGGACGGCTGGGCTGGCGACCAGGCACGCGTCAGCGATCATGGCGGCGGTGTCGGCCGATCGGGAGCAATCGAAGCGAAGCTGTCTACGAATGCGCGAGCAGTGGCCCTCGACGCGCGTATACGCGCTTTCCCCCTGACCGAATTGCGCAACCCCTTCGAGAAGGCTTTCGAACATTGGGGTGCGTCCACCGACGCCGCCTTCGCAGAGAACGGCGTCGATCCCGATCGGGGTCAGCTCCTTATTCAGTTCCAGGCTGGTAATTCGCCGCGTCGGGTCTCGTGGTAAATGGTTGTCAGCCACGGTGCACACCGCGAAGGCCCAGCTCACGCATGAGACGCCTGACGCGGTCCTTGTCGACGACCAGGCCGTGTTCACGTCGCAGCGCCTTACGGATCTTGCGGGCGCCGTGGACGCTGTAGTTGTCCTCGAAGAGCTCGGTGATCATCTTGCGCAACGCCTCGTCCGCGAGCGCGCGTGGCGGCAACGGGCGGGCCAGACGTGAGCGGACCGACGCGACGTTCACGCCGAGCGCTCGACAGATCGGCTCGACCCCGGACGTCGCCCGGTAGGCAATGACGAATGGCGTCACCGTCGCGATTGGCGGTCGAGTTCCGCCCCGAAAAAAGTGGAGGCCGCCTTCAGGATCTCGTTCGCTCGGGATAGTTCGCGAACCTCCTTCCGCAACCCGGCCACCTGGGCCTTGAGCTCCTCCACCGACCCCGCCGCAACAACGCGACCCGTCGACGCCGGCGTCGCCGCCTTCACCCAGTTGTAAAGGGTGACCGGCTTCACCGACATCTTCGCTCCGAGACGCTCACAGGCCTCCCGACGCGACTCATTTGGCTCGATCGAATCGAACACAAACCGAACGGCCTGTTCCTTGAACTCCGTCGTG
>JANMJD010000137.1:0-1988 GCA_031371195.1 Actinomycetes bacterium | reverse complement strand
GGCCATCGGCACCCTGGCCGGTCACGGCCGACCGCCGGTGCCGCACGGGCCGGTGTCAAGGCGAATTTCTCCTACGTGGATGGTAGAATTTCACCTCGTCGTACGGTCGTCTGACCCGTCGATGACGTTCCCCATCGCACGATCCCCTGAGAGCCCGTGAGCAACTTCACCATCGACGCCGTGCGCCATCTCGCCGGGCCTGAATGGCTCGCCGATCGTCGCATCGCCGCCTTCGAGCGTTTCACCGTCGCGCCTGTCCCCTCCGAGGGCGACGAGATCTGGCGATATAGCCATATCTCCCGTCTCGGGCTCGATCATCTCGTCCCGACAGCGGCGACCCCTGCGCTGACCGGGGCTGATGGGCTCGTGGCTACGGGCGAGTACACGGCGGCGGCCGCCATCGACCCGTATTTCGACGAGCTCAACGAGGCGTACTGCACGCCCGTCGTGCTGTGCATCCCCGCCGGTCGGGTGGTCGAAACGCCGATCATCGTCGATCACACCGTCGCCGACGGACAGATCGTGTTTCCCCGGCTGGTCGTCGAGGCCGGGGCCGACAGCGAGTGCACGATCATCGAGCGATTCACCTCCGCCGATGGCATCGTCGCATCGATGGTGCCCGTTGTCGACCTGCGTGTCGGCCCGGCCGCCCGCGTGCGCTACCTGGCGATCAACGAACTCGGCCGCTCGACGTCGCTGATCGGCCACCAACGGGCGACCGGCGATCGGGATTCGACGACGTCCCTCGGCACGGTGTCGCTCGGCGGTTCGTACGCCCGGTTCCGCACCGATGCATCGGCCGATGGAAGTGGCGCCCACACCGAGCAGATCGCGCTCTACTTCGCCGATGGCGAGCAGATGCACGACTTCCGCACAATTCAGCAGCACATTGCTCCGAAGACCAGCGCCGACCTGCTGTTCAAGGGCGCGGTCAACGACACGGCCCACAGCGTCTACACCGGATTGATCAAGATCGGCCCCGAGGCCCGTGGAACGAGTGCGTACCAGACGAACCGCAACCTCACCCTCTCGCGTGGAGCCTGGGCCGAGAGCGTGCCGAACCTCGAGATCGAGACCAACGACGTCAAGTGCAGCCACGCCTCGACGGTCGGTCCGATCGATGCCGAGCAGGTCTTCTACCTCGAGAGCCGCGGTGTGCCGCCGTTGCAGGCTCAGCGCCTCATCCTCGCCGGATACTTCGGCGAGGTGTTCGACCGGCTCAACGCTCCACCTGCGCTGCTCGACGAACTGCGCGAGCGGGTGGGGGCGAAGTTGGCCCGTATCTCGCTCGACGAAGCCCCTGTCAACCCCGACGGTGATAGCGCCGACGGCGAGCGCGGTCGTGCCCCATCAGGAGGTTCCCGATGAGTGAGGCAATCGATGTCGGCGCGTTCGCCGAGATGCCGGCCGGCACGGCCCGCCAGGTGATCGTCGGCGACCGCAAGATCGCCTTGGTCCGTATCGGCGGCGACGTGTACGCCATCGGCGACACCTGCTCGCATGCCGATGTTTCGCTCTCCGAGGGAGAAGTGATGGTCGACGAGTGCGAGATCGAATGCTGGAAGCATGGCAGTGCGTTCAATCTGCTGACGGGCGAGCCGACCACCCTGCCCGCCACCCAGCCGGTACCGGTCTACGAAGTCTCCGTCGTCGACGGCCGGATCGTGCTGGTGATCGAATGAGCACGCTCGAGATCATCGACCTCCAGGCCGCAGTGGGCGGCAAGCAGATTCTCCGCGGCGTTGACCTGAAGATCTCCTCCGGTGAGGTTCATGCCGTGATGGGGCCCAACGGCGCTGGAAAGTCGACGTTGTCGGCCGTGATCATGGGCCGTCCCGGCTATGAGGTGCTCGGGCGATCAACTCAGCGCGCAGCTCTCGGAAGTTGTAGATCTCACCATTAAAGACGATGGTAAGCCCCCGCCGCTGCCCACCGCCAGCGTCGGGCAGCGGCGACATCGGTTGCCGACCCGCAGCGGACAGGTCAAT
>JANMJD010000093.1:0-8755 GCA_031371195.1 Actinomycetes bacterium | reverse complement strand
TGGCCCACTTGCAAACCAAGCGCAGCAGCAGCTCGCAGCTGAACCCGTCGTAGAAATACGCTCCCAGGTAGCCCGCGGTGAGATGGTTCCAGATCGTGCTCTCGCGCCATGCCCACGAGACCGGGGTGTGGTTCCGTGTCCAACGCGAGGCGTGGGGCGAGGGTCTGAGCTTCGGCGTGACGGCGCTCTCGCGCACCTGGACGGCGATCAGCGACCCGTTGGGTTCACCCGGCAGCATGTTCACCCTCGGCGCAGTCGTGGCCATGCTGTTGATGATCTACGGCTCGTGGAAGGTCAGGATCCCCCCGGCGTGGACGGCGTACAGCGTCACCGTGCTCGCCTTGATGCTGTTGCCTTCAACGGTCACGGCCCGGCCACGGTTTCTGTACACGGCGTTTCCCCTCCTCATCGGATTCGCCGCCTGGTGGCCGAAGAAGTACCGCGAGTCGTGGGGATTCCTGATGGCGATCTGCGGCGCCGGTCTGGTGGCCGTCACCGCGGTCTACGGCGCCCGCGGGGCGATCCCGTGATCGCCCGACGATGATCACCCGACGATGAGCGATTCGCGCCGCCGTCGCCCGGTCCACTTCGGCCGGGACTGGTGGCACGTCGTTGTGCTGGCGGCGATCTCGTACCTCGGGCCGCTGCGATCGGCGCCGGGCCGGATGCCGTCGGACACCAAGCTTTATCTGTACCTCAACCCATCGAGGCTGCTTGCGGACGCGCCGTGGATGTGGGACACCCGGCAGTTCGCCGGTTGGGTTCCGCACCAGTCCGTCGGCTACCTGTGGCCGATGGGGCCGTGGTTCTGGACGTTCGACCGTCTCGGCGTCCCCGATTGGATCGCCCACCGGCTGTGGATCGGCACGCTGATGTTCGCTGCGGCGATGGGCATGCGTTGGTGCGCCCGTCGTCTCGGCCTCGCCGGCGGACCGGCCTTCGCGGCCGCCCTGGTCTACGGACTCTCGCCGTTCATCGTGCCGTACGTGGCGCGTACCTCGGGGCAGCTGCCCAACTGGGCGGCACTCCCCTGGCTCGTCGGCCTCGTCGCCGGCTGGACCCGGCAACCCGACCCCGGCCGGCGCCTGGAGCGGTGGCGTACCCCGGCCCTGATCGCGCTGATCGTGGTGACGATCAGCGGACTCAATGCCACGGCGATCATCATGATCACGCCGGCGCCGCTGTTGTGGTTGGTCGATGCCGGCCTGCACCGCGACGTCGCCTGGCGGAGAATCGGCGGGTTTCTGGCCCGAACCGGGCTGCTCTGCGGCGGCGTGACAGCCTGGTGGCTCGGCGGCCTGGCGGTTCAAGGGCGCTACGGCGCCGACGTGCTGGCCTTCACCGAAACTGTCGATTCGGTGTCGTTCACGTCCAACGGCTCCGAGGTGCTGCGCGGGCTCGGGTACTGGCTGACCTACGTCAACGATCGAACCGGGCCGCTCACCGGTGCGGGGACGTGGTATCAGGTTTCGTCGTGGTCGGTGATCACATCGTTCGGCCTGGTCGCTGCTGCTTTTACCGGCATTCTGCTCGTGCGCTGGCGGGCCCGGCGATTTGCCGCCTGGACGATGCTCGCCGGCCTGGTGATCGGCGTCGGCGTGCATCCGATCGGCTCGGCGAGCCCGGTGTTCCGCATCATCGCCGACCATCCGTCGTCAGGATTCGCTCTTGCCCTGCGCAGTTCCACCCGCGCCGTACCGAATCTGTTGATCGGCGTGGCGCTGGCGGCCGGAGCATTGGCCCACGGCTGGCAGTCCTCGTTCTCGCGATGGCGGCCGCGATGGCGGCCTCGGTGGCGGCGAGGTCTGCCGGGATGGCCGCAGCACCTACAGGGTGCGGCTTGGCTCGCGGTCGGACTTCTCGCCGTGGCCAACCTGCCCGGGTTGTGGCGAGGCGAGTTCGTCTCGGCCGCCCAGTCGCGAGACGCCGACGTCCCGGCCGCCTGGCAGCAGTTGGGTCGAGCCCTCGACGCGCGGGGCGGTGGCCGCGTCCTGCAACTTCCGGGCTCGGAGTTCGGGGTGCACCGATGGGGCACGTTGGTCGATCCGCTACTCCCGGCGATCACGACGCGACCGCTGATCACTCGCGATCTCGTGCCAGGGGGCAGCGCCGGCGCGATGGACCTGCTCTACGCCCTCGACGACCGCGTACAGGACGGCACCCTCGACCCAGGCGCCCTGGCCCCGGTGAGCCGACTGCTGGGTGCCGACCAGGTGCTGGTGACCGGTGACCTCGCGTTCGAGCGGTTCGGTTCGCGCCGCCCGGCCCTCGTCGACGACCTCGTCCGACAGGCATTGGGCACCGTTCCGTCCGCGTACGGTGAGCCCGAGACGAACGAACCGTCGATCCCCTACGACGACGGCCATCTCGACGACACCGCGGCTCGTGGCCCGCTCGCCCCGGCGACGCTGTACGACGTCCCTGCGCCGATGCCGATCGCCCGGGCCAAGTCCGGCGTGGTCGTCGTGGTCGGTAGCGGTGCCGGAGTCGTCGACGCCGCCGCGGCCGGCCTGCTCGACGGCACCGAGCTGGTGCGTTACAGCGGGTCGATGACCGACGACGAGTTGGTCGATGCGACCGCCAATGCCGACCTGGTGATTCTCACCGACTCCAACCGGCGCGCCGCCCACCAATGGCGCGGTTCGCGCGATGTCACCGGATTCACCGAGGATGGGCTTCCCGAGCCGGTATTGCGCACCGATCTGGCCGATCACCGACTGATCGTGTTCCCCGCCGATCGCCTCGACGACGAGACGTTGGCGGCCTCCTCCACCGGATACCGGGCGAGCGCCACCGGCTACGGCGATCCGATCACCTACCGACCCGAGGATCGGGCGGCCAACGCCGTCGACGGTGACCCGACGACGGCGTGGCGGGTCGGTGACCGCGCCGATGTCATCGGCGAACGGTTGCGGGTGACCCCGTTGGACCGCCATTCCGCCACGAGGATCTCCCTGGTCCAGCCGCTACCGACGGCCAATCGCTGGATCACCGGGATACGGCTGACCAGCGGCGGCGAGACCGCGGACGTGTCGTTGGACGAAACCTCCCGGGCTCCATCCGGACAAACGATCGCCCTGCCCGCGCCGACGAGTGGTCCGGTCGACATCGAGATCACGGCGACGAATATCGGTCGCCGGTTCTCGTATCCCGGTCAGGCGTCCGTCGGGTTTGCGGAGGTCCGGCTCGACGACATCGCCGGCGCTCCCCAGGTCGTCCGGCTGCCGAGCCGGGTGGGATCGGCCGCGTCCGAGTTGGCGGTGGTACTCACCCGCGTGCGCGCCGACGCCGTCGATCGGCATCGCACCGATCCCGAACTCCAACTCGCCCGAGAGTTCGCCCTTCCAGCCTCGTACACACTCACCCCGTCGGCGTCGGTGCGCCTCGACCCGCGGATCTCCGATGAACAGTTGCGATCGGTACTCGGCGTGCCGACGCTGGCCGTCGCCTCCGGTCACGCCGCCGGTCGCCCGGCCACGGGCGCGTGGGCCGCGGTCGACGGAGATCCGCGCACGGCCTGGATCACCCCGACCGATGACGTCGTCGGCTCGACGATCACAGTGCCGCTCCCGACGGCGACCACCGTCGACCACATCGACCTTCGCCAGCGCGACACCGCCGACTTCAGCCGGATCAGCCGGATCACCGCCACGATCGGAGGGGTCGATCAACCGCTCGATGTCCCCGTCGCCGACGTCAGCGGCGTCACCACCCTCCCTCTCCGAGCGACGACCGGCGACGCCCTCACCATGCGCATCGACGCGATCGAGCCGCGCCAGTCGAACGATGCCCGCACCGGCGAGCCCGAGGTTCGACCGGCCGCGATCGAGGAACTCACCGTGCCCGGGGCGGCGCTCGGCCGGCTCCCGTCGACGATCACCACCGACTGCCTGGAGCTGGTGATCGTCGACGGCCGACCGCGGGCACTGCGGATGTCCGGGACGGTCGGCGATCTGATCGACGGCCGGCCGGCCGCCGTCGAGTGGTGTGACCCATCCGGTCTTCTGCTCGATCGCGGAACCCATCGGGTGACGACGCAACCGGGCACCGCCACCGGCTGGACGGTCGACCGGCTGGCGCTCGCCACCGCAGGCGCGGCCGATGCGAGGACGGCCGGCGCCGAGGAGGCGTCGGCCCACGAGGTGCGCCGATCGCGTACCTCCCGGTCGATCGAGGTTTCGCCGTGTCCCACCGGATGTTGGCTGGTGCTCGGCGAAGGATGGAACCCGGGCTGGCGGGCGACCGTCGACGGAGGCGGCGACCTGGGGCCGCCATGTCTGGTCGATGGGGGCTTCAACGGCTGGTGGCTGGATCCGTCGAACGAACCGCGCAACGTCACCACCGAGTGGACGCCGCAGCGCACCATGTGGATCGGCTTCGCCGTCTCGATCCTGGCGGTCATCGCCGCCGCGTTCGTCGTCGCGTCCACTCGACGACGGCCGCAAGTCGCACTCCGCGACGGCACGGCCGCCGACATCAGGGCTGTCGGCGTGAGTGCCGTCGGCATGGGCCCGGGATGGCTCGGGTCCGCGCTGACCGAGCGGGCGGGCTGGGGGTCGGCGATCGCCGCGACTGCGCTGGCGGGGCTGACGGTCGGGCCGCGTTGGGGGCTGCTGGCCGGCGCAATCTGTGTTGCCGCCCATGCCGTCCGGCGCCGGGGGGCGATCGCTGCCGTCGGCCTGATCCTGGTCGTCTCGATCGCCGGCTGGTACGTGTATCGGCTCCGCACGTTGCGAGCCCTGCCCGGCTACGGCTGGGTTCGCAACATCGAGGGCGCCCACGGATGGGCGATCATGGCCGTGGTGTTACTCGCCGCATCGACCGTCGGGTCGGGCGCATCCGAGGTGTCGTCGGCGCCGGACACCGACGTCATGCCCAACGACGCCGACGTCACATCGAGCGACGCCGGAGCGACCTTGAGCGACGCCGACGTTACCTCGAGCGACGCAGACGACCGACGATGGCCCGACGAGCGTCACGCAGACCCCATCGCGTGACGAGCAGCATCGATTCGCGGATGATCGGACCCGACATTTTCGAGGTGCCGAACTCGCGATCGACGAACGTGATCGGATGTTCGACCACCCGGAAACCACCCCTGACCAGGCGACGGACCAATTCGCTGAGAAACGCGTATCCATCGGCCGTCGTCGTCGAGGCGTCGATGGCGGCCAGCGCCGTCGCCCGGTACACCCGGAAGCCCGACGTACAGTCACGCACGGTCAGCCCGAGCACGCCGGCGGTGTACCGATTGCCCCACCGCGACAGCAGGCGGCGATGCACCGGCCAGTTGCGTGTGCCGCCCCCGGGCACGTAGCGCGATCCGATGACCAGATCTGCCCCCTCGTCGACCAACCGCAGCATCTTCGGGATCTCGACCGGGTCGTGCGAGAAGTCGATGTCCATCGAGACCACCGCGTCGTAGTCCCCGCTCAGGGCGACCGTGAACCCATGGCGATATGCCGCTCCGAGGCCCTTCTTGCCCGCCCGATGCAGCACGCTGATCTGCCCGAGTTCGGTGGCCGTCTCCTCGGCGAGCTTGCCGGTGCCGTCGGGGCTGTTGTCGTCGACGACCAGGATGTCGGCGTCGGGGCAGGTCGTTCGCAGTGCCCGCAGCATGCGCACGACGTTGTCGGCTTCCTCATAGGTGGGCAGGACCACGACACAACGCACGACCACGCAGCCTACCGGCCGGGTGGCGACCGGCCGGGATTCCGTCACGCCGGGGTGACGGGTGCCACCAGGTCAAACAGTACGAATCGTCCGTCGTCGGCGATCACCGGCAGCCCACTCAATGCCGCCAACGTCGCCTCGGCGGTGGCACAGCCCGAGGCCCGGCCCCGGTCGAACACCACCCAGCGGACGTCGAGCGCGGTCCGCAGGTCGGCGATACCCCCGGCATCGAGCCGCAGATCCGCCGGGAACCTGCTCGGGTCGCCGAGTACATCGACGGACGGGTCACAGCGGGTGGCGGCCAGCCCGGCGGTGGAGAACCACGACGACGCCCGGGTGTACCAGCGTGTGGCGGCCGACGTGACGCCGCACGTGACCATCGGGTGCCGGTGGACCACCTGCCAATTCATCACATCGAGGTCGTCGAAGGCGCACGTGAACGGCACCACCATGACCGCCTGGGGGTCAGCGGCGTCCTGTCGCATCGCCCCGATTGCGGTGAACGACGCGCGCAGCCCGTTCGGTACCTCGGCGGTGCTCGTCGGCAGCTGCGGCCACCACGAGACGGCCACGAGCGTGGCCAGACTCGTCACCGCCACGCGGCCACCGACGCGGGCGCGCAGCCGGGCGATGCCGACGGCCAGCAGCGCGCATGCCACGGCTGCCAACGGAATCGCCGCCCGGTATGGCGCCCGAAGTGCACTCAGGCCGGGCACGGCCAGAAGCGCCCGGTACGGCAGCCAGTCATGTGTTCCGGCCGGACGATGCCCGGCAACCACCAATCCCGGCCCGAGCGACAGCACCCACAGCGCTACCGCAGCCAGCGACAACGGAACGACGGCCCCGTCCCGCCCGGGCGTGTGCCCCATCTGCGGGGACGGATCCACCAGATCCCGAGCGGTACGGATCGAGTCAGACCGCGCCGGATCAGACCGGGCCGGATCAGACCGGGCCGGATCAGACCGGGCCGGATCAGACCGCGCCGGATCAGACGGGGCCGGATCAGACCGCGCCGGATAGCCGCCGTGCTCCGCCGGGGGGCGCCGGCCGAGCCAGGCGAGCGCCATCCCGGCGAGCAGGGCCCAACCGATCGTCGCCAGCCGATATCGCTCGAGCGGTCGTTGCGGAAGGCCAAAGGCCAGGCGCGGTCCGCGCTCCAGCGGCGCCGGTAGCACGGCAACGTCGACGACGTCGGCGCTGAAGGTACGCGCATCGTCGATCAGCGCACCCGACGACGCCCCGGCGGAGCGTTCCTGGGCGGTGTAGCGCAGCCGTGCGACTCCGAACGGGGCCAATACGACAAGTGCGGCGAGCATCGCGACCACGGCCCGTCGGGCAGCGTCACCGCGGCGGAACGCAGAGTCCGGCCAGCTCAACGCCACGATCAGCGCGGCCAGTCCGCCGAACACCAGGTGGTAGATCGAGCAGCAGTACGCCCCGGCCAGGAGCCCGGTGATCGGCAGGATCCGGGCCCGGCGATCCCCACGGGCGACGGGAATCACCTCGGCGAGCAGCATCGGCGTCGTGAAGGCCCACAACAACGAAGGGAATGACGACGCGGGCGACGACAGCAGCGGTGCCGCGGCGAACCCGGCCGCGCACGACGCCCGCACGGCACCGCGAGCACCCATCACACCGGCCAATCGTCGGGCGGCGAGATAGTTGGCGACGATGCCACCAAGGATCACCAGGTTCAGTCCGAGATATCGGCCGAACAGCCGGACGAGCAGGCCCCCGGCGGTGATCGGGGCAAGCCCGTCGAGAAGGCCCAACTCCAGGCCGGCCGGGTGCACGACGCCGGCCAGATGGAGCGTCGGAGCGTCGAGGTGAGCCAACCGCCACGTCAACCATCCGTAGTACTTGGTGTCGATGTCACCGAGCCAGTGCCGATGCAGCCCGAGCGGGTTTCGCCCGATGAGCAGCACCAACCCGAGAAGACCGCTCAACGCCTCGGCGACCGGCGCCCGGTGATCGCCCACCGGTCGGTCTTCGGGCGCCACGGACTCGGAGACTACGCGGTCATGGCATCGACGATCACGGCTGGGCGGATCATCTGGCGGATCAGGCCGCGCAGGTGCCCGCCCCGGAGTCGACGGCGGTTCCGCCGGTGGACGGCAGGAACTCCCAGTCGTAGCCCGTGGGCATCAGGGTCAACTTCAGTGCCCCGAACCGGGTGTTGTCGCGCACCTCGGAGTTCGCCTTGATCGTGCCGAAGCGGTACAGACCTTGACCGCCGGTACCGACGACGAACTCGCGGATGCCGCGGATCGGGTCGGCAACCCCGGCGGGGTCCTGCGGCGCGAACCGTTCGTAGATGTGGTCGTGGCCATTGAGCACGACGTCTGCATGGAAGTCGTACAGCGCTTGGAACAGCCCTGCGGCCTTGGTATTGCTCCCGTGCTGACCGGAGGAGAACACCGGGTGGTGCCAGTACGCCAGCGTGCAGACAGCCGGGTGGGCCGCCAGGTCGGCGCGCAACCACTGCTCCTGAGGCGAACCGGCCTCGCAACCGCCGACATGCGCGCAGTTGGAGTTCAGGGCGACGATGTGCCAGCTGCCGACGTCGTAGGAGTACCAGCCCTGGGCCCGATCGCCTGCCACCGCGCCGAAGTAGTCGAAGTACGGCACACCGGCGTAGAAGTCGTAGTCATGGTTGCCAGGAGCAGGCTTCATCCGGCTGGTCAACGGACCGAACGGCGGGTCGAAGCAGTCCCGGTAGTCGGCGGTCGACCCCTTCGGGTAGGCGTTGTCACCGAGTGTCACCACGATGCCGGGAGTCTGGATCAAGAGCGCGGCCACCTCGTCGTCGGTTGTGCGGCCGCAGTCGGCGATGTCACCGACTGCCAACACCACGCTCGGGTCCGCCGGAATAGTCGTCGCCGGCACGGTGGTATCAGGAGATGTGGTGCCCGGCGCCGTCGTATCAGGCGCCGTGATATCTGGAGCCGTCGAATCCGGCGCCGTCGTCAGTGTCGTCGGTTCGGTGGTTGAACCGGGCGGGCTGGTCGACGCCGGCGTCGACACCGGCGGGGCGGACGACGTGGATGAATACGTCGTGGAGGGAAACGGGGTGGGCTGAGGG
>JANMJD010000076.1:0-2404 GCA_031371195.1 Actinomycetes bacterium | reverse complement strand
ATGGGCATGAACGGCTAATGCGCCAACGCAGCCCCGGTTGCGTCATTACCAGTAACCAGAACACGCACGACCGGGACCAAAGGCCTTCACTTGGCGTGACGGCGCGCGTACCTTGGGTGTTGAGGCGGAGTTCCGCGGAAGGCCGAGGAGCCGTGATGACGTTCGCGAAGCAGTTGATCGACGGTCTGGGCGATCCGACGGAGGGGACTTTGGCGCCTCGATTTGCGATCCGGAGTCGCAGACGGGGTGGGCCTCGCAGTGGGGTGCGTCGGGGCTTGAAGGCGTTCGTGCTCATGAGTTTGGCTGTGGCCGTCGTCGTGGCTGGCACGGGTTTGATGTCGGTGCGAGCTGCGCACAATGACGCCAATCAGGTCAGGGTGTTGATGACTGCCCGGAATCACGTTTCCGACATGGGTCGTGGGGTGAACGATCTGCGAATCAACGTCAATCGGGCGATGCTGGGCTCCCAAGGAATCGGGACGTTGACTGCGGCCGAGGCCGGAAGGAACCTTGTAGCGGGCGCGACCCGTATCGGCAACGAGTTGGCAGCGTTGGAGGCGTTGTCGCTGTCATCGGCTGCGCGTCAGCCGATCGCCGCCCTGACGACGTTGTTGACTGCATTCGTGACCCAGGCTGATCGTCTCTCCGGGCTTGCCTTCTCGGACATCGATGCGGCCTCGCTGGCGCTGCCGGCGTTCGGCTTCGCGGCAGCGGAGATCGACGCGCGCGGACCGCAGCGACGGCTGCTCTCGACGCGTTGATCGGTCAGGTCGAGCGGCGTAGCGACGGAGAGTTTGGGCGGGCTGCGACCGTCCTGGCGGGATTGGTCGTGGCGACGGGTCTACTGCTTGGTTTGTTTGTTTTCGCTGTCGGGCAGTTGTTGCGGCGTGGGCTGCGAACATTGGGGGATGTGGCGCGTTCGATCGCCCGCGGCGACCTCGACGCCCGAGCCGAGATCACCAGTGACGACGAGCTGGGATCGCTGCAACATGCGGTCAACGACATGGCGATCGCACTGCAAAGTCTGGTGGGTCAGATGGAGGTGACCGCAGAGCGCGACGGCTTTGGGTCGCAGCTGTCGGATGCCTTGGAGATGGCCGACAACGAGTCCGAGGCGTTGCGGATCGTCGAGCGGGCAATGATGTCAATCTCGTCGATCGCCCCGATGGAAGTGTTGCTCGCCGATTCGAGCAAGGCGCATCTCGAGCGTGTGGCGTCAAACCCCGGGGTGGAGGCGCCGTGTTGTCCGGTGGAGTCGCCGTTCAGTTGTGTTGCGGTGCGTCGCGGCAACCCCGCGGTATTTGAGGACTCAGAAGCGCTCAACGCCTGCCCGAAGTTGCGTGGCCGCAAGTCCGGTCCAATCTCGGCGGTGTGCGTGCCGGTGACGTTCATGGGTCGAGCGCTCGGCGTATTGCATACCACCGGTCCAGTCGGTGCGCCGCCGGTCGCCAAAGTTGTCAGCCAGTTGACCTCGCTGGCCACACAGTTGGGAGGGCGCGTCGGCACGATACGGTCGTTCGAACGGTCGCAATTGCAGGCGACGACGGACGGTCTGACGGGTCTGCGTAACCGCCGGACGCTCGAGACCGAGATACGCAGCCTGCTCAATGATGGCGTGCAGATGTCGCTGGTGATGGCCGACCTCGATCACTTCAAGTTGTTGAACGACACCTACGGCCACGAGGCGGGCGACCGCGCATTGCGCAAGTTCTCCCAGGTGGTCACGACGGCAGTGCGCGACTCCGACATCGTCGGGCGGTACGGCGGCGAGGAATTCGTCATCGCCTTCCCGGGGGCGCCGACCTCGGCGGCGGTGGAGGTACTCGATCGGTTGCGCGAGCAGCTGGCCTTGGCCGGTGAGGAGTCGGACAACCCGACGTTCACGGCCAGTTTCGGTGTCGTCGACTCGGCGATCGGTGGGTCGCTGGAAGACCTGCTGCGCGTCGCCGACGCGGCGTTGTACCGAGCAAAAGACGAGGGCCGCAACCGCGTCACCGTCGCTGACGATCGGGATGTGGACGCTGCCACCCGTTCCGTCGAGCCGAACGCTGTCGCGCCCGCAAAGGGTCACAGAACACTCGAAACCGTCGGAGCGTTCCAGCGCGCAGCCTCCCTCGACGACCCGATGCCAGGCTCACCCCAACACCGCTAACTCTCAATCGCGCCGGCCATGGTAGACCGGTATACGGAATGGGCGGACTGGGCGGGCTGGGCGGACGAGCCGGCGGACAGGAGCCCACGTCAGCGGAGTGGGGCGGTCTCGGCGGACGGGAACCACAACCTTGCCAAGGTGAGGGTCGCGGGTTCGAATCCCGTCGTCCGCTCCATATAAGCCCTGGTCAGTGTGCATTTCCCGGGGACCGCGAGCTATTCACAATCGCACTTGACTATACCATCGCGCTGT
>JANMJD010000048.1:0-8516 GCA_031371195.1 Actinomycetes bacterium | reverse complement strand
GTCGTCGTCGGAGCGGCCGTCGTGGTGGGAGCTGTCGTAGTGGTTGTCGGGCGAGACGCGGCTGCTGCGCGAGTCGTCGTCGGAGCGGGCGTCGTCGTCGTCACCGGGGCGGACGGTGCGGTTGCCACCGGGGCCGGCGGTGGCAGCGTCGTGACGGTTGGCGCCACTGCGGGTGTGGGCGGAGGAAGAGTGGTGGCCGGAGCTGCGGCATCTGCGGGAGCGGGCGTCATCGCCGGGTCCTCGACCGGCGGATCGACCGTCTGCACCTCATCCGCCGGAGCCTCCGCGCCGGCGGGGTCATCGCTGCCGGCGTCCGGGCCGGGATCATCGAGGGATGGCGACCAAGCCGGGTCGTCGGATCGACGGGCCGATCCGGTGCTGTCGGGCCGCGCTACGACCACCTCGGCCACCATCGCCGTCTCGTCGCCGGCCGTGACATCGATCGACGGAACCACTGCGGAGGACTCTCCCACGACAGCTCCCGGCGCGCTGCCGGCCGTGGCGGCGTCCATCGCCGCCTGAGCCACGGACGGATCGAATTCGGGCACCGGGTTGCCCTGCTCATCGACAAACACAGTGCGATGCACCGTCCGTGTCTGGACGATCGTCGGGGTCGGCGAGTCGGGGGACGCCGCCTGGGTTTCGTTCGAAGAATGGGCGGAAGTCACCGACGCGAGACCGGCGACGAAGCCCGTCGCCGAGACACCGACCGCAACCACGCGAGCGGCGGTCGCGCCACGACGACGGATACCCCGCGGCGGGGCAAGCACCCGTCGCTTCGGCAACGACGGCGTCGTTACATCGCCGCCCAACGCGACCGGGCCGACCATCGACTCGGCGTCAACCCGTGCCGCGGATCGGGTCGGCGGCGCGGTCGCTACTCCGCCGCCGACTGCGACCGGTCCGACTCCCGGCGCGGTCGGTGCGGCGTCAACCCATGCCGCAGATCGGGTCGGCGGCGGGGTCGGAACTGCGCCCCCGACGGCGACCGGGCCGACCATCGACGCGGCGGGCACTCGGGCCCCGGATCGGGTCGGCGGCGCGGTCGGTACCGCCGGAGGGGCCAGACACGGCAACCCCGGGCGGATGCCGGTCGCGCCGTCGGCTCGTCCATTCGGTGACGGCAGCACCGGCCCACCGGCTGCCGTCGGCAGAGGCATCGGCATCGTCCGTGGTTTCAGGGGCGGAGGAGGCGGCGGGGGGCGATGACCAGGAGGTCCGGCTGGAACCGCAGCCGCGGGCGGATTCCAGCCGACCGGTAGCGGATGGGGTGATGGTGGCGGCAACGCCGAGGCGCCCAACGCGGAATCGAGCGGGGCATCGACGCCGGTCGGTCTCGCCCATGTTTCGGCATCGGGCCTGATCCGTAGCGGCAGGCCGTTATGGCCTGGAGTCGGGTCGTTTGGCATCGTCATCCCTCGCATTCCCAGAATCCGTCCATGTAGACGGGGTTGGCACAGTCCGCTGGCGCCGGCGGTGTTGAGCCGTCGACCTCGCCCGACAAGTCACCGATCGGATCGGCAGCAGCAGTCGTCACCGGGACCGCAACGGTGTTCGCCGGCGCGGCGGGGACGGTGGCCGGGGGGCCTGCCACCGTCGCCGTCGCCGTCGCCGTCGCCGCCGAAGGTGCTGCCGCTGGAGGAGCCGCGGCGGGCTGGCCGCCGACTGCAGCACCGGGCACCGCGTTGGCCACCGCGCTGCCAGCGGCCACCTCCGGAGCCACCACGGCAACGGGTGCGCCCGGAGTGGTCACCGGCTCGGCGACGGCCATCCCCGGCATCGGATCGGTGGCAATGGCGATCGCCGGAGCAGAGCCCGGAATGACGACGACGTGGTCCATCGTGATGACCTCGGTGACGACCACTGGAGCCACGGCGACGGTGACCGTGACCGGAGGCTGGTCGTTGCCGAACCCGAGGATCGGCACGTCTCCGACCACGGCGACGGCAATACCGCTGGTGGTCAACAGCATCGCGGCGGACGCTGCGACGGCCAACGCCATTCTGTGTTCCATGTGGTCCCCTCCGTGTTCAGACAGCGGTGATGACACGGCCGGTCGAACATGAAGGTTTGGTTACGAAGCGTATATTTACTGAAATGAACTTCAGTCGACTCGAAGCGGCTGCCCCCGTCCGTCGACAGGCGTGAGCTGAGGTCAGCCGACGAGTCGGCGAACGGTCAACGACGGACGTCGATGACCAGCTTGCCTGCCACTCGGCGCTCGACGATCCGGCGGTGGGCCTCGGCGGCGTCGGCCAGCCCGACGAGTTCCACGCCCACTCGCAATGCGCCATCGGCAACGAGCGTGAGCAGGCCGTTCATCACCTGTACAGCTTGAGCGGGTGACTCCAGCAGGCCGGTGTAGCCCGAGATCGTCAGGCCCTTGCGGTACAGCGTTCGCATGTTGAACTCGACCACCTCGCCGGCCGATGTGCCATAGACCACGAGACGGCCGCCGGTTCGCAAGGCGTTGATCGCCTGCGCCGAATACGGGCCACCGAGTGCGTCGAGAACGACTGTCGGCGACCATTCGGCGAGCAGCGCGGCCAACCCGTCATCACCACTGATGACGACGTGGTCCGCACCGTCGGCGATGATGCCGGCGGACTTTGCGGCATTGGACGACTGCCCCCATACGGCGGCACCGGCGGCCTTGGCCAGTTGCACGGCGAGCGACCCCACTCCCCCGCTGGCCCCCAATACAACGACACGGTCGGCCGCCGTCACGTGCCCGTGGACGTGCACCGCGTTCCACGCCGTGACCCCGGCGACGCCCAACGCGGCGATCTCGGCCAGGTGACGATCGTCGGGCAGGGGCATGACGGCGGCGGTCGGCACGACGGCGCGTTCGGTATACAGCCCATGACGCAACACCCCGATCCCCCCGCCGCGGACCAGCACTGGGTGACCGTCGACATACCCGGTGCCCTCGGTGCCGGGTGTCCACGGCAGGTTCGCACCGGCCACGCCGACGTTGCCCTGGGTGATCCACACGTCGAGTGGGTTGACCGAGGCGTAGGCCATCTCGACGGCCACCTCGTCGTCCCCGGCAACCGGGGCGTCGGTCTCGTCGAGTTGGAGTGACCCGCCGATCTCGTGGAGTCGTGCTGCACGCATGAACGGCAACCTAATCGGCCGCGGCGCGGGCGAAGTCCTCGATCAATCGGGCCAGCTCGATCGGGGTGTCACCCTGCACGCTATGACCGGCGTTGGCGACGTGCTCGACGCGGGCGCCCGGTTGCAGTTCTCGCAACCGATCCTCGTCGGCGTCGTCGACGACCGACTGGGGCATCATCCCCCGAACCAACATCAACGGGCCCGAGTACCCGGCGATCACGTCCCACAGCGGCGAGTACGCCGTCTCCAGCGGGTCGGGCTGCAATCGGTCGGGCTGGCCCCCGGCCGGCTCCACCGGCGGAGTCGGCGGCTCCAGCGGGCCCGGACCGTCGAAACGCCGGTACCGCCACACCCACGAACCATCCTCCAACTGCAGCGCGTTGTGCAGAATGCCCCGGCGCAGCGAGGCCTCGGTGCGGGTCGGGTTGTGTTCGATCGTGCGGGCGAGGATCTCGGCAAAACTCGGGAACGTCTTGGGCCCGTTGACGAAGTTGCTGATGGCCCGCGACTTGTGGGCGTTCACCCCCGGGGTGATATCGACGAGCACGAGGGCCCGGACCAGGTCGGGGCGCTGCCCGGCCAGGGCGATCGCGGTCATTCCACCGAGTGACATGCCGATGACCACCCGGGCATCGGGCGCCAGGGCATCGATCACCATCGCCACGTCGCGGGCGTTGCCCGGGGCCGACAAACTGGCCTTCGGGATGGTCGCCCGGACCGTCGGAATGGCCGTGGCCAGGCAGATCGACGGCGATCAACGGACATCCGAGGTCCAGGGCGACGGTGTCCCAGGTGTGGGCGTTCTGCGCACCACCGTGGATGAACACCAGCTCCGGCGGACCGTCCCCCCAGACGAGAGCGCTCAGACGGCGGCCGTCGCCGACACCGACGAACTCGCGGCGCACGGTCGGCGGGCCGTCGTAGGCGATACCGAACTCGGCGGCGTTCTCGTGGAACAGCCCGAACTCGTCGTAATCGACCCGCTCGGTCATCGCGAAACCCCCATCTGGTCGGGAAATCGGAGTCCCGCGGCGGGAATCCGGCCATCGCCCGGCAGGCTAGAACGTCGTGGCCACTGTCTTGCGGTCGTCCCGACTCCCGGCCCTCTTGCCGTGGCCGAACCACCTGCCCTATCGCCTGCCCCCGATCGATGTGACCGATGATTCTCGTTGATGCCCAACGCCTGGTTGCGTCGCGGCCCAATCGCCCTCTGTTCTCCGATCTGTCGCTGACGGTCTCCACCGGCGATCGCCTCGGCATCGTCGGGATCAACGGGTGCGGCAAGTCGACGCTGATGCGCATGCTCGTCGGCGAGATCGAGCCCGAGCAGGGCGTCGTGCGGCGCGGCCGCGGGGCGCGGATCGGTTGGTTGCCCCAGGCACCCCTGCTCCCGGCGGGTTCGGTGCGCAACGCCATCGGCGAGGGGTGGGAGGCCGAGGCGATGCTCGACCGCCTGGGCATGTCGGGCCTGGTCGATGTCGACACCACCACCCTGTCGGGTGGCCAGACGAAACGGGTCGCGCTGGCCCGCCTGCTCGCCAACGAACACGATCTACTCGTCCTCGACGAGCCCACCAACCACCTCGATCTCGACGCCATCGGCTTCCTCGAAGACCGCCTTGCCGCCTTTCCGGGTGGCCTGATTCTCGTCACCCACGATCGCCACGTCCTCGATCGGGTGACCAACCGCGTGCTCGAACTCGACCGCGGCGCGGGATACCTGCACGTTCCCGAGGGCTGGACCGCCGGCTCGGGATACGCGGCCTACCTGGCCGGACGCGCCGAACGCGAGGAGCTTGCCGCCAATGCCGAGGCGAGCCGCAAGAACCTTGCCCGGCGCGAGCTGGCCTGGTTGCGCCGCGGTGCGCCGGCCCGCACCCGAAAGCCCAAGGCGCGCATCGACGCGGCGACGGCGATCGTCGAGGGGAAGGCCGCGGCCCCGGCCCGGTCCGGCTCGCTCAACCTCGGTCTCGGGACGTCGCGGCTCGGCTCCAAGGGTGTCGAGATCAACGATGTGAGCTTCGCCTGGCCCGATGGCACGTCGGTCCTCTCGCGGATCAACCATCTGTTCGAACCTGGCGACCGCCTGGGAATCGTCGGAGCCAACGGCGCCGGCAAGTCGACGCTGCTCGATCTGATCGCCGGGCGGTTGAGTCCGACGAGCGGCACGGTCGAGCGGGGAACCACGGTCAGGATCGGCTATTACGACCAACTCGGCCGCCATCTCGACCTGACCCAGCGGGTGCGCGAGGCCGTCGCCGGACCGCATCAGGCCGAGCCGTCGCGGGAGCAGGTCGTGCTGATGGAGCGCTTCTGGTTCAACGATGACGCCCAGTTCGCTCCGATCGGCACCCTGTCGGGGGGCGAGCGACGCCGCCTCCAACTGCTCCTTACGCTCGTCGAACAGCCGAACGTGCTGCTACTCGACGAACCGACCAACGATCTCGATCTCGACACACTGCGGGCGATCGAGGATTTCCTCGAGGACTGGAGCGGTGCGATGGTCGTGGTCAGCCATGACCGCGCATTTCTCGAGCGCACCGTCGACGAGGTCATCGCCCTCGACGGTCAAGGCGCAGCCCGCGAGATCCGCGGTGGCGTCGCCGGTTGGCTGGCCGAGCGGGCAGGCGCCAAGCAGGGCGGACCGCTCAAGGCTCAGCCCGCTCGAGCCGAGCCCCGCCCCGCCCCGGCCACCGTCGCGACCGTCGCCTCACCTGCTCGTACGACCACCCGAAGTCCCAGCACGCTGCGTCGCCTGATCGCCCAGGCCGAACGCGAGATGGCCGAAGCCGCCGCCGAGCGCGACCGGCTCGTCACCCGCCTGGCCGAAGTCGCCTCGGACCACGTGCGACTCAACGAGGTGGGCGTGCAACTGGCCGTCGCCCACGAACGCGTCGCCCACACCGAGGAGGCCTGGATGACCCTGGCCGGCGAAGCCGAGGGGCTCGGGCTCGACGTGTGAGGCGGCGCGGGTTGAGACATCTGCGGGGCACGTGCGCTAGACCGGGCAGATGAACGTCGACGACATCACTGCCCTTGAAGACCGCCGCTGCGACGCCACCGTTGCCGGCGACCTCGACGCGCTGGCCGAGCTCTACGCCGACCACATGCGCTACACCCACTCGCACGGCGGCATGGACACCAAGGAGTCGATGATCGCCAATATCGCAAGCAAGGCTTTCGTCTACCGCGAGATTCACCGGTCCGACGTCGTCGTCACGATGTTCGGCTCAACCGCCGTCGTCACCGGCCGGGCTCGACTCGAACTCACGGCCATGGGCACGGAGCGCACGGTGCACTGTCGGTACACGAACGTCTGGGCGGACCACGAAGGGCGTTGGCAGTTCGTCGCATGGCAGTCAACACCCGTTGCTCCGCTGTGAGACGACCACGCTATGACAACTTCTTTACCAACTGTGCGCGGTCGCCTACGCTGGAGAGTGGGCGAAGCTGATCCGTTTCGCTCATACGTACTTCAAGAAGCCCGGAATACCATAAGGCGCACCCGACGTGGTCTCGCCGGGGTGCGCTGAAGCGGTCGAGTCGGGGATACGGGTCTGCTCGACCACCGTGAGAGAAGGAGTGTCGGTATGTCCGAACTGCGGTTGGTGAATCATGCGTCGCTGCTGGTGTCGACGCCCCATGCCTGTCTGATCAGCGATCCCTGGCTCGATGGGAGTGCCTTCAACGACGGCTGGGACCTGCTCGTGCCGAGTTCCCTCCCCGACCTCGCCGCCGACGAGCGGCCGCTCTACGTCTGGTACTCCCACGAGCATCCCGATCACTTCGCACCCAAGTGGCTGAAGAGCCTCGATGATCGGGTGAAGGCCCGCACCACCGTGCTGTTCCAGGACACGATCGACCACCGCGTCGTCGAGTTCTGCCGCGCCTCGGGCTTGAAGACCATCGAAATGGCCGACGGCTCGACCCATCAGTTGGCCGCCGATCTGCAGGTGACCTGTGGATTCGTCTGGGAATACGACTCGTGGCTGCTGGTCAAGGCTCCCGAGATGACCCTGCTGAATCTGAATGACTGCCGGGTGATCGACGACGATGCGCTCGCCGCGCTCGCCCGTCAGGTCGGCCCGATCGACGTCCTTGCCACCCAGTTCAGCTACGCCGCTTGGAAGGGCGGACCCGAGCAGACCGCGTTGCGGCGCCACTACGCCGACGACAAGCTCCACCAGGTCAAACGCCAGATCGACGTGCTCAAGCCCCGATGGGTGCTTCCGTTCGCCAGCTTCATCTACTTCTCGCACCGCGAGAACCGCTACATGAACGATGCGATCAACACGATCGACGATGCGGTCGCCACGATCGAACAGACCTCGGCCAAGCCGATGGTGCTCTACCCGGGCGAGCCGTGGAGCTGTGGCACCAGGTACGACCCGACGGCGGCGATAGCCGCCTGGCGGGCGGAGTTCCAGCTCGACGAGCGGCCGTACCACACCAGCACGACGGTGCCCCGCGCCGACCTGATCACCTCGGCCGAAGCGTTCCGCCGCCAGATGCAGACGTTCAACAACCGCCTCTTCCTCGCCGGGCTGCGCTACGCGCCGGTCGGCGGTTTCCTGCGGCCGGTGACGATCGGCCTGTACGACCACCCCGGCGAGGCGTTCGAATTCTCGGCATGGAAGGGGCTGCGACCGACGTCGAAGGCCCCCGACGCGTTGATGCACAGTTCGAGCCTCGACTTCATCTTCAAACGGGGCTTCGGTTTCGACACGCTGCTCGTCAACGGCCGATTCGAAGCCGACACCGACGGGTTCCGCAAGCTCTCCCGGGCGTTCGGCATCACGATCATCAACAACAACGGCCGCAAGATCGGCTGGTCGGCCATCAAGGACGCCCGCTATTTCGCCTCGCTCCTCGGCACCGTTCGGAACTTCGCCGACAATGCCCAGGCCGCCGAGCGGGGCGAGGCGTTCGCTCCGGCGGTCTGAGTACTCCTGACCCGGCAGCTCTGTGCGCCGGTCCAGGAATGGCGCGATCTCGTCGGGGCCTACGCCCGTTCAGGCGAAGGTTCCCTCGCCGAATATGCCGGACCGGTGTTCGGTGACCGATCGCAGTGCGGCGGCGAACCGGGCCACGTTGTCACAGAACCGTTCGGCGTCGGCCGTCGTGTGCTGCACCGAGAGGGTCCACTGCTCGCTCTTGCCCCACGGCGGCAGGAAAACTCCCCCGTTGTGTTGGATCAGGAAGTGGCAGTGGCTGAGCCGCCAACGAACTCTTGGCCCGCTCGAACAGCTCGCCCGACCGGGTGTACGAGCAACGAATCGCCGTTCCTCGCGGTCGTCAAACCGTCGATCGACGTGATGGCGATATCAGCTTCCGGTGTGACTTCGTCGACGATCGCCATGGCGCTCACGCTTCCCCGTTGCAGTTGTCGTCGTTCCAGC
>JANMJD010000034.1:0-3100 GCA_031371195.1 Actinomycetes bacterium | reverse complement strand
CAGCGGCAAGAATCACGCGACGCACTGGTTGACTCCTACGAGGTCGTCCCCGACGAAACTCCGTCCATCCACGAGCCACCGCCCGTCGACTCGCCGCAACTCGATGTGCTCGTGGCGCGTTGATTCGAGGTCGTTGAGGATCGTCCGTTCAAGACCCGGTCCGGGAGGCCGTCCATAAAGGATGCCGGTGTCCCAAACACACGACTCCACCGCCGCGGTGTCTCCCGAGACGTTCAGTTGGTCGATTCGATAGATCGATGGCTCCAATCCCGGTCCGGCGACGACATCGTGAGCGACGAAGTCGGCCAATACCTCTCGCATCGCGGTCGCTCCGCTTTCAGTAGCGAATGTGGATGGATCGCAATTGGCCGGCTCAGCAGTGCACGCGTGGTACGCCGCACGAAACTGATCGAGAGCCAGCCGGATCTCCTCCTCAATCGGGACGGTCGACGGAGTAGGGGCGGTGGTTGTCGGCGGAACGGTTGTATTCGGCACGGTTGCCGCCGCGGGGATGGTCGTCGACGTCGACGGCGACGGTGGTGTCGTGGGTGGGAGCGTCGGGGCGACGGATTCGGCCGACTCGGCCGACTCGGTGGGCGGGTCGACGGGTTGGATGCCGCCCTTCTCACAACCGGCCAGCAGGATCACGACGACGAATCCGAGCAACTTCTTCATGGGCGCAGGATGCCAATTCACCTGCGCCATGTGGCGATGCCCGACCCCGAACCGGCACATCGGCCTACACATCTTGACCCGGTCTGAACCCACTCCACGATGAGCGCGAACCTCACCGCATCGACGGGTCACCGCCGTTCAACATGGCTATCTGCGCGTGCGGTATCGGAGGAAGACGACGCCGTTGCCGAATCGGCGCTCGTCGATCAGGTCGAGGTCGATTCGCACGTCGTCGGGGAGGGCGCGCCAGCCGCCGCCTACCACGATCGGCGAGAGGAATTGCTGGTATTCATCGATCAACCCCGCCCTGATCGCGTGGGCGGCGAGGTCGGCACCGCCGATGGTGATGTCGGAGGTCGATGTCGATTTCAGTCGCCTCACCGTCTCGGCGTCGAAGGCCTGGTCGATGACCGTACGGGCGCTCGAGGCCGTCTTCAATGACTTGGAGTACACGATCTTGTCCGCTCGCTGCCAGATGTCGGCGAAGTCTCGCTCGACATCGGTCAAACGAGCGTCCGCGTGAGCCGTTTCCCAAAACAGCATGACCTCGTACAATCGCCGCCCGTACAGATAGGTGCCGATCGACCGCTCCAGGTTGTTGACGAAGGTGTGTACCTCCTCATCGGGCGCCGCCCAGTCGAAGCTGCCGGCCGTGTCCTCGATGTACCCGTCCAGCGACGTGATCGTCGCGTAGATCAACATGCCCATCGTCGGCCTCCTTGGATTTCGTGCGGGTTGATAGTCATCGTAGAAGACAAGTTGTGGGCGGCTGCCCGGGGGGTCGGTTACCGAACTCGAATGCAGCTCCACAAGCCGTCGATGGGAGCAGATAACCCCTGCTCAACATCCATTTTGGAGTTGTACTTCAGGACGAACAGGTGTACGATTTGGCCATGGTTGCGGAACCGATCGACTGCGATGAGAGCCTCTTGTCGATCGACGGGTTCGCCGCGGCGTGGGCTGCGTATGAACAGTTGGGCGCCCGACTGGCGCGTGCTGTGGGATGGTTGGACGCCGCCGATGAATACCGATTCGATGGGTCGGTGACGATGACCGCATGGTTACGGCATCACTGCCGGATGGCCGACGCCAAGCCGGCGCGTTGGTACGCCGCGGTCGGTTCCTCCACCGTCATGACCGGGTCGCCGCCGCTGCGTCTGCTCCCGACTGTCGGCCGGTCAGGTCGCCGCCATCCAAGTCAATGTCACTACGGTCACCGAACCGATCTTTGTCGAACAAGGCGAGTCCCTGGTCGACATCGTCGCCGCGCTCGATGTGCGCGACACCCGGATTGCGTGTCGGGTGTGGCGTGAACGGGCCGAAGCGATCGCCGATCTCCCCGAACCCGAAGTCCCCGATCGCTCGCTCAGCTACCGACGAGCGGCCGATGGCACCATGTTGGGCCGGTTCGTCTTCGACCCGGCGTTGGCCGCCGAGTTCGAACGAGCCGTGGGTACCGCGGCAACGTGGGAAGGTGAACACGACCGTCGGTCGGCCAAGACGCGTGAGGCTGACGCGTTGTTCGACGTTTTCGCGTTCTTCAATCTCAACCACGACCGCGACGGCACGCCGAGGCACCGGCCGCATGTGGAGGTCACCCTCGACGCCAACGTCCTCGCCCAGGAGAGTTGCTGCGGATCAACCGTTGACGGTGACCGGTTGCCGGCGTCGACCACCGACACGTATCTGTGCGACGCGTGGTTGCAGCGGATCATGATGTCGGGGTTGGCGCCGCTCGATATCGGCCGAGCGTCGCGCAGTGTTCCGCTCGACATGTTCCGTGCGGTCGCCCAACGCGATGGTGGGTGTCGGTATCCGGGATGTGACCGCAAGGTCGCCTGGTGCCACGCCCACCACGTCACGTTCTGGCGACACGGCGGGGTCACCGCCCTCGACAACCTCGTCCTGCTCTGTTCCCGCCATCACATTTGATCTACCGGTCCGGATGGCACCTCAAACTCAAACCTGACGGCGACATTGAAGTCACCACCCCCAGCGGTCGAACCCATGCGAGCAGCCCTCGACCACGAACCAACCGACTGCTCATCTGACGCGCCCTCAAGTAGCTTCGCGAGGTGATCCTCACAGCGGGTTGGTGGATTCCGGTAGTGGCGGTCGTCCCGCTGACCGCGCTCGTGATGTGGATATTTGGACGCAGTGGCTTCCGCCGGCTGGCGATCGGTGGCGCCGTAGCCATGGGGATTGTGACAGTCGGCCTTTTCGCGGGGATCGGCTGCGCCGCCACTCATCTCGAACACGTCCGTGGGGAGCGGGGCTACAGCTCGGACCCCTTCGACGGGACCGGGGAACTCATCGGGTCGGTGACGATCGCGACCCTCGGCGTCGCGATGTTGCTGGCCGCGCTTGCGGGCAAATCAGCGCAGACGTGGTCGCGTCGGTCGGATCGGCTCAGTCGCGGGGTAGC
>JANMJD010000005.1:0-3588 GCA_031371195.1 Actinomycetes bacterium | reverse complement strand
GATGGCCGCGGGTCGCATGGCGGTGGCCTCCGACCCCACCGGTGCGTTCTTCGCGATCTGGCAGCCCGGCGAGTCGATCGGCGCCGAGATCGTGAACGAGCCGGGCACGCTCTGCTGGAACGAGCTGAACACGCGCGACGTCGACGGCGCGCTCGCGTTCTACGAGACGGTGTTCGGTCTGAAGGCACAGCGCGGCGATGGGTACAACGAGTTCCACCTCGGCGACAAGGTCGTCGGCGGGTGCATGCCGATGCCGCCGATGATCCCGGCCCAGGTCCCGGCGCACTGGCTCGCGTACTTCGCGGTCTCCGACATCGAGGCGTCGACCGCGAAGGCGAAGGAGCTCGGGGCGATGGCGATGGTCGAGGCGATGGAGGCCGGCGACGTCGGGCGCTTCAGCGTCTTCGGCGATCCGCAGGGCGCGGTCTTCGCCATCATCCAGCTCAACAACCCGATGTGACCGGGCGGGCGCGGCCGGCAGCCGCGCCCGTCGTCACGCGTCGCCGACGGTCTCGTCCACGACCTCGAAGTCGGTGAACTCCGGCGCGCCGTCGAAGATCTCGGCCATCGTCGCTCGTGCCGCGTCCAGGCCTGTCTGGCGCTGCTCGTCGCTCTCGCGGGCGCGGGCCCGTTCCTCGCTCTCGAACACGACGAGGAAGGAGACGCGCTGCGGGTCCTTCTGGTCGCGCAGCGCGAGGGAGCGGACGAGTCCCGAGTTGGGCTGCTCCGCGGCGCGCAGCTGGTCGATCAGCGTCGCCAGCTCAGCGTCCTTGCCCGGCTTCAGTTGCATGGTGATGAGTTGTGCCCACATCGTGCTGCCCTCTCGTCGGCGGTCGCTCGGACCCTAACCCTGCCGGGTGTCGGCACATTCGGGCTCGGGGTCGGGGCGGCTGGTTTGCTACCGTCGCAGTTCCTTCGGGGGTGTAGCTCAGCCCGGTAGAGCGCTACGTTCGCAACGTAGAAGTCAGGGGTTCAAGTCCCCTCACCTCCACTGCCCGCCAAACTCGTGCCCCTGAATCCCGCGTTCCCCCTGGTGAATCGGCCGGTCAGATGTCCGGTCCCTACCCGATCGCTCGACCTACCTTTGGGGGCGCTACTCCAACCCCTTCTCGGGGTCGGGAGACCGGCAGCTGCCGTTACCGCGATCGGTTGTCCCATGCGGTGATGAGTGTCTTGGGTGCGACCTGCCGGTAGGCGTCCTCGAAGATGGCGGCGATCTCATTCCAGCCCGGCCGGTCCAGCGGCGGATTGTCGAGGTAGACGTCGAGCCATCCGGAGAAGACGCCAGACGCGGAGGTGGGCGGAGCGAAGAAGCGAGCGGGTTCGGCGCTGACCATCTCGTCTTGCACGCCGGGGGGCGCCGGGCACCACAGCGAGATGCGCCCGTCACCGTTGTGATTGTCGTGGAAGTAACACAGCGGTCGCCTGTCGCGAACGAAGAAGCACGGTTCACCGTGACTCGTGCGTTCGCTCACCTCGGGAAGCGCGAGCGCAATGCGTCGCACGCGATCGAGCGGGTTCACGATCCGGTCGTGTCCGGAGCGACGAAGCTGATGCCTTCTCGCAGCAGTGCGCGCCAACGACGACGGTTGCGATACGGGATCGCTACCCACTCGCGGAACACCTTCCCGGCCGGCGCGAACGGCTGCCCGGTGCCCGTGGCGATGAGGGCGTCGACTCGTTCGCGGGGAAGTTTCACGACAAGGCCCGAGTCCTTGAAGTCGATGAGAGCGAGGAACTCGCCGGAGAAGCGAGCGCACCGCCCGCCCATGATCGTTCCCTCCTCGACTCGCGGGTCGTCGGCTCGAAGCTCGTCGATGAGGTCCCAGAACCGCGTCTCGGCTGGCGTGCTCACGGCGTCATGACTGCTGCTTCACGTAGGTGGCGAGCTTGTCGAAGGCCATGTTCCATCCCATCGCGCCAGGCGAGTCGCTGGGGATGCCGGCGTGGGTGAGCACCATCCTGGTCTGCTCATCGACCTGTTGGAGTGCGACGCGCACCTCAGTGGTCGTGGGATGCCCTTCGGGCAGACCCATCGACGTGGCCGGTTGCACGTTCCCGTCCTCGTCCGACATCGCCTCGGTGTAAACGAGTGCATTTGGTTCGGTGACGTCGAGGTGCTCGCCGGTGAACCACATCCGCATCGGGCCGTTCGGTGTCGTCATCTCCATGCCGACGAATCGGTTGCCGCCGACTCGCAGGTCGAACCTCGCGACGGGAATGGTGGCGCCTTGCGGGCCGTACCAGGCCTTGAAGTGCTCCGGGTCCGTCCACATCTTCCAGATGAGCGCGATCGGCGCGGCGAAACTTCGTTCGATCACGACCGAGTCTTGGAGATCGTTGTCGTCGGTCATCGGGTTCCCTTCGTGCCGTCGGGCCTCTGAATCTTCGTGAGGTACGCGTCCATCTGATCGAAGCGCGATTCCCAGACGGACCGGTACTGCTCCGCCCACGTCGACACCTCTTGCAGTCGTGAGGCCTCGATCGCGCACGGCCGGGTCTGCGCGTGGTGACCACGTCTCACCAGCCCGGCACCTTCGAGGACCTTGATGTGCTTCGAAATCGCAGGCAGCGTCAGGTCGAACGGCGCCGCGAGCTCGTTCACCGTCGCCGAACCCTCAGCAAGACGAGCCAAAATCGCACGCCGCGTCGAGTTCGCCAACGCCGCGAACGTCGAGTCGAGAACTTCGTCGTCCAGCACGACCGTCATCGCGACCCAACCGTAGTTTCCAGAGTAGCTAATTTCCGCATAGGTTAAGTATGCCACAGGCCGCCGGCTTTCCGCCAGCGCCTCCCTCTTGCGACACCAAAGGGCATCGGCCAGGCATGACGTCACCAGAGTGACGGCGTCTCCAGCAACCGGCCCATCAACGCCGGACCATCCCGACTCCAAGAGGTATCGCCGATGCCGGCTTCACCCCACTTCCGGGTCGCGGTCGAAGCGTCACGCCGGCCTTCTTCAGGGCTGACCTCACCGTTGCCGCGTGCACGCCCCACACCGCGCCGACCTGGGCCAATGACCAACCCTGCTCGTAGAGCGCCCGGGCTTCTTCGATCCGTCGTTCGATCACCCCGCGACGCGACTCAGCACCAAGCCGCTTGAGGTTGTTGATGACCGCGCTCTGGCTGATGCCGAAGGTGCTCGCCAGCGCGTTGATCAGCACCCCCGTCGTCGTAGGTAGCGAGCAACTTGTCCAGTTCACCCTGGTCGAGACGACGTTGCGCCTGCCTCGACCGGGTAGGCCGAGCGGGTAGGCGGTCACGCTCGTGACCAGCGGGAATGGCTTGCAAGCGTGTCACGTTGTTTCGTTTGGAGTTACGTCCCAGCAGCTCCACTTTTGGCCTGGCTCACCGCCTACGACGCAGCAACGGCGAACAGTGCCACGATCCATCGATGCCTTTGAGCTCGTGTTCGCCGGCGCCGGTGAACGTGGTGGTGCAGTGGGTCGACGCGCCCGCGACGACTCAAGTCCGGAGCCGGGTCGAACGCGTAGCTGGACCACGACCCTGGTATGCCTTCGAGTCGAGGGCTCCGTCAGTGAATGCTGGCCAACGCAGCGAGGACGGTGGGTTGATCGATTCGGTAGG
>JANMJD010000004.1:0-32203 GCA_031371195.1 Actinomycetes bacterium | reverse complement strand
ACACGTCGTCCCAAACCGACGGCTCCCCGCCCCCGGCCACGATCGTCATCCTGTCCGATGGGGCAACGACCAAGGGAGTGCCGATCCTGGAGGCGGCGAGGCGGGCAGCAGCCGTCGAGATCCCGGTGTCGACGATCACCTACGGGACCGCCACCGGCACCGTGACCGTCCAGGGGCAATCGGTCCAGGTTCCACCCGACACCCAATCGATGGCCGCCGTCGCCGAACTCACCGGTGGCAGCACCTTCGAGGCGGCAACGGCCGACCAACTCCGAACCGTGTATCAGGACATCCAGGCCCGGGTCGGCACCACGCAGGAACGCCGTGAGCTCACGCTGTGGTTCGTGGGTGCGGCATTCGCCGCCCTGCTGGTCGCCGCCGTCGCCGGATTCGTGTGGACGGGTCGGTTCCTGTGAACCGTCGTGGTTCGGCCGCGTCCGAGCCACGGGCTACCGTGCGGACGCACGTCGAAGGGAGTACATAGGTCCGAATGTCGCAAACGATGTGGTATCTCACCAGGGCATCGGGGATCGTCGCCACGGTGCTCATGCTCGCGGCGCTCACCAACGGCTTCCTCTTCTCGGCGCGCGAGACGGGGAAGCGGTTGAGGCCGGCATGGTGGCTTGACCTGCACAACGGCATCGGGGGCTATGCGCTGATCTTCACCGGCGTTCACCTGGTGACCGCGTACACCGACTCCGATCTCAGCGTCGGCCTCAGGCAACTGCTCCTGCCGGGTACCGCCAAGTCCGACACCGCCGCGTTCACGTGGGGCGTGCTGGCCTTCTACGGCCTGGCGGTCGCCGTGCTCACCTCGTGGCCCCGCAAGCGCGGGAGACGCTCCACCTGGCACCTCATCCACCTGCTGTCCATCCCGGCGACAATTCTGGCCTGCATCCACGCCTATGAACTCGGTTCCGACGGCAAGACCACCGGGTTCAAGGTGCTCCTGCTGACGTGCATCGCCGTGGTGGTCTACACCGCCGGGCTCCGACTCACCGGTCTACGCAGTGGCCGCCGCGCCACGTCGACCTGAGGCTCTCAGCCAATTCACAGCAATATCCCAGCAATCTAAGGGTGGTTCTCCAAGCTGATTCACATACTGGTGTGGCTGACTGGGTCCATGAGCGAATCGACGAACACCCGCCCCACCCCCTCACCGGTCGGCGACCCGTTGGCCGATCCCCGCCTCCAGCGGCTCGCCGCCCGCAGCGCCGCCGCCCGTGCCCGCAGCGCAGGAGTTGCCGCACCTTCGGCACCGAGCGCTCCCTCCGACTTCGGCCCCCCGGTCCAGGCTGCAAGTCGTTCGGTACCCCCGACGAGTCGCACCAACGCCTCGGGCGCTCCGGCCGGCGCGGCTCGCAAGCCGCGACGTCGCCATGCGGCCCGGGGCAGCCGGTCGGCCGCGCTGGCCCTGAGTGCGACGTCGACGCTCGGCCTCGCCGCCTACTTCCAACATGCCGACGCATCGGCGGCCACGGGCACCCAGGCGGTCGCCGTGACCGCCACTGCCGCCGCCGTGGCGACGACTGCGGCACCGGCCGCGGCGACTTCGATCGGGCTCGCCGACGGCACGTTCGCCGGAGCGACGTTCACCAACAAGTGGGGGCCGGTCCAGGTCCAGATCACCGTCTCGGGCGGCGTGATCACCGATGTCACCGCCCTGCAGACGCCAACGGACGACCGCAAGAGCATCTCGATCAACAACCGGGCGGTCCCGGTCCTGACCAGCTCGGCCCTGTCGGCCCAGAGCGCCGCGATCGACACCGTCTCCGGAGCGACCTATACGAGCGTCGGCTACAAGCAGTCGCTCCAGTCGGCGATCGACACGGCGACGGCAGCCTCGATCAGCTGATCCTCATCCCGGCCCACCGCTTCATCCCGCCCCGCGATCACCCAGAACCCGAGATCCGTTCATGACCGTTCAATCAACACCGAATCCGGCGGCTCGGGGCCAGCATCACGTCGAATTCGTGATGGGCATGGCCGTGACGATCGACGTCCGCGACCCGATCGAGCGTTCGTCCGTCGACGAGGTCGTCGCCTGGCTGCACACCGTCGATGCCACCTACAGCACCTACAAGGTCGACAGCCCGATCAGCCGCCTGGGTCTCGGCGAACTCGAACTCAGCGACATGAACGACGAAGTCCTCGGCGTGCTCGCCCTGTGCGAGGACCTCTACGCCGACACCGACGGAGCGTTCGACGCCTTGGCGGTACCGGCTCCGAACGGCAGCCGCCTCGACCCGTCCGGGGTCGTCAAGGGCTGGTCGATCGAGCCCCCCGCCGAGATCCTCGAACGCCGCGGCGCTCGCAACTTCTGCATCAACGCCGGCGGCGACATCGCTATCCGCGGCCGCGTCGGGCCCGACCGGCCATGGCGGATCGGCATCCGCCACCCCGACCTCCCCGACCAGAGCGCGGCGATACTCGCCGTGTCGGAACAATGCGCTGTGGCCACATCGGCGACCTACGAGCGCGGCGCCCACATCATCGATCCGGCCACCGGTGAGGCGACCACCGACCTCGCCAGCGTCACCATCGTCGGCCCGGACCTCACGTTCGCCGATGCCTATGCCACCGCCGTCTTCGTGATGGGCATCGACGGGCTCCGCTGGCTGACCGAGCGCCACCCCGACTACGCCGGATTCGTCATCACCCGCGACGAGACGACATATCAGACCCCGACGTTCGAGCGGTACCTGGCGACGCCCTCGCCCGACGCGTCCTGAGCATCGAGTCCGCCACCGCCGTTGGGAGATCTCCACCGGGCCGGGGTCGCTGTCGCCCCGATGCGCGATGGAGAATGTCAGTCCTGCTCGTTGCCCGCCTCGCTTGGGAGTTGTGAGTTGTGGATCGCCTCGGCGATCTTCTTGATGCGGCGTAGTCGGGCGTCCCAGGTCGCACCCACTGACGAGAGTTGAGCGACGGCCCGGGACAGCTGGGCGTCGTCGACCTGGTAGCGCTTCTCCCGTCCGATAGCGGTGGCGTGAACGAGTCCGGCGCGGTGGAGCACGTCGAGGTGCTTCGAGACCGCCTGGCGGGTCACCGGGAGGTGTTCGCTCAGGCTCGTGGCCGTGCCGCCACTGTCGAGAAGCAGCTGGTCGAGCATGCGGCGTCGTGTCGGATCGCCGACCGCCGACCACAGGTCGTCGTCGATGACGATCATCACGGCGCGGCGACCCTGCGGACGGCGCATTCGGCGATGCGAGGCACGTAGAAGTCCCACCCCGTGACGTGGTCCCGGTAGGCCTCCTCGAGCACCGCGACTTCCCAGCCCCGCTCGCGGAATCCGGTCTCGGTGAGGCGCAGCACGGTGCCGGTGCCCGACGGCGACAGCTCGAAGGTCACGAGCAGCGAGTTCGACGGCGTCGGGGTCTCACCCGGCCCCTGCGTCCAGCGGAACGAGAAGAGGTGAGGCGGGTTGACGTCGATCACCGTGATCGGCACCACGTCGACCCTGCCCGACACCTCGTCGCGCCACGTCAGTTCGCTGGTGGAGCCCGTAACCGGTTCGATCTCGGTCGTGGCGCTCCACCAGTCCCGGATGTGCTCGGGGCTACTGATGACCTCGAACACGACATCGGGCACCGCCTCGATGTGGACTTCACGTTCGATGGTTCCGTATTCCATGGTGACGCTCCCTGCGCACAATGCTTGGTTGCGCATTACCATAGCGGGCCAGTCAGTATATACGCAACCTTTGATTGCGTATTAGGAACCTCCCGGTTGGATCGGTTCGGGGGCGGAGGGAGCGTGCCCTTCTGGGTAGCGGCCATCAGCTGACGGAGCGTGCCTTCCATGCCTTCGGCGCTGCCATCGATGATCGGCAGCCGGAAGTTGAGGCCCGGTGGCAGGACACTCGGTACTTGCCGAACATCGTCACCACCCCGCACGTGCCCTGCTGAATCTGGATCAGCGAGAACAGTACGAGCAGGACGACAGCGGCAACAAACACCAGACCGGCAGCGGCGGCGGGAGGCATAATTCGGGTTCCTTCCGCCGAGGTACGCGGGAGCGTACGGACATGAAGAGTCCGCATCGGGCGTAGTTCGTACAATCATTCGATGCTCCCCTCCCGCGACGAGGTCATCAACGGCCGGGTCGACCATCCGCTCCATGAACTCGCTGCGCCCGACGCCGACTGCTGTTACCTCGCCCATATCGGGCGTGTCTCGGGTCGTCGATACGAAACCGAGATCTGGTTCGGCGCGTTTCGTGACACCGTCTACATCGTCTCGGGCAACGGCTCCACAGCGGACTGGTACCGCAACGCCCTGGCCGCCGGCCGGCTCGACATCCGCATCGGAACCCGCACCTGGTCCGACGCCCCGGCCCGAGCAGTCACCGACGGTGCGGAGCGCGAGTTGGCCGGCTGGTTGCTGGCCCACCGCTATCCGTCGTGGATGGGTGACGCCGAGATCGGCTTGACCCGTGACAGCTGGTGTTTCGATTGCCCGGTGCTGGCGGTGGACCTGGGTCCGGCGACGAACATGCCGAACTCGTCATCCCGATGACCGGTCCCCGGTCCACACCGTCGGCGCGTCCCCGGGCCGTTACCCGTTGATGCAGGCGATGTCGATGTTGACCCCGGCCAGCCGGTAGCGCACAACGTAGGCGTTGGCCTGCGTGCCCGTCGCGTGGGCGTACACGTCGGCGTTGTTGACCGTGGCCAGGAAGGCGCCGTTGACCCGGACCGTGTACGACGTGACACCGGCGACCGGCAACCAGTCGACGAGCACTCCGGGAGTCTGTGGCGTGACGACGCACGGCGGGGGTGGGGCGACGGTCGTCCAGATGAACGAGGCCTGGGCGGTCGCGCCCTCGTCGTCGGTCACCGTGACGGTCACGGCAACCACCTCGACTGCGGACGGGGTCCCGGTGATCCGGCCGGTGGCCCCATCGATGACGAGACCGCTGGGCAGCGGTGACGCGGAGAACGTCACCGCGCCGCCATCGGGATCGGATGCGACCAGTTGCACGACCACCGGCGTACCGGTCTGATCGGTGCGATCGGCCGGCGCCGTCACGACAGGTGCGGTCAACGCCGGGGTGATCGTCCACACGAACGTGGCCTGAACCGTCGCTCCCTCGTCGTCGGTCACCGTGATCGTGACCGGCACCGGACCGGCAGCGGTCGGCGAGCCGGCAATCACACCGGTCGCCGCGTCGAGCGTCAGGCCCGCCGGTAGCGCCGATGCCGCGAAGCTCACCGTGCCCCCATCGGGGTCGGATGCGGCCAGCGGCAGCAAGACCGTATCTCCAACCCGATCGGTGCGATCGGCCGGCTTGGCGATCACCGGCGGGACGAGAGGGATCGACGTCGTCCACGAGAAAGTTGTCGAGGCGGTCAGGCCCTCGTCGTCGGTGACGGTGACCGTGACGGTGGTCTGGCCGGCCGCAGTCGGCGTTCCGGTGATCCGGCCGGTCGTCGCGTCGATGACCACACCCGCCGGCAGCAGATCGGCCCGATACGTGACCGCTCCGCCGTCGGGGTCGGCGCCGCGAGCGGGGAACGCCACCGGTGTGCCGGTGAGATCGGCCCGATTGGCGATCGGCAGCACCACCGGAGGCGTCTTGACGATGAACTTCAGGTTGGGGAGGCCGTAGCCGATGGTCCCCGTGCCCTGCGTGGCGGGGTACACGAACGAGGTGCTGGTGGTGGTGGCGTAGCCACGGAACTGCATCGTCGAGTCCCAGGTCGGCGTGCCGTTGTAGGCGAAGCCTTCACCCACTGCGAACGCCTGGTAGCCCACGACATAGGTCGTGTTCGGCTGCAGCGTGATCGGCGTGGCGAGATCGCCGTAGAACCAGCCCGAACTTGCCGGAGCGTTCGCCGGGATCGACACCTGGCCGAGGACGGTCTGATCGGACTGCCGCCAGATGGCGGCGGGGGTCGCCAGGGTGTTGTCGTTCAAGCCGTCGCGGTCCCGGTCGAAGATCCCAATGGCACTGACCGTTTGGGCCTGGGACACCTGGAACGTATAGCCGACGGTACGGGCGAGCCCGGTCGAGTTTGTGAAGCCGCTGTATGCCGTCACCGCCGGGGTCACCGTCGCCACCGGAGCCACGCTGAACACCTTGGTGCCGACGGTGGCGTTACCGCCGAGATCGAAGGCCGTGACCGTCGCCGTATACGTTCCGGCGGGCAACACTCCGAGATCGGCGGTCAACGACGCATTCGGCGTGCCCAGCCCGGTGATTCCGGCCGGCATGTCGTTGGCGGCGAGGGCGAACGTGCCGTCGTCCTGCATCGTCTCACTGATCGCATTGGCGATCACGACCGTCGCCGAGACGACCTGCGAGTTGTCGGCTGCCGTGGCGGCAACCGTAGTGGCCTGACCGAAGACGACCTTGTCGGCCGGCGCCGTCAGCGCCACCACCGGCGACGTCGAGCGCTCCTCGACGAACCGCAGGTTGGGAAACCCGCAGCACACGGAGTTCGTGCCCTGGGTGGTCGGATAGCCGAACGTCACGCCGCTCAGATAGGCGTAGCCGGTGACTGATACGCCGGGGTCCCAGGCGACGGTGCCGAGATCGGCGAAGCCTTCTCCGACCGACAACGACTGGACACCGACGACATAGGTCACGCCCGGTTGCAGGGTCACCGGAGTTGCCATGTTGGCGTAGAACCATCCGGCGTCGACGGCCACGTTCTTGCGGATCGACGCCTGGCCGAGCAGAAGCCGGTCGGACTGGCGCCACAGCCCGGCGCTCACGGCGTCGGGGTTGTCGTTGATCCCGTTGCCATTGACGTCGAACATGCCCAACGCACTGACCGTGCGGGCCTGGGCGACACGGAAGGTGTAGCCGGTGACGTAGCTCTGCTTGCGGACACGGAACCCCGAGTGCGAGGTGATCGCCTTGGTGATGAACTGCTGGGTATTGGCCACGGTGACATTGCGATTGGCCGTGGTCGTGTTCTTCACGTCATCGGTGGCGATGATCGTGGCCTTGTAGGCGCCGGCAGCCAGGAGCAGACCGCTGTCGTAGCCGACGGTGACCGCCGCAGTACCGACGCCCGTGATCACGGCCGGCAGGTCCTTGGGCGACGTTGCGAACGTGCCATTCGTCTGCAGGAACAACCCGGCCGCGTTGGTGACCCGCAGCTTGGTGGTGGCGACCTTGACGTTGTCGGTCACGGTGGCGGCCACGACGAACCGCTCGTCGTTGAGCACGCGCAGCGCCGGGGTCGTCCACGTCACGACGGGACTGGTCGCAGAGAGCGAGGCAATCGTCGTCACGACGCGGGTATTGCCCGCAGGATCGGTGACGGTGAGGCGGATCGTGTAGTCACCGGTGGGGAGCCGGGTACCCGCGCTGGTCGCCCACGATGCCGACACAGTGCCCAGTGCCCCCGCCGTGATGGCGATCGGCAGGTCGTTGACGACCGTCGAGATCGTCCCGTCGTCCTGCACGTAGGCGCCCGTCGAGTCGCGGACCTCGACGGTCACGGTCGACACGGCGACGTTGTCGGTCGCCACGCCGCTGATCGTCAGATCCGCCTCGGTACGCAGCGGTGCGGGCGGCAGGACGAGGGACGATCCCGGAAGCTCACCCTCGTTGCCGGTCTCGGTGAACCGCACGGTGGCGTCGTTGGCCGAGCGCAGACCGGCGGCGTCGACCGCCCGGGCCACCGCGCTGTAGACACCGGCGGGCAGGGCGAGCTGGGTGCTGAACGTCCCGTCGACAGCGGCCCGGATGTAGAACTCGTAATACGTCACCGAGAACGTGCCGTCGGGCTGCAGCCATGAGTTGTCGGCGGTGTTGCGGACGCCGAGTCGGTACGAGGTCACCGCCAGATTGTCGGCCGCACTGCCCGAGATGAACGCCGGCTGATTGACCGTGCCGTCGGGCTGCGGGGTGATGAACGACACGTCGCTGGGCGGCGTGACGTCTTCGACCTGCGAGCCGAAGTCGAGGAACGCGACGGCGCCCGTGCGCACGCCGTTCACCCGGTCGCCGTCGAATCCCGAGAGCAGGCCGCGGGCGGTGACTGTCAGGGCCTTGCCACCGTTGGTCGAGTTCTCGCCCGGATTCCAGGCGAGCGGAGTGCCGTCGGTGAGCGAAAGGGCGGCGATATGCGACCGCCAGACGCCTCCGGTGAAACTGGTGCCGGTGCATGTGTCCAGGCCCATCTGCGGCGCCATCACGTCGCTGGTACCGGGACCCGGATCGAGCTTGCAGAAGTGCCCGGTGACGTAGACGGCATTGTTGGACACGGCGATCCCGAAGCTGGAGTCGCGCATGTAGTGGACCCAGCGGTACCGCACCGCGGACTCCGTCGTCGGAGCGAGGTACACGTAATCCGACACCGTGGCCGTGCCGTAGGCGAGTGCGATGCTGTCTCCCGTCGGCGATACCGATGCGGCCTGCAGGTCGAAGACGCCTGGCACGTAGCCGGTAGAGGAGTGAGCGGTCAGCGTCGGCGATGCAGGAACCGAGATGTCGATCACGGCCGTCGGGTTGACGACCGATTGGGCGCCCCGGGTCATCGTGCCGAACCGGCCGGCCAGGATCAGCCGGCTCGCATCGGGATTGAGGGCCAGTGCCTTGACCCGGCCGACCTGCTCTCCGGTCGTCGGAAAGCTGAACCCGGGGTTGACCATGCCGGTGGTTGCGCTCAACTCGGCGATGGTCTCGATCGCCAGACCGCCGATCGAGGTGAAGTCGCCACCGATGTACAAGCGGTCGGAGTTGCGCACGATCGCCGTGATCTTGTCGTTCGCCCCGAGCGAGATGAAGGTCTTGTCGACCGAGCAGTCGGCCAGGTTGAGCAGGGCGATACGGGCGCGGGACTTGGCGACACCGTTGGCGCCGGTGACCTTGGAGAACCGCCCGCCGACGTACACCGTCGTTGCCGTCGGTCCTGCCGCGACCGAGAGCACCTCGTCATCGAACGTGAACTTGTTGGCGCAGACGATCTGTTTGGTGTCGATGTTCCAGGCCGCGAAGTACTTCTGCTGCAGCACGGTGCCGTCCTGCAGTTCGACCTCGTAGAAGTTGCCACCGGAGACGACGTAGCGGCCGAGCTGGTCGACGGCCATCACCTCGCGGGGCAACGTGCAGCCGTTCGGACAGTTGCCGTTGACGGTGAAGTACGTCGGCGTCGGGCGGATGATCGGGAACCCGGTCGCCGCGTTCGTCGGCACCAGCGAGGCGTGCTGGATCACGGCCTCGCTGGGGCGTGAGGAAATTGACACAGACAACGCCACGGCGAGCACACCTGCAACCGCTACACGCCACCTTTTCCAGTCAAGTTGCGCGAACGAACGCTCAGCGTGCCTCGATACGAACCCTTTGCTGTCGGCAGCATCGTCATTGTCGGAAAAAATCTTACGCATCGTGGATTAAGACCACAATGTGCGCTTGACATGACGACGTCACCGATGTGACAAAAGGCAACATCCTTGGCATCGGTGATTGACCCAGTACATGGCCGGGCGACGACTACTCGGCGTTCGACGCGAAGGCTCGCGCGGCGAGTTCGCGCGCCAGGCGGGGCTCGCCGGCGATGACGCCCTCGTCGAGCAGTCGTTGGGCGGCGGCCGCCAACGCGCCGTAGGCGACGTTCGACAAACCGGTACCGACCGAGACCCGCCGGACCCCGGCGTCGGTCAAATCGGCAACGGACGGGCCGCCCGGGAGGATGAGCACGTTCACCGGCGCACCGGCCTCGTCGACGACGCGCCGGATTCGAGCCAGGTCGACCAATCCCGGTGCGTACACGACGTCGGCTCCGGCCTGCCGGTAGGCGATTAGGCGGGCGACGGTGTCGTCGAAATCGTCGACACCGCGGATGTGGTTCTCGGCGCGCGCCGTGAGCACGATGCCCACACGCGCCGCGGCCGCGGCGGCGCGACCGATCGTTTCGACCGCCTCGGCCAACGGCTCGATCCGGCCGGCATCCGGGTTCCAGTCCTCGAGTGAGCAGCCTGCGGCGCCCGCCTCGGCGAGCAACTCGATGGTGGCTTCCACTCCGCCGGCGTCGTCGGGGTAGCAGCGCTCGGAATCGACGTTGACGGGGAGATGGGTGATCGCGCAGATCGCTCGTACGTGCTCGACGAGTTCCTCGCGGGTCACCGTCGCGTCGAGACGTCCGAGGGCGTTGGCGAAGCCGGAGCTGGTGGTGGCAAGCGCCTCGAATCCCTGGGCGGTGAGGATACGGGCGGCGCCCACGTCGTGAGGATTGGGCATGACGAAGGTGCCACGGATGTGGAGCTCGCGGAATCGGTCGACGGGGCGTGCGTTCATTCCCCCACTCTGCCTGCCGGCGAGACCTCCGGGGTAGTGGAATTCGTCCAACGGCGGTCCGAAGTGCAATCGGCTTCCCGACTGATGTCGAATGAGGGTCTAACGTTGGCGCATGACCCCGTCCTTCCTGCATCCGTTCGCCAAGCCGACCCGCGAGTCGTTCACCCCGATCGTGCGCGGTGAGGGCGCACTGCTGTTCACCAAGGACGGCCGGGATCTGGTCGACGGCATGGCCAGCCTGTGGTATTGCGCCGTCGGCCACGGCCGCCGTGAGATCGCCGAGGCCGTGTACGCCCAGATGCAGGTGCTTGAGACCTATTCGTGCTTCGAGCCTTTCACCAACGAGCCGGCCGATGCCTTGGCCGACCGTCTCGTCGGCATGACCCCGATGGCCGATGCCCGGGTGTTCTACACGTGCTCGGGTTCCGAGGCCGTCGACACGGCGATGAAGCTGGCCCGCGCCGCCCACGTCCAGGCCGGCCACCCGGAGCGCACGCTGATCGTCTCGCGGGTCCGCGGCTACCACGGCACGGCGATGGGCGGCACCAGCGCCCAGGGCATCGCCCCCAACCGCGAGGGCTGGGGCCCGCTCGTTGGCGATGTCATGCAGGTACCGAGCGACGACATCGAAGCTCTGGCGTCGTTGATGGCCGAACGCGGCCACGAGGTCGCCGCCGTGCTCACCGAGCCGGTGCAGGGTGCCGGAGGGGTGTTTCCCCCGGTGGACGGCTATCTCCAAGGGCTGCGCCGGCTGTGTGACCAGCATGGCGCGTTCCTGATCTACGACGAGGTGATCTGCGGATTCGGTCGCACCGGCAACATGTTCGGGGCCGATACGTTCGGCGTCGTGCCCGATATGACCACCTTCGCCAAGGCCGTCACCTCGGGCTACCAGCCGCTCGGTGGCGTGTTCATCGGCGCCAAGGTGCGCGCCGGCCTCGAGGCGAATCCCGACTTCTTCATGCGCCACGGGTTCACCTACTCGGGCCACGCCTCGGCGTGCGCAGCGGCGCTGGCCAACCTCGACATCATCGAGAACGAGGGTCTCGTCGCCCGGGCCAACCACGTGGGCGACCGCCTCAGTGACGGGTTGCGCGCCCTCGCCGATGACGGATCGATCGACAGCGTGCGCGGGGTCGGCGCCGTCTGGGCGGCACAATTGCACCCGGAACAGAACTCGATGGCAATCCGCGACAAGATGTACACCGACTCCGGCGTGATCGTACGGGCGCTGAACACCGACATCCTGACGTTCTGTCCCCCGCTGGTCATCAGCGACGAGCAGATCGACCGCATCGTCGATGCCGTCGCCAAGGCGATCGTCGCCTGACCGTGAACATGCCGGCTTCGTGACCGTTCGTCTCGCACCGATTGCCGGGGCACGGCGGTACGTCACCAGTCGAACCGACCTGCACACGGTTGCCGAGCACGCTGTCGGCGCCCCGCGTACCACCTCGAACGGCGAATTCGCCTGGCGCCGACCACCGGCGGCTTCGGCACTACCTTCGCCCGGGTCGAGACGACCCAGCTGGTGTTCGGCGAACGGTCGGCACCGTTGACGACGGTACGGGCCGCCGCGGACCTGCTCGAGATCACTCCCGGCATGCCCGGCGAGGCGTATCACCCGTTTACGCCATTGGAGCCCGATCGGATGTTGTCGATCGCCGGCCGCGCCTGGCCGATACAGCCGAATATGCGTCAGGCGACGGTGATCGAACCCTTCATCGACGTGTGAATGTTGCAGTGGAACGCGTACGTGCCGGCCTTGTCGATCGTCACGTCGGCCGTCTTGCCACCGCTGACCTTCACGTCGAACGAGCCGTCATCGGCGGTCACCGTGTGGGCCACTCCGTCGTCATTCGTGATCGTGATCGGCGTTCCGGCGGTCGCACCGGCGGCCGTGAAGGTGAAGTCCTTGATCGTGATTCCCGCTCCGGCCGGGGCCGCGGCTGCAGTATCTCCCGAGGCGGGGGCGGCTGCAGTATCTCCCGCGGCGGGGGCGGCCGCAGTATCTCCCGTAGCGGCTGCAGCCGCAGTGTCTCCGGTCGCGCTGGTGTCGGCGGAGGCGGAGGTGCTGGCGCTGCTCCCGCAGGCGGCCAGCGCCAACGTGGCAACGGCCAGCACAGTGGTCAGGCATCGTGTACGGCTCATGTGAAGTCTCCCTGTTGTCGAACTCACCTCGTTATACGGCCCCGACCGGCCAACGGTTCGCAGCGTAGCCAAAGAATTCGCCGTCCCGGTCTTGAAGTGAATGGATATATCGTGATATGCATATATCTTGATGTCCATTCAGTCCGAACCTGAAACCATGTTGGCGTTCGAGTCCCTCCTCGATGCGCTGCGCGCCGCCGGCGAGCCCACTCGTCTACGCATCCTGGCCCTGCTCGCCGATGCGACCCTCACTGTCTCGGATCTGACCGAGATCCTGCGCCAGGCCCAGCCAAGGGTTTCACGTCATCTCAAGCTGCTGACCGACGCCGGGCTGATCGAGCGCACGGCCGAGGGCGCCTGGGCGTACTTCCATCTCGCCTCGTCCGACCCCCGGGTGCAGGTGGCCCGGGCTGCGCTCCACAGCCTGGCCGGGGCCGACCCCACTCTCGCCTCCGACCGCGAGCGGCTCGCCGCCGTGCGAGCCGACCGGGCGACCGAAGCTCAGCGCTTCTTCGACCAGCATGCCGGCGAGTGGGACGCCATCCGCCAGCTGCACGTCGGCGACGAGCGTGTCGAACAGGCTTTGCTCGACACGCTCGATCGTCGGGCGTATCGCTCGGTGCTCGACATCGGCACCGGGACGGGGCGACTCCTCGAACTCCTCGGACGGCGGATCGAGCGCGGCGTCGGAGTCGACGTGTCCCCCCGCATGCTCTCGATCGCCCGCAACAAGCTCGACCAGGCCGGATTGCGCCACTGCCGCATCCGCCAGGCCGATCTCCACGCCCTCGGCGTTCCGCCCAACTCATTCGACGTCGCCATCATCCACCAGGTCCTCCACCTGCTCGACGACGGCGCGGCGGCCATCCGCGAGGCGGCCGGCACTCTCACGCCCGGTGGGCGGCTGATCGTCGTCGACTTCGCCCCGCATACCCAGGAACGGCTGCGGCACGACTTCGCCCACCGTCGGCTGGGGTTCACCCCAGAAGCCATCGAGACGTGGATGGCAGCCGCCGGACTGTCCCCGACGACGTGCGAGACCTTGACGCCCGAGCCGAATACGAACGGCCGGATCGCCATCTCGATCTGGGTCGGCTCCGATCCCCGCCCCACTGATCCCGACCCGACCACCGAACCCTCCTCGGCACCACTCGACGCCGCGACGTCGGCGACCAGAGAAACGACACCGTCATGAGAATCTCGTTCGAAATCTTCCCGTCCAAGGACGGCGCAGTTGCCGCACCGCTGGGCGAATCGCTCGATTCGCTCGCCCCGCTCGGGCCGGCGTTCGTCTCGGTGACGTACGGTGCCGGCGGCTCGACCCAGGACCGCACCATCGCCAGCCTGCGCCATCTCGTCGAGCAGACGAACATCCCGGCGGCCGGGCATCTGACCTGCGTCGGTCGGCCTCGCCAGCAGGTCGACGAGGTCGCCCGCCAGTACCAGGCCGTGGGGGTCACCCGAATCGTGGCGCTACGCGGTGACCCGGCGACCGGGCCGGGGACGCCCTACATCGCCCATCCCGACGGGTATGGCACCGGCGCGGCGATGGTTGCCGGCATCAAACGCGTCTGCAACCTGCCGATCTCGGTGTCGGCCTACCCCGAGAAGCACCCCGAGAGTCCCTCCTACGATGCCGACCTCGATGCGCTGGCTGCCAAGGTCGACGCCGGGGCCGACGAGGCGTTGACCCAGTTCTTCTTCGACAACACCCACTACCTGCGGTATCTCGAGCGCGTCAGGGCGCGTGGCATCGGGGTGCCGATCGTCGCGGGAATCATGCCGATCCACGACTTCGGCCAGATCAGCAACTTTGCCGGCCGCTGCGGGACGTCCATTCCCGAACGCCTCGCCCGCCGATTCGACGGACTGGAACACGACGAGTCGACCCGCCGACTGGTCGCCGCCAACGTCGCCGCCGAACAGGTGCTCGGGTTGGTCGACGCCGGCGTCACCGACTTCCACTTCTACACCCTCAATCGCCCCGACCTGGCCTATGCCCTGTGCCGGCTACTCGACATCCATCCGGGGGTTCCCACCGGGGCGGTGTCGCCGTGATCCTCCACGACCCGGCCGGCGCGCTGCGGGCCGCGGCGACGGAGCGGATCCTCGTGCTCGACGGGGCGATGGGGACGATGATCCAGGCCCTCGGTCTGGACGAGGAGGCGTTCCGAGGCGCCCACTTCGATGCTTGGAACGGCCTGCTGCGCGGCAACAACGACCTGCTCAACGTGACACAACCGCGGGCGATCCGCGACATCCACCTCGCCTACTTCCTGGCCGGGGCCGACATCGTCGCCACGAACACCTTCTCGTCGACGTCGATCGCCCAGGCCGACTACAAGATGTCGCACCTGGCCTACGACCTCAACGTGGCCGGGGCCACGCTGGCCGGGGCCGCCGCCCGCACCGCCGAACGCACCGACGGCCGGCCCAGATTCGTCGCCGGGGCCATTGGACCGACCAACCGCACGGCATCGATCTCTCCCGATGTGGCCGATCCGGGCTATCGCGCCGTCACCTTCGATCAACTCGCCGAGGCCTACGGCGAGCAGATCCGCGGACTACTCGACGGCGGCGTCGACCTCTTGCTGATCGAGACGATCTTCGACACCCTCAACGCCAAGGCGGCGATCCACGCCATCCTGACCGCGTCAGAGGTGCGCGGCGCCGCCATTCCGGTGATGGTGTCGGGCACGATCACCGACCGGTCGGGCCGGCTGCTGAGCGGCCAGACTCCCGCGGCGTTCTGGCATGCCATTCGCCACGTCGATCCGCTGTCCGTCGGCTTCAACTGTGCGCTCGGGGCCGAGGAACTGCGGGCTCATGTCGCCGACATCAGCCGACTCGCCGACACCCTGGTCTGCGCATATCCCAACGCCGGGCTGCCCAACGAGTTCGGCGAGTACGATCACTCCCCCGAGCACATGGCCGGGTTGCTCGGCGAATACGCCGCGTCGGGCCTGGTCAACATCGTCGGCGGATGCTGCGGTACCACTCCCGACCACATCCGGGCGATCGCCGATGCGGTCGCCGGCCACGCCCCCCGGCGGCCGGCGGCCGCGTCGTCGCAGCTCAACCTGTCGGGACTGGAGTCGTTCACCCTGACCAACGACATTCCGTTCGTCAACGTCGGCGAACGTACCAACGTCACCGGATCGGCCAAGTTCCGCCGCCTGGTGACCAACGGCGACTACCCCGCAGCGTTGGCCATCGCCCGCGACCAGGTCGACAACGGCGCCCAGATCATCGACATCAACATGGACGAGGGTCTGCTCGATTCACAGCTGGCGATGACCACGTTCCTCAACCTGATCGCCGCCGAGCCCGACATCGCCCGCGTGCCGATCATGGTCGACTCGTCGAAGTTCTCGGTAATCGAAGCCGGGTTGAAGTGCATCCAGGGCAAGCCGATCGTCAACTCGATCTCGCTGAAGGAGGGCGAGGAGGCCTTCATCGCCCAGGCGCGCACCGTGCGACGCTACGGCGCGGCGGTGGTGGTGATGGCCTTCGACGAGAACGGCCAGGCCGACACCCTCGAACGCAAGACGCTGATCTGCGCCCGCGCCTACGACATCCTCGTTCACCAGGTCGGATTCGACCCGAGCGACATCATCTTCGACCCGAACATCTTCGCCGTGGCCACGGGCCTCGAGGAGCACGTCGGCTATGGGCTGGCGTTCATCGAGGCCACCCGGTGGATACGGGCCAACCTGGCCGGCTCCCACGTCTCGGGCGGCGTGTCGAATCTCTCGTTCTCGTTCCGCGGCAACGAGCCCGTCCGCGAGGCGATGCACTCGGTGTTCCTCTTCCATGCCATCGCCGCCGGCATGGATATGGGCATTGTCAATGCCGGGCAGATGGCGGTCTACGACGACCTCGACCCCGAGCTGCGCGAGGCGTGCGAGGACGTGGTACTCAACCGTCGGCCCGATGCCGGCGAGCGGCTGTTACAGATCGCCCAACGGTTCCAGGGTCAGGGCATGGAGGCTCGCGGGGCCGACCTGACGTGGCGCGAACAGCCCGTTGCCGCCCGACTGTCACATGCCCTGGTCCACGGCATCACCGACTTCATCGTCGATGACGTCAACGAGGCCCGGGTGGCCGCCGCCCGGCCCTTGGACGTCATCGAAGGCCCGCTGATGGACGGGATGAACGTCGTCGGCGACCTGTTCGGCAGCGGCCGGATGTTCCTGCCCCAGGTGGTCAAGTCGGCACGCGTGATGAAGCAGGCGGTCGCCGAGCTACTCCCGTACATGGACGCCGAACGCGACGCGGCGGCGGGGTTCGCCACGGCCCGACCACCGGCGGCGACCATCGTGATGGCCACGGTCAAGGGCGATGTCCACGACATCGGCAAGAACATCGTCGGCGTCGTACTTCAGTGCAACAACTACCGGGTGATCGATCTGGGTGTGATGGTCCCGGCGGAGCGGATCCTCGAGGTCGCCAAGGCCGAGCAGGCCGACATCGTCGGGCTCTCCGGTCTGATCACCCCGTCGCTCGATGAGATGTGCCATGTCGCCGGCGAGATGGAACGGCTCGGCTTCGAGGTTCCGCTGCTGATCGGCGGCGCCACCACCAGCCGGGTCCATACGGCAGTCAAGATTCATCCGAATTATGCCCGTGGCCAGGCCGTTCACGTCAACGATGCCAGCCGCGCCGTCGCCGTGGCCTCGTCGCTGATGTCGCCCGAGCAGCACGGGCCGTACGTTGCCGGCATCCGCGAGGAGTACGCCCGGCTGAGTGCGGCGCACGCTCTGGGCCGCTCCCGGACGCCGCGTGCCACCCTGGCCGACGCCCGGGCCAATGCCCTGGCTCTCGACTGGTCCGACTATTCCCCACCCGCCCCATCGTTCGTCGGCAATCGGGTACTGCGAGATGTGACCGTCGCCGAACTCCGTGCCGTCATCGACTGGTCGCCCTTTTTCAACGTGTGGGAGTTGAGCGGCACCTACCCCAACATCCTCAGCGATGAACGCTACGGACCGACGGCGCGTGGACTGTTCGAAGAGGCCAACGCGATGCTCGATCGCATCGAGTCCGAGCAGTGGTTCGACATCGCCGCCACCGTCGGATTCTGGCCGGCCAACCGCGACGGTGACGACATCGTCGTGTGGTCGGACCCGTCTCGAACCACGCCGGCCGCCGTGTTCCACACCCTGCGCCAACAGATGGTCAAACACAACAGCGGCCCCAACCATGCGTTGGCCGACTTCATTGCTCCCGCCGGCATCGACGACTGGATCGGCGGGTTCACGGTGACCACCGGTATGGGCGAGGACGCGGCCGCCGAGCGCTTCAAGGCCGCCAACGACGACTACAACTCGATCATGGTCAAGGCGCTCGCCGATCGTCTGGCCGAGGCGTTCGCCGAACGCCTGCATCAGCGGGTCCGCACCGAACTGTGGGGCTACGCCTCACTGGAGCGGCTGTCGCCGGCCGAGCTGATCGAGGAGAACTACGTCGGCATCCGTCCGGCTCCCGGGTACCCGAGCCAGCCGGATCACACCGAGAAATCGACCCTGTTCGATCTGCTCGACACCACCGCCTCGATCGGCGTCAAGCTCACCGAGAGCTACGCGATGTGGCCTGGGTCGTCGGTGTGCGGCCTGTACTTCTCACACCCCGAGAGCCGGTACTTCGGCATCGGCAAGATCGACCAGGAACAGGTTGCGGACTACGCAGCCCGCAAGGGTTGGACGGTCGAGGAGGCCACCCGCTGGCTTTCCCCGTCGATCGCCGGCGCCTGACCGGGCCTCAGAACGGCAGCGGCTGCTGGCGGGCGACAAGTTCGATCTCGACGCTCGCGCCGACGGGCAAGGCGGCGACTCCAACGGTCGTGCGCGCCGGGTACGGAGCGTCGAATCGGGTCGCGTAGACGGCATTCATCTCGGCGAAGTCGTTGCCGAGATCGGTGAGGTAGCAGTTGACCTTGACGACGTCGGCAGGCGTCAGCCCGGCCGCGGCGAGCACGGCGAACAGGTTGTCGAACACCTGCTCGGTCTGGGCGGTGATACCACCGGCGACCAACGCTCCGGTCAGCGGGTCAATCGGCGTCTGACCGGCGAGGAACACATATGGATCGGTGACGATCGCCTGCGAATAAGGCCCGACCGCGGCCGGGGCGTTGTCTGAATGAACCGATTGACGCGACATCCCCGCCAACGTAGCCGCCCCCGTCGCCATGCCATCAGTGCTCATCCCGCCCCGCCGCCCGATGCGTAGGTGGGTCGGGGCGCACCACGTCATCGACGCCACCATCGTGAAGTGGTCACAGCTTCGCGCGGCCACTCGCGCGAATCCGTGACCGGTTCGACGCCAGTTGGTGGCGGACGAGTGCGATCACCTGGTCGGGGGAGCCGACGACCTGGCCGGTGGTGAATTCCAGCACCACGAAGCCCTCGGCCTGGAGTTTGTTGCGGCGATGGGCGTCCTTGGCCCGTTCTCGATCGCTGGAATGCCCCAACCGGCCGGCGACCTCGACGACCACCCGCTCGGACGTCCACTCGAAATCCACTCGGACCACCGGCTTACCCGCGCTTCGGTGGGCAACTTGATACCGCGGACGTCGCAACCCGGACTCACGAACCAGCCGGAGGAACCGACGTTCGAGGTAGGTATGCCCGCCCGCATCCAGGAGCAGCTCATCGAGTAGTCGCACCCCGGGTCTGCCCTGGCGGCCGAGTTCGTCAAGTCGTCGCCGAAGGTAACCGGGGCTCGTGACGCCCTGGTGGACTGCGCTGTCGACGGCCCGGGCGAGCGCACCGGCCGAACAACCGGCGCCGGCGAGATCGATCAATGTGCGGGTGGGCGTCGTGCACCTGAACCCGTCGGTCTCGCCGATGTCGACACGGTCAAGCCGTCGCGCGCTGTGGATCGTCCCGGGCACCGTTCTGTTGCGCGCCGACCGAGGAACCGTGATGCACACCACTCCGGGGTCGAATCCTTCCAACCGATGCAGCGCGGCCGCCGAGTCATGGCTGATCACGGACAGGTCGCCTGCTGCCAGAAGGGCCACTCGGAGCTGTTGCCGCCAAGTGTTCGGCGCTCCGGTCACCACGAACACCCCTGCTGCTCGACGATCGAGCCAACCGCGGGCGACCATCCGGTGCTCCTGACCCCGGCTCAACAGGGTACGAACATCCGCGCCACGGGCTGCTCCGTCCTGCTCGGCGCAGATCTCCAAGAATCGTTCCACGAGCGGGTAGGTGTTCCGGTTGACTCGCGAACCGGCAAGATTCGCCGATCAGAGCTGCAGCGGTCACCGTTTCGCGCGTCCGGGCGCACAGGACCGTGACCTCTTTTGGTTTCCACGGTCGCGGGTTCGCCACCGTCCACAAGCTCAGTCGTTGGCGAGGAGGTGGGCCAGGCTGGAGGTGTCCCAGCGGCGACCACCGCGGTTGACCACCTGGGCGTAGAACTGGTCGACCAAGGCGGTGACCGGCAACCTCGATCCGTTGCGGGCCGCCTCATCGAGGCAGATCCCCAGGTCCTTGCGCATCCATTCGACGGCGAACCCGAACTCGAACTCGCCGCGCCCCATGGTGCGGGCCCGATTCTCCATCTGCCACGACCCGGCCGCCCCTTTCGAGATCACGTCGATCACCGCATCGACGTCGAGCCCCGACCGCTGGGCGAAGTTGACGCCTTCGGACAGCGCCTGCACCATTCCGGCGATGCAGATCTGGTTGACCATCTTGGTCAACTGCCCGCTCCCGGCCGGGCCGAGGCGCTCGCACGCCCGGGAGTAGGCGGCGATGACATCGGCCGCCCGCTTGAAAACCGCCTCGTCATCGGCCCCGCACATCACGGTCAGCACCCCGTTCTCGGCCCCAGCCTGCCCCCCCGACACGGGTGCGTCGACGAACCCGACACCGCGGGCGGTCGCGGCAGCGGCGATCTCCCGGGCGACCTCGGCCGACGCGGTGGTGTGGTCGATCAACACCGTGCCATCGCTCATGCCGCCGAGCGTGCCGTCGTCGCCGTACACCACCGAACGAAGGTCATCGTCGTTGCCGACGCAGATGAACACGAAGTCGCTTCCGGCGGCGGCCTGCCGCGGAGTCGGTGCACTGCGTCCGCCGTGGGCATCCACCCACGCCGTCGCCTTCGATGACGTGCGGTTGAAAACGGTGACCTGGTGACCGGCGGTGGCGAGATGACGGGCCATCGGCCCGCCCATCACGCCGAGCCCGATGAATGCGACAGATGCCATACCGTCAGTTTGGCTGGTCACCCGACTGGTCCACCGATCGCGCCGCCGTTCCCAGTCGCATCGACCGAGGCGGCGCGGCGTGACGTGCGGGTCGACTCCGATCGCCTGCGGGTCACCATCGCCGTCCCGGTGCGATCCAACCGCGAAACTGCAGTCGTGACCAGCGTGGGACCCGACGCTCAGGAGGAACCCTCCGTGATTGACCATTTGGTGTTCGCCACGACCGATCTCGAGGCGACGGTGGCCGAACTCACCGAGCGGCTGGGCGTCGAACCTGTTCCGGGCGGCGTACATCCGGGCCGAGGGACCCGCAACGAACTTGTCGGGCTCGGTGGCCGGACATATCTGGAGATCATCGGTCCAGATCACGACCAGCCCGATCCGCCCGGCGGACGCCCGTTCGGGATCGACGACCTCGGTCGGCCGCGGCTGGTCGCCTGGTGCGCGCGACCTCGCCGATCGTTGATCGACCTGCGCGCCGCCGCGCTCGCCACCCACTGGGCCATCGGCGAGATTCATCGGATGTCACGGACGCGACCCGACGGGGTGACCTTCGACTGGCAACTCACCCTGCCCACTATCGGCCCCGCGGGCGTCGCCGTGCTGCCATTCCTGATCGACTGGGGGACGTCGGCACATCCCAGCGAGTCGCTCGATCACCCGATCGGGCTACTGGAGCTGCGCATCGAGTGTCCCAATCCGCCAGGCGTGGCCGAGCAGCTGTCGGTCGTGGGTGAACTCGGTTCGGTGGAGTTCATCGAGGCCGCACGACCAGGTCTGAGCGCTCTGCTCAGCACGCCGTCGGGCCCGCTCGGCCTGAGCTGACGGCGAAGCTACCTGGTGGCACTCATTCCGGAGTGACGTAGGCCGAGCTGATACCGCCGTCGATGATCAGCGATTGGCCGGTCATCCAGGATGACTCGTCAGACGCAAGGAACAGCGCCCCGTTGGCGATCTCGTGCGGCTCGCCGAAGCGACCCATCGGGATGTGCACGAGGCGGCGGTTGCGCTTCGTGTCGTCCGAGAGGAACTTGGCGAGCAGCGGGGTCATGATCGGCCCGGGACACAACGAGTTGGCCCGGATGCCCTGGCGGGCGTAGATGACGGCGATCTCCCGGGTCATCGCCAACACGGCACCCTTCGAGGCGGTATAGGCGATCTGCGGGGTCGCCGCACCCATATGGGCGACGAACGAGGCGACATTGACGATCGAACCCCCGCCGGATTCGAGCATGGCCGGGATTGCGTACTTGCAGCCGAGCAACACGCCCTTGACGTTGATGTCCATCGTCTTTTCATAGGTTGACATGGGCGTATTCGTCGGGCCGTCATCGTCGGACAGCATGACGCCGGCGTTGTTGTAGATCACGTGCAGCCCGCCGAATGTGTCCATGGCGTGGGCGACCGCCGCCTTGATCGAGCCTTCGTCGGTCACGTCGGTGCGCACGAAGGTCGCCTCGCCCCCTGCCGCTGTGATCGCATCCACTGCCTCGTCGCCGTCGGTGACATCGGCGATGACCACCTTCGCTCCCTGCGACGCGAACAACTCGGCGCCGACGCGCCCGAGCCCCGACGATGCCCCGGTGATGAGCGCGACCTTGCCTGCTAAACGTGTTCCCATGGGGACGGGAGCGTAGCGAGCAGACTGTACCCATGACGGCCTTGCGCATCGTGACATGGAACCTGCAGGGCTCCAAGGGTGTCGATGTTTCCGTCATCGGCGGGCTCCTGCGAGCGATGACGGCCGGTGGGGACATCCAAGTCGTGGCCCTCCAGGAAGTTCAGCGCCGCCAGGCCCGTGCCCTTGCGTTGGCATGGGGGGCCAAGGATTGGCGGTGGGCCCGAAAACACCTGCCGTACGGCCCGCTGGTGTGGTGGCGGGCCGAGGGTCTGGCGGTGTTGGCAATTCGTGATCTGGATGCCCACGACGTCACTCCCCTCACTCCTGGCGTGCGCAGCTGGTCGTATCGACGGAGGATCCTGCAGTTCGTGCGCGTCGACCACCCGACGGTTCCGGTGATGGTCTTCAACACCCATCTGGCGTCCCACGACGACCCGGCGGTGCGCGCCGATCAGGCGGTGATCGTCGCCGAAGCGATCACGGCCATTCGGCGCTCGGACCGAACCGTCGCCGAGGTATTGACCGGCGATCTCAACGCTCCCGACGAGCCGGCGACGCTCGCCGCTTTCCGCGCCATAGATCTGCACGACGCCTGGCCGTCGACCGGCGGCGACCCCGGCTTCACCAATCCGTCCGGAGCGCCGTACCAACGTCTCGACTATGTGCTGGTGAGCGCTTCGATCGTGATCACCTCGGCCGATGTCGCACTTGGGGTTGCCACGTGGCCGATGCTCTCGGATCACCTCCCGTTGCGCATCGCGGCGACGATCGAACCGGGTAGCAACGCCACCCCCGAGTCCTGAGCCGCGAGCCGCACGCCTGGGTAGCGTCGAGCGGCGTGTCGTTCCTCCCACCTCGGCGTGAGCTTGCCCGCCGTCTGCCACGTTGCATCGGCGGGCTCGCCTGCTTCGGGCTCGGCATCTCCTGCATCGTCAAGGCTCGTCTCGGGCTGGCCCCATGGGATGTGTTCCACCAGGGCTTGAGCGACCTGACGGGCCTTTCGCTCGGGCTGATGATCGAAGGGATGGGGCTGGTGATCCTGTTGCTGTGGATTCCTCTGCGCCAGCGGCCGGGGTTGGGCACGATCCTCAACGCCATCGAAATCGGCCTTGTCGCCGACCTCGGCAACCGGATGTTCCCCGAGGCCTCGTCGATCCTCGCCCGGTGGATCTACCTTGCGTTCGGCCTGCTGATCATCGGTCTCGGCTCGGGTCTGTACATCGGTTCAGGACTCGGAACCGGCCCACGCGACGGGCTGATGGTTGGATTCAACCGCCGCTTCGGCTGGTCGATCCGCCGCTCCCGGACCACAGTCGAACTCCTCGCCCTCGCCGCCGGAATCGCCCTGGGCGGCCCAATCGGCATCGGCACGCTGGTGATCGCCTTCGGCCTCGGTCCGATCGCCCACGTCGCCATTCCCCGGTTGGCCCTCGCGCCGCTCGACGCCGTGGAGGTTGACCTAGACGAGGTGGATCGGTAGGCGGTCGCTGACCACGGCATCGAGGATCGTGGCACCGGCTCGCTTCGGCTCGCAGTAGCGCGGCACCGCAACCACCTCCGGCCCGCACGACGGGCGTCGAATGCACCGGATGGCCGGCGACTGGCGGATGACCGACATCCTCCGTCGGGTGGATCGCCGTTCGGCCGGGGTCCACTGCACCGACCAGTGGGTTCGGCCCGCAAGCGGTTCCCGGTCAACGCCGCAGTGCGGACGATGACGGCATGATTTCTGCTCGATCCCTGACAAAGCGATACGGCCCCAAGACGGTCGTCGATGATCTCTCCTTCGACGTCAAGCCCGGTGTCGGCATCGGTGCCATCGTCCGTCAGCCGACCGCCGCGATCATGATCGCCTTGATCTGGACGCTCGTCGCCGAGCCGATCATCGGCGGGCTTCTCCCTGCGGTGGGACGCCGGCTGCCACTCTCCAGCGCCTCGAACATGACCGCCATCGAGCCACACCACGACTCCTCGCACCGATGACCGGTAGCCCCTGTACAGCGCGGCGATCATGCTCGCCCTCGTCACCGTCGGCGCCCACCGGATCGCCACGACCGACGCCTAGGAGGCCAAACCCCACCCGCCGCACGGCGTGATGGGGGACTTCACGGGGGGAAGGATTTCCTTCCCCCGTGAAGCTCTAGTACCGGTAGTGGGCGGCCTTGTACGGGCCACTCGGATCGATGCCGAGGTAATCGGCCTGCTCATCGCTGAGCTGGGTGAGCTTCACCCCGAGCGCTCCGAGATGCAGGCGGGCCACCTTCTCATCGAGACGCTTGGGGAGAACGTAGACGCCGAGCGGGTACTTGTCGGTGTTGCTGAACAGTTCCATCTGGGCGATGACCTGGTTGGAGAACGAGCAGCTCATCACGAAGCTCGGGTGGCCGGTGGCGCAGCCGAGGTTCACGAGGCGGCCTTCGGCGAGCACGATGACGGCATGACCGTCGGGGAAGCTCCACAGGTCGGTGCCGGGCTTCAACTCGTCACGGGTCGCCCCCGATCGGGCCAGGCCGGCCATGTCGATCTCGGAGTCGAAGTGGCCGATGTTGCACACGATGGCGTTGTGCTTCATCTGGTGCATGTGCTCGACGGTGATCACATGATCGTTGCCGGTGGCCGAGACGAAGATGTCGGCGGTGGCGACGACGTCTTCGATCACGGTGACCTGGTAGCCCTCCATCGCCGCCTGCAGGGCGTTGATCGGGTCGACCTCGGTGACGACCACCCGGCAGCCCTGACCCTTGAGCGCCTGGGCGCAGCCCTTGCCCACATCGCCATACCCGGCCACAACGGCGACCTTGCCGGCGAGCATGACATCGGTCGCACGACAGATGGCGTCGACCAACGAGTGGCGGCACCCGTAGAGGTTGTCGAACTTCGACTTGGTGACCGAGTCGTTGACGTTGATCGCCGGGAAGAGCAATTCACCCTTCTCATGCATCTTGTACAGCCGCATCACGCCGGTGGTCGTCTCCGCGGACCCGCCCCGGATCTGAGCCGCCATCCGCGTCCACTTCGTCGGCTGGGTCTTCAATGAGCGCTGCAGCAGGCCGAGCACGATGGCGAACTCGGGGTTTGACGCCGACGTCGGATCGGGAACCTCGCCGGCCTTCTCGAACTCCACGCCCTTGTGAAGGAGCAGGGTGGCGTCGCCACCGTCGTCGAGGATCATGTTCGGACCGTCCCCATCGGGCCACGTCATCATCTGCTCGGTGCACCACCAGTACTCCTCGAGCGTCTCGCCCTTCCAGGCGAATACCGGGGTGCCCTGAGGGTCTTCGACAGTCCCGTTGGGGCCGACGGCAACCGCTGCGGCGGCATGGTCCTGCGTCGAGAAGATGTTGCACGACGCCCAGCGGACGTCGGCACCGAGTTCGACGAGCGTCTCGATCAGCACCGCCGTCTGGATGGTCATGTGCAGCGAGCCCGAGATACGGGCTCCGGCGAGCGGCTTGGACGGACCGTACTCCTTGCGGAGTGCCCGCAGGCCGGGCATCTCATGCTCGGCGAGGTGAATTTCCTTGCGGCCGAACGGGGCCATGGACAGGTCCGCAACGCGGAAGTCTTTGCGCGCGGCAAGGGTTGAAGACATGTTGATCCTCCACGAAACAACGATTCAGAATGACGTTTGACGTCAGGACTGCGAATTGGGTTGGGTCGTGGGCTGGGGCCTGCTGGCTCCGAGGTCTGGGTCAGCCCGACAGATGAATTGTAGTGGAGGAACCGATCGGGTCCCTCCACCCATCAGGTAACGCCGGTCAGGCGTCTTCGAGGACGACTGCGGCGACGTCACCGATGTAGTGGACGAAGCCGTTGTCGTTGTAGGCGAGCAGCTTGTTGTCGGTCGACAGGCGGGCGACCGCCAGATTGGGGACCGACTGCCCGGCGAGGAAGTTCACGTTGCTCGAATCGGGCAATGGCGTGCCCGACGGGTGCAGGGTCAGGAATGAGTCCTGGCGCGCAACCGGGTAGGGGAAGCCCAGATCGGTCGCCGTCAGGTTGACGATCAACGAATCCTGCTCACCGACCCACGTGCCACCGACCTTCACCGACTGGATGAACGCGTTGAAGTTCCACGTTTCCTCCTGCCCGGAGCCGAGCTTGGCACTGCCGTAGGCGGCCTGACGGGTGTCGAACGCCCGGAACGGTCGATCGAGGGGAACAACGCGCCCGGCGCGGGTCTCGTCGTTCACCCCGCTCCTGAAGTAGCCGACCACGTCGGCGATGAGATGCACCGAACCCTTTTCGTTGAACAACCGAATCGAGCCATCGGCCCCCACAGGCACCATCACCAGGTTGGCCTTGGTCTGCCCGGCGGTGAGATTGAGGCTCGACGTCGACGGGAAACCGGCGAAATCGTCAGGCTGAGCGGTGACGAAGGTATTCGCCGTGGTACCGGTTGCCGTCAGGTTGAGGATCACCCCTGAGATGTTGGGATCGTTGGGAATGTACCCCGGTCGGGGCGGACCGACGGCGTCGGCGCCGCGGATCTTGAGTTTGAACCACTGCGCCTCGGTGACCGCTCCGGCGCGGCCCACACCGGCGCGGGTATCGAGGATGCGGCCGGGGGCCAGCGACACCAGGCGGGAGCCGCGGGCGCCCGATGCGGACGTCGAGAACCACCCGACGACGTCGATCAGGACGTGCGCCGACCCACCGGTACCCGCCGTGTCGCCGGCCAGCACGATGCGAACCTTGCCGTCGGTTCCGGGTCGCAGAACGGCAAGATTCGGCACGCTCTCGCCGGCCCGGAAGTTGACGTTCGAGGCGTCGGGACGGGTGATGTTGGTCGGGAAGGCAGTCAGGTAGCCGCTGCGGTCGGCCCCGGTGACGCTGATGTTGGCCACGACGGCGAGCACATCGGCGGTGGGGATCACCGGTGCGCCGCCACCGACCCCGGTGGCCCCGACGATCTTGACGTCGAAGAAGTTGGCGTCGCCGAAACCCTTGGCGCCGGGGGCCTGGCTGGCCGCCACGCGTGTGTCGAGCACCCGGGTGGGCACGACGGGATGGTATTCACCGCCGGCACCGAGTGCGGCAAAGGCGCTGGGCACGGCAAACGGAGCAACTCCGAGGCCGACCGTCGCCGCGGCACCCAATGCACTTCCCGCCACGACCAAGCGCAACATTCGAGTTGCCGCTGATCCCACGATCTTCCTCCAAACGCCGATTTCGTTACCTGATCGTAACATGGATAGCAAAACTTCAGCTCGCGAACGTCGGCGAGATGCCTTCGTCGTTCACGCGCTGCATCAGACGGTCATGCTCCGCGTCGGCCACCGACTCGGCCTCTTCGACCAACATGATCGGGATGCCGTCGCGGATGGCGTACCGGCGCCGAAGACGGGGGTTGTACAGGCCGTCCACGTCACCGAGGTAGAACAACGGTCCCTTGTCCTCGGGGCAGGCGAGAATCTCGAGCAAACGGCTGTCAAGCGCCATCATCGTCCTCAAATCATTCGGCGATGAGCGAGACGACGCGGGCAACCCGCTCGGCACACTCATCGGCAGTCGGAGCCTCAAGGTTGAGACGAAGCAGAGGTTCGGTGTTCGAGGCCCGCAGGTTGAACCACCATGGCCCGCAATCGACGGTCAGGCCATCGAGTCGATCCTGCGACTCGCCGGCGTATTCGGTGGCAATCCGCTCGATCACGGCCAGCGGGTCGGCGACGACGGTGTTGATCTCACCGCTGGCGGCGTACCGCTCGTAGGGCTGGCGCACCACCGAGAGCGGGGCGTCGGACTTGCTCAGCTCGGCGAGCACGAACATGCTGGCGATCACGCCGGAGTCGGCACGGTAGTTGTCGAGGAAGTAGTAGTGCGCAGAGTGCTCGCCGCCGAACACCGCGCCGGTCTCGGCCATCAACGTCTTGATGTACGAGTGGCCGACCTTCGTGCGATATGGCACACCGCCATGCTCGCGAATCACCTCGGGGACCGCTCGCGAGCAGATCAGGTTGTGCAGCACCGTGGCACCGGGGTGGCGTTCCAGGATGTTGGCCGCCAGCAGCGCGGTGGTCGTCGAGCCCGACATCCCCCGCCCCGCCTCGTCGACGACGAACACGCGGTCGGCGTCGCCGTCGAAGGCAAGACCCAGGTCGAATCCGCCCGACAGGACCCGCGCCCGTAGGTCGCGCTGGTTCTCCGGCTGAATCGGATCGGCCGGGTGATTGGGGAACGTTCCGTCCAGTTCGCCGTACATCACTTCGAGTTCGATCTTGCCGAGCCGCTCGAAGATGCGCGGCACCACGTACCCGCCCATGCCGTTGGCCATGTCGGCCACAACGCGCATCGGGCGCAGGGCGTCGATGTCGATGAACGAAACGACATGCTCGGCGAACGCGTCGACGAGATCGAGATCGCTCACCCCACCGCTGCGAGCGGCAGCGGCCGGCCCATGGCCGTCGAGTACGGCTTGCGCCGTGGCCTTGATGTCGGCGAGTCCGGTGTCGGCCCCCACCGGACGGGCGCCCGACAGGCACAGCTTGACACCGTTGTACTGAGCCGGGTTGTGCGAGGCGGTGAACATCGCGCCCGGAGCGTCGAACTTGCCCGCGGCGTAATACACCATGTCGGTCGAGGCCAGCCCGAGACGGATGACATCGACTCCCTGCGAGCGGACCCCATCGGCGAAGGCGTCGGCCAACTCGATGCCCGAGGGGCGCATATCGCGCCCGATGAGGATGCGGGAGGCCCCGGCGAAACGGGCGAACCCGACACCGAGCGCTCGAGCGATCCCGGGGTGGAGTTGATCGGGGACCGTGCCCCGGATGTCGTAGGCCTTGACAATGGAATCGAGTTCAGACATGCGGGGAGCCACCATACCCGGGTGGCTCGGGGGGCGGGGTCTCGGCCATCGAAGTTGGGTCGGGGTGGCCGAACGGCGCGGTCGGCGGCATATCGAGCCAATCATCGTCATGCAGGTCGACATCGTCGAGCGGTCGTCCCCTCATGTCGTCGAACGGAACCCAGCGGTCGCCGCCTTCGTAGGTGCCACCACCGACGCCGAAGTCGTCGTCGCCGAACGGGTCCGGATCGACCGGATACGAGTCGTCGGGCGATTCATCGGCGTATCGCACCGGACCCGACCGCCACAGCCACACGAGTGCGAGCAGTCCGAAGAGTGTGGCCAGCCACGCCGCATAGTCGATCGTCGTGCGGCCGTACGTGAGTCGTACCTGCTGCGATCGGGGAACCACGACCATCAGGTTCGGAGCCACTCGGTACGGGCCGTCGGCTCCGGATGCCTCCCAGTTCGGGAAGTAGCTCACCTTGACCAGCACGGGGACGCCCACCTGATCGACGCGGAACGAGATCGATTCGTCGCCGAGCTTCACGTCGCTGACGGTGACGGGTGCCAGCGGCCGGGTCTCTATCGGTTGCACGCTGTGGACGGCGTCGACCTTGGTCGGCTCGATCTTGTCGGGCACGACGTCGACCCGCTGCCAGCTCGCCGGACCATCGGCAACCGGCATCGCCGCCCAGCGATCGGGATGCTGGAAGTAGGTCGATCCGACCTCGAGCCAACGCTCGCGCTGGTCGCCGGGGCGGGGGTTGACGACCACCGGCTCGGCGGTCAGGGGCGTCACCAGGTCGCTACCGACCACCTCGTAGATATGCCAAGGACCCGAGGTGGCGACCGGAATGAGATCGGCCTGTTTGCTCGCCCGCTCGATCGTGGCCGGGTTGTAGGCGAGGTAGTAGCGCACGCCCAGATTTTGCAGATAGCGAGTGCCCAACTCAGCGTTTTTCTTCTCGTACGTCAACTCGCGGACCGGGTTCGACGCCGACTCCGACATCGCCGCAGCGGCCAGGAAGTGATACGGCGTGGTCGCCGAGGCCTCGAAGAACAGACCCTCCTCGGAACCGATACAGCTGTCGGTCCAGAACGGGAGCAGCATCAAGGCCATCGGCGTGCCGTACTCGCCTCCGGTGTGCTCCCAGAGCGCCCGCCCGCAACCGTGGGCCGGATCGGCCCCGAGGACCTTCATCTGCTCGATCAGCGCCCGATACTCGCCGTAGGCGCCCTTGCCCTGGTAGCCGGTGAAGTTGTGACGCGCCCAGCCGTCTACGAAGCCGTTCTTCTGGGACGTGGCCACGTCGATGCCCAGCCACTCGAAGCGGTACTTGTCCGCATCGGTCTTCCCAGTGGCGACGTACGTCTCCTTCTGGAACGGGAACTTGCCCAGATGCCACGACAGCCAGCCCAGGCCGACGGCGCCGACCATACCGAGCACGGCCATCGAGGCGAAGAACTTGCGCGCCGAGGCCCGCACCGGGCTCAAGGCGCCGACGAGGACCAAGCCGGCCGGCTCGGGATACGAGCGCGCCACACGCTGGGCGATCTTGCGATCGCGCCACACCCGCAGCACACCCCAGACGAGCTCGACGATGCCGACCATCGCCAACAGGTAGCGCAACAGGTAGACGAACGGGAGCAGGCGCACGTTCCAGAGCAGCCCGAACCCGGGGATGCCGTCTTTCGACAGGAACACCATCGCCGTGAGCACCAGTGAGAACACCCCGAGGAACGACACTGCCCGGTTCCGCCGCACCACTCCGGCGATGAACCCGATGATCGCCAATACCGCCCAGAACCGGTCGACATCGGTCGTATGCGGGAAGAACATCTTCCAGTACGAGTTCCACTCGCCGCCGGGGATCGGCGCTCCCTCGTACTTCATGTCGGTCATGAACTTCGAGGTCAGCGTGAATGGGAGCAACCAGAATGCAGCGAGGAGCAGGCCGGTCAGGCCGGATGTGACGGCGTAGATCGTTCGCTTGCCGTCGATCGAGATCAGCCAGAGCAGCAGCAGCCCGGGGGCGACGAATCCGATCATGACCACACCGTGGCTGAGGGCGGCGAGGGCGATGAGTACGGCGGCCAGCGCTCGATGGCGGCCGGTCTCCAAGCCGCGGGCGAAGACGCCGAAGGCGAGCATGGCCAACGAGAGGGCGATCGAGAACGAGAACTCCCCAGCCATCGTCGAGGCGATGTTGCCACCGAGGATCGTGAAGGTTTCGTCGAACAGGAAGACGGCGCCGGCCACGGCGAACAAAGCGGGGATCGGATACGGCAACCGGGTGAGCTTGCCGAACGCCCAGAGGCACACCGGCAGGGTGACAACGCCGAGCACGGCGATGATCTTGAACGCCATGCCGTAGGGCAGGACGATGTCGAGTAGCAGGATGAGCAACGCCGGGGGCAGCATGTAGAACCGATAGATCGGCAGACCGCCGTACCAGTCCATCGACCAGCCGGTCAGCCGACCGTGCGGTAGCAGGTGGTCGCGCAGGTACGCCGGTGCCCACACATGGGCGCCCATATCGCCACCGGTGGGTACGGCGCTGGAGAAGATGTCGGCGGGTTGCAGCTGGGAGACGACGAAGGCCGTGACGAACAGCACGATGGCGAATGTTGTCAGCACCTCGAACACTCGCCGGGTTCCCCATCGTGCGGGGATCTTTTCGGGGGCCATTGCCGTCGTGTCGTCGAGTGCCGTCTCGAACGGCCCGGCTCGTTCGTCGCCGGCCAGTCGGTCATCGGGCAATCGGTCATCGGGCATTTCGTCGATCACCGGCCGCGGCGGCGCGTCGAGGTCGGTGCCCTGTGCAGTGTCGAGATCCCAGGCGAGCGACGACGCCCGATCGGCTGCGGCCGGGTCGGCAGCAGTTGGTGCGTCGGCAGCTTCGAGCGCGCTCGCGGCGTCGTCCCGTGCCGCCTCGGAGAGGTCGGTTTCGCTCATTCCGGACTTCATCTTTCCACCCGGCGGGGCTGTCGGTCGGTCATCTCGTCCCCCCCAACTTCGGCAACGTTACGGCGAGCATGGCCACGACGGTCGTCGCGTTGAACGCCGCATGAGCCATCACCCCCATCCCGAGCCGCCCGGTGCGCTGCTTGCAGATCGCCAGCACCACGCCGAATACGAAGAGTCCCGGAAGCTGGATGCCCTGTAAAT
>JANMJD010000510.1:0-1827 GCA_031371195.1 Actinomycetes bacterium | reverse complement strand
GACGAGCGCGGCGACCACCGGCGAATCACTCGGCACACCCGCCGGCTGCTGCAACGTCGCCCATTTCCCACCGACCCAGGCTTCGAGCCGCGTCCCGGCGACAACTCGGGCCGACAAAGGAGTCGATGCGGGGGTCGATGCTTGAGTCGATGTGGGAGTCGATGCGGGGCTATCCGCCACGTCGAAGCGAGCGAGACCGGCGGTCGAGCTGTACGCGTCACCCTGCAGGATCGTCCGCCGAACACTGCTGCGCCTCGGTGCGGTCACATCGATGGTGACCGCCCCACGGCCCACAACCCCGGTCCGGCCGGCAAGGCGGCGGTAGGGCTTTCCGTCGAGACCGACGCGGGCGACGTAGCCACGAGTCCAGCCCACGGTCGTCACCCGGCCGGGTGCCGCCAGCTCATCAGCCCGGGTCGAGGCCCAAGCCCACCATGCCGGGAAGTTGACGATGCTTGCCCGCCCGAGGGTCCCGACCGGCCAGACGTCGCTACCCAACGCACGGTCGGCCCGTCCGTTGAGATCGGGGACGAACAGCGACCAGTCCTTCTCCTCGTCGGGTTCCAACGTGCCGACGAGCACCGAACCGGTCGCCACCATCACCGCCACGCTGTCCAGCCGCCACGGCGTTGTGTTGTGCACGGTCCCAGCCACCCGATCGTCGCCTTCGGCGCGGGCCGCCACCGCCAGCGTCCCGCGCGCCTCGACCGGACCGCGTGCCGCCATCAGGCCCGACGTGCCGACGGTGAGATCGACGGACGCGGCCAGCGCTCCGGACTCGCGGACGACCTTCACCGGCGTCGTCGCGAAGCTCGACAAGGTCGAGGTGATCGCTTCGGCTGGAAGCGTGTCCATGATCCAACGGGGGTCGAAGCGCGCCGTGACCCGGCCCGGCTCACCCTTGGTCATGCCGACGAACGTGGTTGCCTCCGTTCCGCCGGCGGTGGCGTCGAGGATGGTCGCCTGCGCCGGGTTTATCCGGCCCCGGACGTCCGACGACACGAACAGGATCCCGACCCCCAACACGATGCCGACAAGGGGAAGGACGAGCCATTCGCGCACCGGACGCGGTCGACGACGAAGGGCGATCACGCCGCCGAGCAGGAGGGCGCCATAGGCCACGATCGCGGGCACGAGCCAGCGCAGCTGGGGAACCTGGAAGCCGCTGTCGGCCTGGAGCTCGTCGGCGAGGCTCGTGATCTGCCCGCCGCGGCCGAACCCGACCCGACCGGTCCGGCGCGTGCCAACCGGCGTCGGCTCCACCACGCCGTCCCACGAGCCGCGCCCAAGCACCGCTCCCATCATGCGGACATCGCCGTCGCCGGCCTCGATGAGTCGTTTCGCACCCGGCTGCAGCAAGGCAGGAAGCTGGGGAAGGGTCTGGCCGCGCTCCGCGGCGACGAGCAGATGACCGCCGTTGGCGACCCACTGGCTCAGACCGTCGATCGCATACGCGTCCATCCGACGCAGATCGGCCGGGGCAACGGCGATCGTGCCGAGTGATTGGATCGATCCCGGCGCGAGGGCGATCTCATCATCTTCGAGCTCACTGAAACGCACCGTGCCGGCGTCGTACGCCAGCTTCGCCGTCGCCGGCAAGGGTCGACCCGAGCGGACACCGGCCATGACGCCGACCAGCTCCGCCAACTCCCGACTTTCGATCTCCGTACTGGCGGACAGTGTTTTGTCGTCGTCGACGCGTGCCGTGATCTTCACTGCCGAGGTGAGGTCCGATCCGGGCAGCACGAGCAGGATGCGCTTCCGGCTCCCGCCGGCAACCTCCACCGGCTGCGAGTTGGGCACGAGCCCATCCGCCTGAACGACGAG
>JANMJD010000500.1:0-16399 GCA_031371195.1 Actinomycetes bacterium | reverse complement strand
ACGTTGCGCGGGTCGAGCCAGTGGTCCTCGGGCACCGACTCCGCAGTCAATGGACCGCGGCATACCGGACATGTCTGCTCGAACTGGCCGGCGTCCATCGCCGTCGCCAGGCGTGGGCCCGGTCGCACGATGCCGTGGTCGGCGCAGCGGTACCGCCCCTCGCCGTACACGACCATGCTCGAGGCGAGCACGATCCGCCCGGTGAACCTTCGTTCGTGCAGCTCCCCGAGCAGCGCGGCGGTGGCCCCGTCGTTGCGCCCGACGTAGTCGGCGACATCGGCGAAGTCGACGCCGAGTCCGACCTTGGCCGCCTTATGGCACACCGCGTCGACGCCGTCGAGCAGATCGGCCCACGCCTGCAGGTCGCGCACGTCGGCCCATCGGTAGTGTGCATCGGGCGACAGTCCATCGGGCAGACCTTGGTGGGCGGCGGGATCGAGATCGTCGACAACGATCACCTCGTGACCGCCGCCGGTCAACTCGTCGACGATATGCGAACCGATGAATCCGGCACCGCCGGTGACCAGCACCTTCATTTGTTGTCACACTCCTGAACGATCCGAGACTGCGTACCCGATGCCCGATGTCATTCTTCCCGCCCTGAACGAAGCGGCCGCGATCGCCTGGGTGCTCGAGCGGATGCCGCTCGGCTACCACCCGATCGTCGTCGACAACGGCTCCACCGACGCCACGGCCGCCATCGCCGCCGACATGGGCGCGACCGTCGTCGCCGAGCCGGTGCAGGGATTCGGGTCGGCCTGCTGGGCTGGTCTGCAGGCGGCGACCGACGACATCGTCTGTTTCATGGACTGCGACGCGTCGCTCGACCCGGCGGCGTTGCCGTTCGTCGCGGGGTACGTCCAACGCCACGAGGCCGACCTGGTGATCGGGGAGCGGATCGCCCGGCGCGGTGCCTGGCCGATCCATGCCCGCGTCGCCAACAAGGTGTTGGCATTCGAGGTGGGCCGCCGCACCGGTGTGCATCTGGCCGACATCGGGCCGATGCGGGCGATGCGGCGCAAGGAGCTGTTGGCCCTCGACATGCAGGATCGTCGCTCGGGCTGGCCCCTCGAGATGGTGCTGCGGGCGGCGAGCGCCGGCTGGCGAATCCGCAACGTACCCACCGAGTACACCGAACGCGAAGGTCGATCGAAGGTCACCGGCACCGTCCGTGGCACGATCCGGGCGGTGCAGGACATGGGTCGGCTGTTGCACGAAGAACCTGGTCGCGGCCTGTAGATCGTGCATCTCACGATCATCGCCAAATCCCCGGTCCCGGGCCTGGTCAAGACGCGTCTGTGTCCGCCGTGTACGCCCCGGCAGGCCGCCGAGGTGGCGCACGCCGCGTTCGCCGACACGATCGCCGCCGTTGATGCGGCTGCCGACGAGATCGGCGGCAACGTCGACAAGGTGCTGCTGCTCGACGGCGAGGTCCAATCCTGGATGCCGCATGACTATGACATCGTGCCGCAATCCGACGGTGACCTGGGGGAGCGGCAGAACCACGGCTTCGCCACGCACGGACGAGGCCTGATCGTCGGTATGGACACGCCGGCGGCTGCTCGCAGGTTGTCGGGTGCGGCCCGGGCGTTGACCGCCGGCGACGATGTGGTCGGCATGGCGACCGATGGCGGCTACTGGGTGATCGGACTTGCCCATCCGAGCGGCGAGGAGTTCGACGGTGTGCCGATGAGTGCGTCGAACACCGGTCTCGCCCAGATCCGCCGGCTGCATCAACTCGGGCGTCGAGTGCATCTCGTCGCCATGGCGCGCGACGTCGATGACGTCGCCGATCTGCGCGCCATCGCCGAGTCGGGCGACACGGGTCGTCTCCCGACCATCGCCCGTCAGGTGCTGACGCCCGCGCCGTGACCTGACGGGACGGTCAGTCGAGGTCGAGCAGCAAGGCGAGCAGTTCACGGATCTGCGCCAGGACGGCGGGGCCGACGGTCGCTCCTGTTGCCTCCACGATGTCATCGACGCTCACCGCGGCGACAAGGTGCGCCTGGGCCACGCCCCAATCAGTCACGACTTCGGCCGGATAGTCCCGGTTGGTGTTCGTGCAGGGCACTACCAGGACCGAGCGAAGGCCCACGTCAAGCATCGCATTGCGTTGCACGACAATGGCCGACCGTACGCCTGCGGCCGAACCGCGCCGTTTCGGATAAAAATCCACGCGCAGCACGTCACCCGCCTGCATCAAGCATCCTCGCCACCGACCTCGCGGTGCCTCCCGCGATCGCCTGGTCCTCGGTTTGATCGCTCGCCGCGATGGCGAGGGCCATCTGCAGCGCACGCCAATCATTGAGCCACTGGCGAATCTGCGCTCGACGCTCCTCCCACTTGCCGCAGCCACGACGTTGAGATCGTCCCGAGTCTCCTTACTGACCTTGATACTTGTCATGCCAGATGCCATACCAACCTGAGCTGCTCCCGGTCCTTCGAATCCGGAGTCGCCCACTCACCCTGTCGGGTCTGGGCGATGGCGGCAGTCTCGGTGGAGCCGACCGGCTCCGCGACGTCATGCTCAACGTATCCCGAGGCGCGCGTCCGATCCGGCCGGCATTCCGCCGAGTGCGTTGAGCAGGGCGTTCGCCGGAATGGAGAGCGGCAGCACCGTGCGGGTGAGCAGCAGGTCGGTGTCGAGGCGGCCGGAGCGGATCGTGGGGCCGAAGCTGCCCCAGTAGGCGCCGTCGGCGGTGATCGTCAGCTCGCTCGGAATGTCCTGGGCGGCGGCGACCACCCCCATGCCGCGTTCGTCGGCGCGGCCCCGCCGCACGATGGGGCGCACGAGATGGTCGTCGTCGGCCACTCCCATCTCGCGGACCAACTGCTTGAGCGGATCGAGCGTCGGGCTGTCTAGCGGACCGTCGGTCGTTGTGGCAATACGGACGCGGATGCCGAGGGCGATCAGGCGGGGGACGGCCTCGATCACCTTGTCGAAGTTGTCGGGCCCGCGGGCGTCGTCGTTGACATCGGGCAGGTGGGAGTCGAGCGAGATCTGCAGCGCGATGTCGGAGTCGGCGAGCACCGCCGCCCGCTCGATGCGATCGCCGTGGAACAACGTGCCGTTGGTCAACAGGATCACGGGGAGCGACGACGCCATCGTGCGGATCGTCTCGGGGAGCCAGGGCAGCAGGAACGGCTCACCACCGGTGACCCCCAGCCCGGTGAATCCCAACTCGGCCGCCTGGCGGGCGACGTCGATCATCGTGTCGGGGGTCAGCTGGCGGCGTGGGCTGCGCGGCGACGACTCGGTCAGGCAGTACGAGCAGGCCAGATTGCAGTGGTAGTTGGAGTACAGCCAGACGCGCCCGGGCATCTCGCCGGCGGCGATGGCGTCGGCAACCGGGCCGCCGGTGACGACCGCGAGGCTCACAGCAGCCCCCCCGCCGTCAGGCGCTCGAGCACGGCCGGCGAGGTTGGTAGCTCGAAGCCGGTGGCGAAGCGGTTGAGGAACATCGTCGCCCCGATCGTGATCGACAGTTCCATCAGGATGTGCTCGGGGAAGTGCGTGCGTGCGGCGGTCCACACGTCGTCGCGCACGGGCCCGGTTGCGCCGGCGACGCCATCGATCCACCCGATCAGAGCCCGTTCCGACGCGTGGGGAAACCCCTGTTCGAGGGGAAGTTCGCCGCGCAGCGTGCGAACCTCGGCCTCGGAGAGCCCGACATCGAGGGCGACGGCCGTATGGGCGTGGATGCAGTACCGGCAGCCTTGCAGCGCCGATGTGCGCAGGATGGCGAACTCCTTGTGGCGCGTGGATGCCGCCCCTTGCCCGAGCGCGGCACCGACGAACCCGAGTGTCGGTCCGACCAGTTCGGGGACGTGAGCGAGGGCAGCCACGATCGGCCCGGGGTCGCCACCGGCGAAGTACGCCTGGGTGGTGATCGGGGCGGTCGTGGCGTCCAGAAGTTCGACGCGAGCCATTGCCCCATCCTGTCTGATGGCGCTCGCGAACGTTACGACAAGCCCGGAATTGCTGCGATCGTCGTCGGCCGTGGCGGGTCGCCCGTCGGTTACGATCGTGCCCGATGACCGACGCACGCGACCACTGGGACGATGTTTGGTCGACCAAGCGAGCCGACGAGGTCAGCTGGTATCAGGTCGACTCACAGCCCTGACTCGACCTCGTGCGTCGCGTGTCGACGCCCGTCAGCCATGTCGCGGTGCTCGGTGCCGGCGCGTCGATCCTGGTCACCGATCTGATCGCCGCCGGGTACCGGTCGATCGAGGCGATCGACATCTCCTCGGCGGCCCTTGCCCGACTCGCCGCCGAACTCGGTGATGACGCCGAAATCGTGGCGTGCCGGGTCGCCGACGTGCGCACCGTCGCGTTCGAACGCCCGGTCGATGTGTGGCATGACCGGGCCGTGTTCCACTTCCTCACGTCGGTCGGTGATCAGGCCGCATACGCGGCGAATGCCTCGATGGCCGTTCGTGCCGGTGGCGTGTTGATCATCGCCACGTTCGCTCCTGACGGCCCCGAACAGTGCAGCGGACTCCCGGTGGCCAGGCACTCGGCCGCCTCGCTCCAGGCGGCGTTCGGTGCCGCATTCGATCTGACGGAGTCGTTCGAACGGGACCATCGCACACCATGGGGCTCGGTGCAGCGATTCACCCACGCCGTGTTCGTTCACCACTGATCGGCGATCTCAGCCCGTCGTGGGCAGGATGAGACTGAACCGGGGTGGTCGGGCGGACGACAGCACCAGGCGGCCACCGTTGGCCTCGGCGAGCGCTCGGGCCGTCGCCAGGGTGACCGTGTCGGACGGCACGTCGCCGGCGGTCATCGGGTCGTCGGCCGGGCGCTGGCGGAAGAAGATGCGGTCGGTGTATTCCGCCGGGATGCCGGCTCCCTGGTCGGCGACATCGATGGCCGCCCCGCCCTGGATCGAGCGGGTGGTGACGAAGATGTGGCCGCCGCCGTGGCGTAGGGCGTTGCCGATCAGGGCATCGAGAATCTGATCGACATCGACGCGCGACCCGCATACGGTCGGCAGTGATCGATCGGCGGTGATGTTGAGTTGGCGGCCTGCCGCCGTCGCCCGAGCCGTCCAACGTCGCTCGGCTCCGTTGGCCACCGAGCTCAGGGCGATCGACCCGGCGGCGGGCTGGCGGTCTCGGGTGAGCATCAACAGGTGATCCACCGTCACCTGCAGGCGGTCGAGTTCGGCGTGGGCGGCGGTGAGCAGGTGGCTCGGCTGATTGCTGCGTTCTGCTGCCTCGACGACAAGACGCAGGTTGGTGACCGGGCCCCGCAATTGATTCGACAGATCGTTGGCGAACGTCCGCTGGCGCTCCTCCCGATCGGCCGCCCGTTCGGTGAGCCCGACGCTGGCGGCGGCGAGCACGGCACCGATGCGATCGATGTCGCCGTCGCCGGTGACCGCCGGACGTTGCAGCACCCGCCCCGCCTCGACATCGTCGGCGGCCCGGGCCAGCAGGCCGAACGGTCGAGCGAGCACGCCGGATCGTCGGGCGATGATCACGTACAGCCAGTAGCCGGTCGATGCGGAGATGACGACCAGCACCGCCGCCGGGATCGGTTGCCGGCCGCGGACGAGCAACCCGACGGCGACACCGAGGGGGATGCCGGTGGCTCCGCCCGCCAGGGTGGCCACCGTCCAGAGCGTGGTTCGAATCCGCCGTTCCACGACTACGCCTGAGCGAGCTCCCGGGCGGTGCGTTCGACGGCGGCGAGGATCTTGGCGTAGCCGGTGCACCGGCAGAGGTTGCCCGACAGTCCGATGCGGATCTCCTCCTCGGTCGGGTCGGGGTTCGTCGCCAACAGCGCCGTGGCCGACATGATCATCCCCGGAGTACAGAATCCGCATTGGACGCCACCCTCCTCGAGCAGGTTGCGTTGCAGGGGGTGGAGTTCGGCGCCGGTCATCACCCCTTCGACCGTCGAGATCTCACGGTCCTGTGCCTGAGCGGCGAGGAACGAGCACGAGTTCACCGGCCGACCGTCGAGGAGCACCATGCAGGCGCCGCACTCGCAGTCGTCGCAGCCCTCCTTGGTACCGGTGAGACCGATCTCGGTGCGGATCACGCTGACCAGGTTGCGGCCGTCGTCGATCGTCACGGGATACGTCGTGCCGTTGACCCGCAGATTGATGGTGATGGCTGCGCTCATCGGGCTGCTCCAATTCCCTGGGCTCGGTTGACAGGCACCGGAATGGTGATGCCGCGGGCTCGATCCGCCGCTGCGGCGACGGCCCGGCGGGCCATCACGCCGACGGTGTGACGCCGGTAACGATCGCTCGCCCGCAGGTCGCTGATCGGCGTCGCCTGATCGGCGGCCATCTCGGCGATCTCGGCGAGGAGGGCGTCGTCGAGGGTGCGACCGGCCAGACGGCCGGTGCCGTCGACGGTGAGAATCGTGGGAGCGACGGCCGTCAGGGCCACGGCGATTGCCGTCACCGTGCCATCCGCGTCGAGAATCACCGATGCGGCGGCGCCGACGACGGCGATCTCCATCGCTCGGCGGTACTCCAGCCGCAGGTAGGCGCTGCCCGAGTGGCCCGGGCGGGCGGGAAGGTTGATCGCCACGCACAGTTCGTCGGCTGCGCCGGACGTGCGCCCCGGGCCGGTCCACAGGTCGGCGATGGCCACCGTGCGGGTGCTTTTGACGGTCTGGAGCTCGACGGTGGCACCGAGCACGACCAGTGGGGCGCCGGTGTCCATCGCCGGCGAGGCGTTCATCACGTTGCCGCCGAGTGTGCCCACGTGGCGCGTGGCCGGCGAGCCGACCAGCGCCGATCCGTCGGCCAAGGCCGTGTACGAGGCGACAATCGTCGCGTTCGCTTCCAGGTCGGCGTGCGTGGCGAGGGCGCCGACACGCACCGTGCCATCGGGGTTGGGCGTGATCGGGCGCAACTCCGCCAGACGGTCGATGGCCACCAGGTCGGCGGGAAGGGGGAACTTGCCGTGGCGGGCGCCGACGACGAGATCGCTGCCGCCGGCCACCGGGCGGGCGCCGGCGGCCAACAACCTGACGGCCTCGTTCACGGTCGTGGCGATGGTGAACGTCATGACTGCATCGCCTCCCACACGCGCTCGGCGGTCATCGGGAGCTGGCGAACCGGTTGGCCGAGCAAGGAGGCGAGGGCGTTCGAGATCGCCGCGGCCGTCGGCACGTTGGGTGCCTCGGCCAATCCCTTGGCTCCCTTCGGCCCGGCGTTGGCCGTTGGGATCTGGACGAAGTGGGTGGTCACCCGGGGTGAGTCGGCGATCGTCTGCAACTTGTACTCCAACAGCGCGGCGTTGCGCTGCGTGCCGTCGACGTCGTAGATCGTCCCTTCGGTCAGCGCCTGACCGATGCCCATCAGGACACCACCCTCCACCTGGCCGAGGGCGCCGAGTTCGTTGAGGATCGTGCCCGAATCGTGGGCTGCGGCGACGTCGAGCACCCGCACGACACCGGTGTCGCGGTCGAGCCGGATGCGCACCGCATGGCACGAGAACTGCGGCGCCACCCAGGCGGCCATGCCCAGATCGCCGACGCAACTCGATCCGACCAGGGGCGGTGCCGTCGGTGGCGCGCCCGAGCCGTGGGCGATGAGCAGCTCACCCCCGGCCGCCTCGCCGGCGAGATCGGCGATGGTCACCGACAGTGCCGGGGTGCCGGCGACATGGGCGGCGCCATCGGCGAGCACGATGTCGGCGGGGTCTGCCTCGAGCCGGTGAGCGGCGAGATTGCGCAGCTGACGGCCGATTTCCATCGCCGCCTCGACCACTGCCCGACCGTTGTTGAACAAGGTCTGGCTGCCGGTCGCCCCCATGTCGTAGGGGGCTGCGGACGTGTCCTGATAGACCAGTTCGAAGTCCTCGGGCCGCATGCCCAGTTCGTCGGCGGCGAGCTGGCGCAGGGTCATGACCGCGCCGGTGCCGCATTCCTGGGCGCCGGTGACGATCTGGCCCGAGCCGTCGCCGTCGAGCTTGACGTAGGCGCCGGATGGGGCGGCGAACGACGGCCACCAGCCGATGGCCAGCCCGACGGCCTCGTCGTCGGGGCGGTCGTCGTACCAGCCGATCATCTCGGCCGCCTTGGCGATGCACTCCTGCAGCCCGATCTCGTCGTGGGTCTGGCCGCTCGGACCGACCCGCCCGGTGTCGAGGGCGTTGAGGTGGCGGAAGTCGACCGGGTTCATCCCGACGGCCCGGGCCAGTTCGTCGGTATGCGATTCGACGGCCCAGCAGCAGCCGGGGGCCGTGGGGGCCCGCACCGACCCCGACGGTTGGTGGTTGGTGTAGACGAGATGGGCGTCGATATGGACGTTGGCAATGGCGTACGGCCCGGCGACATGCATCGAGGCGATCTGGCTGAAGAAGCCCGAGTCGGCGGTGTACGCGCCATTGTCGATCGCCAGCCACGCCTTGCGGGCGGTGATCGTTCCGTCGGCGCGGACACCGGAGGTGATCTCGATGACCATGCCCTCCCGGCGCCGGTCGGGAGCGAGAAACTCCTCGCGGCGGCTGAACACCAACCGCACCGGGCGCTTGGTCGCCCGGGCGAGCGCGGCGATGTGGGCCTCGTAATGGAACCCGCACTTGCCGCCGAATCCACCGCCGAGGTGGGGGACGATGATCCGCACCCGGTTGTTGGGGATCTCCAGCGTCTCGCACACCCCGGCGCGGGCGTCGAACGGCACCTGGGTCGAGGTCCAGATGGTCACCTTGTCGCCCTCCCATTGGGCGACCACGGCACGGGGTTCGATCGGCGCGGCGTGGCATCCATCGGCGACGTAACGGCTGGTGATCACGTGGTCGGCGTCGGCGAACCCGGCGTCGACATCGCCCTTGGTGATCGAGGCGAACGAGGCGTCGTTGCCATTGCGGACCAGCGCATCGGCCGCGCCGTAGCCCGCCCAACCCTCGTGGACCAGCGGAGAACCATCGGTGAGCGCGGCCTCGATGTCGCCGACGACGGGGAGCGGCTCGTACTCGACGACGATCGCGTCGCAGGCGGCCTGGGCGATCGCCGGGGTGACGGCGGCGACCGCGGCGAGCACCTCACCCTCGAACCGCACGATCTCGCGGGCGAACAGCGTGCGATCCTGCACGAAGGGTCCGAAGCGCACATCGGGCACGTCGTCGTCGGTGAGCACGGCCAGCACCCCGGGCATCGCCCGGGCGGCCGAGACGTCGAGCCGGGTGATGCGGGCATGGGCCGTGTCGGCATAGCGGAACTTGGCGGCCAGCTGACCCGTCATCGTGAGGTCGGCCGCATAGCGACCGCTGCCCGTGACCTTGTCCGGCCCGTCGGCGCGGACGAATCGACGCGGAGTGGTGGTGGTCGTCATGCGCTCGTCTTCCCAGGGTATTCGTGGCTGTGACGCCCACACTCTTGCACACCGGCCGTTCTGCTGTTGCTCGCCGGGCGGTGGTTCGCCGCAGCGCGTTGCGTAGTTTCTGCGGGGTGACGAGACGAGTGGTGGTGTGGGGTACGGGCAACGTCGGGCGCCCGGCTATTCGGGCCGTGGTCAGCCATCGCGATCTCGAACTCGTCGGGGTGATCGTGGCCAATCCCGACAAGGTGGGTATCGACGGTGGAACGCTGGCCGGCATTGAGGCGGTCGGGGTCCCAGCGACCGACGATGTCGCCGCCGCACTGGCATTGCGACCCGATTGTGTGGTGTACACGTCGTCGGGTGACTTCCGCCCGATGGAGGCGATCGGCGAGATGCTGCGTTGCCTCGGCTCGGGTGCCAACGTGGTCACGCCGGGTACCTACCCGCTGTATCACCCGCGTTCGGCCCCGCCCGAACTGGTGCAGTACGTCGATGGCGCGTGCCGGCAGGGCGGCTCGACGTTGCTGGCCACCGGCATCGACCCGGGCTGGGCGATGGATCTGCTCCCGCTGATCCTGTCGGGCGTCGCCGGACAGATCGATGAGATCCGCTGCCAGGAGCTGTTCAACTACGCCACGTATCACGCGCCCGATGCGGTACGCGACCTGGTCGGGTTCGGCACGCCGCTCGATCGCACGCCACCGATGCTGATGACCGAGGCCTTGACCACGGTGTGGGGGCCGATGTTGCGATTGCTCGCCGAAGGCCTCGATGTACAGCTCGACGACATCGAGATCCATACCGAACGCCGCCCGCTCGAGTCGACCATCGAGGTACCGGGGATGGGTACGTTCGACGCCGGTACCCAGGGGGCGATGCGGTTCGAGGTCCGTGGCATCGTCGGCGGCCGGGCGGCGCTGGTGCTCGAACACATCACGCGGATCACCGACGATGCCGCGCCGGATTGGCCGCGCCCCCCGGCGGGCAAGCAGGGGATGCACCGGGTGCTGATCACCGGCCGTCCGTCGATAGAGGTCTCGATCAGCGCCGACGACGGCACCGGCAACCCGGCCGAGGGTGGCAACGCCACGGCGGCGGCCCGGCTGGTCAACGCCATCCCGGCCGTCTGCGATGCCACGCCCGGGATCATCACATCGCTCGATCTCCCGCCGATTTACGGCCGGGGGCTCCGCCGATGAATGCTCCTCGCCGAAGCGCGCCCGGTGACGGCATCACGACGATCACCGTGTCATCGACCGCTGGTGTGACGGTGCAGGCCCATCATCTGGGTGGGGACGGCGAGCCGTTGATCGTCTGCCATGCGACCGGGTTCCATGGCCGCTGCTACGTGCCGATGGTCGCCGGTTTGACACCCCGTTACCAGGTGTGGGCCCTTGATATGCGGGGCCACGGGGGTTCGAGCGACCCCGTCGACGGGGACTTCGACTGGGCGGGCATGCGCGACGACGTGCTCGCCGTGCTCGATCATCTCGGCATCGAGCGGGTCAAGGCCTTCGGGCATTCGATGGGCGGGTGCGCCGTGCTCCTCGCCGCCCTTGCCCGACCTGAGTTGGTCATTGCGGCATACCTGTACGAGCCGATCGTGCTCCCACCGGGCATGCGGATCGATCCGAAGCAGAACACGCTCTCGGCTTCGGCGCGACGACGGCGAGAGACCTTCGCCTCACGCGAGGAAGCGCTGATGCGCTATGCCACCCGCCCCGGTTTGAGCGTGCTCCGGGCCGATGCGCTGGCCGCCTACGTGAACTGGGGGTTCGTCGACGAACCCGATGGCACCGTGCGCCTGGCCTGCAGCGGCGAGGCCGAGGCCCGGACGTTCGAGGCGAACAGCAAGTTGTTCGCCGATCAACTGTCGCCGATCACCGCGCCGGTGACGATCGCCGCCGGCCGATCCGAACCGGTGGGCGGTCCGGCGTTGTTCGCCCCGGCGGCGGCGACTGCCCTCGGCTCGGGCGACCTCGTCGAATACCGGCATCTGGGTCATTTCGGGCCGTTGCAGGATCCCGACTTCGTCGCCGGTGAGGTGCTTCGGGTGCTTGGCGTCACGTCGGGGGCGTAACCACCCTCATCGCTGGCTCGGATACGGTGTGTCCCGTGCGTCTTGCGTTCGCGCCCCCTCTCGACCCGGCCGATTATTCGTTCCGCCACCGCGTCCGCGTCCGCTTCTGCGAGACCGACGCGATGGGCATCGTCCACCACGCGGCGTACCTGGCGTACCTCGAAGAGGCCCGCGTCGAGTTCCTCCGCGACGCGGGGCATCCCTATGCGAGCCTGCGAGCCGAGGGGGTGGACATCGCCGTACTCGAGGTCTCGGTCCGCTACTTGCGACCGCTGCGCTTCGACGACGAGGTCGATGTTCATCTCACGCTCGCCTCTGCCACCAGGGCAACCTTTCAGATCGGCTACCTGCTGTGTGTCGATGACGAGGTGTGTTCGACCGCCGTCACTGTGCACGGTTGTGTCGACACTGCCGGTCGCCCCGTTCGTCTGCCGACCTGGATCAGAGAGTACGTCCGCATCGAATGAGCGCCGGTCGATACTCCGCGGCCGGCCGCTACGGTCCCCGACCATGAAGTTCGCCGATATCGCCGCCGTCTACCTCGTGCCTACCGCCGAGCCTCCGGCCGCCCCGATGGTGCCGCACAGCCCGGCGCGCCGGCTGCGCGACGCCTTGGAGCCGATCGCCACGCAGGGTTGGTGGGCCAAGGGTGTCCACGATCGGCTGGAACCCCATGGGATGGGATTTCTCGACGCCTACGTCTGGGGTCGCGCCGCGGCGCTCGGCGAGCCGACGCCTGGGGTTGTGGCGGCGACCTTCGGTACCTTCGAACCGGCGTTCCTCGGCACGATGCTGGCGATGGGCCGGGCGGCGATCGGCCGCGACGAGGTTTTGGCCGCTCGCGAGGCCGGCGCCGTGGAGTCGCTGTCGGCGATCGTCGCCGAGGACGACGCGGTGCGATTCGCCGCCGACGCACTCATCGATTCCACCCGGGGTTTGGACTCCACAGCCCGACCATTGTTCAGCGGCCTGCGCGACGTGGCGATGCCATCGTCGACGCTGGGTCGCCTGTGGCGGGGCGCCGAACTGGTCCGCGAACATCGGGGGGACGTCCATCTGGCCGCCTGCATCACGGCCGGTCTCGATCCGATCGAGATGTCGATCATCACCGAGCTCTGGCTCGACTACGGGGTCGGTGAGTACACGGCCAGCCGCGGGTTCGGCCCCGATGCCATCGCCGCCGGCGTGCGCCGGCTGACGAATCGTGGATGGCTGGAGGGCGGAGACCTCAGCGCGGACGGCCGAACCGAACGCGACGCGATCGAGGCGATCACCGACCGCTCGCAACAGGCGCTGATCGACGCCCTCGGCAGCCGCCTCGACGATGTCGTCGCCACGACCGCGAGGATCTCCGAGGCGATCATTGCCGCGGGCGCCTTTCCTCCCGATCCTCGCAAGCGCGCCGCAGGCTGATCGACGGTTCGAACGGGTTCGGGCGATCGGATGGATTGCTAGCGCAGACCGTCGGCCAGGTTGGCGAGGAACTTCGAGACATCCGGAGGTTGCAGCACAGCCCCGCGGATCAGATCGTCGAAGTGCTGTGTGAACGTAGAGACATGTTCGGCCGACGTGAGGACCAGGTACATCTGCCCGACGTACAGCGCGGCGCGTTGCGGGCCGAAGATGGTGATCGGCGCGGCGTAGCGCTGCAGCCCGTCGAACAGGAACCAGCGCAGCGTCGGGTACAGCTCGTCGGTGAGCCTGGCCATGTGGTCGAGCTGCTCGCGCCGGATGGGGCGGGGTAGGTCACGCCAGATGTTCTCGCCGTTGGCGAACCCTTCGATCGACTGGATGGTGCTGCAACATTCCAGATCGGTTCCCGGCCGACGCGTCCAGGCCAGTCGGGCGGCGGCCGTCTCGATCTTCTGCTCGGGACGTGACGCGACGAAATGGCCGAGCTCATGTCGCATCACCGCATCGGTCTTGAGCAGGTCGGGCATCGTGGAGGGCACGTAGCGGATCTTGTAGCCGATCGCCTCCTGCAGCCAGCGGATCAGCCGTTCGTCGTTGTGGGTGAGGGCGTCGCGTTCGATCGACATCGTCTCGGGGACCATCTCGGCCTGCATCGGCCCGGTGTGGGTCAGCCCGACGAGCCAATCGATCGAGAGCTGCTCGGACGTGGCCACCGAAACCAACGTCTCGAGTCGGGGCAGGCGGCGGTTGCTCGGTGAGAGCAGCTGGGACAGCGTCGAACGGTCGAGCTGCGTGGCCGCGGCGAACTGGGTGCGTGTCGTGCCGCTGGCGGCGAGTACGTGCCCGAGTCGCTCGCGAAACGTGGTGAGCAGTGCCTTTCGATCAACCATTTCCGCAGCGTAGGCGCCATCTGGTGTGGAAGCGCAACAGATGGGGTGCCCCCGCTCGCATATGCCTCGGATTGTGCGCAAATGGCCATAGTCGTCACGCTGCGGAGCTGTCACATTGCCCAACGTCAGAGCTGTTGGATGAGCATCACAGGAGGCGCGTTTCGTGGGCGGACGTCGGGTCGAGTGGCAGACGGTGCTGTTGGCCGTCGTCATCCACAGCCTCTGGTTGGGGCTCCTGATCGCTCACCGGATGCTGCCGCTGTGGTTGCTGCTCCCGGCACTCGGAGTGGTCGGCGCGTGGTTCGGTTCGCTGCAACACGAGGTGATCCACCGTCATCCGACACCGTGGCGGCGCGTGAACCGCCTTGCGGTCATCCTGCCGTTGTCGCTGTGGGTGCCGTTCGAGCGCTACCGCCAGATGCACCTGGACCACCACGCATCCGACCTGACGATGCCCGGACTCGATCCCGAGACGTTCTACTGCACGCCAGAGGAATGGGCCTCGAAGACGCCGCTGGCCCGGCGGGTGACGATCGTCAATCGCACGATCCTCGGTCGGCTGACCATCGGCCCGGCGATCGCCATTGTCAAATACGTGCGCTACGAGATGCGGCAGTGGCGCGACGACCGTGGATGTCGCCGACACCTTGCCTCGCACCTTGTCGAGGCCGCATTCACCTCCTGGGTGGTATTCGGTTGGATCGGGTTCCCGGTCTGGCAGTACGTCGTCGGGTTCTGCTACTTCGGCATGTCACTGACGATGCTGCGTTCGTTCGCCGAGCACCGTCCGATCACCGACCACCGCCTGATCGACGAGGGCATGACCCGATCGGCCGTCGTGCGTTCCGACGGGTTCTTCGGCGTGCTGTTCCTCAACAACAACCTGCATCACACCCATCACCTGCGCCCGGGCGTGGCGTGGTACCGGCTGAAGAGCGTCCACGCCGCCCTCGGTTCCGACGAGATCGCCGCGGCCGGGGCGGGCTGGTACCGAAGCTACGGTGAACTGATCCGCCGCCATCTCGTCCGTCCGTTCTGCCAGCCCGAGCATCCGTTGCTCACCCCGGCGGATCGCTAGCCGGTGCCTGTGCCGGCACCCGTAACGGCCGGGCGGGTCAGCCTGGCGATGTACCCGTTCGAGCACCTGCGGAAGTCGTACCAGCGGCTGTGGGACGCGGTCGTCGATCGGCTCGGCTCGGCGCCGACTGGCCGCCATCGTTGACCTGGTCCGCCGACGTGGCGTCGCTGTGGCGGGCACCCGACATGCTCGTCGCCCAGACCTGTGGCTGGCCGCTGGTGACCACTCTGGCCGATCGGGTGCGGGTGGTCGGGGCGTTCGCCTACGACGTCGCCGGGGCCGAGGGTGCCCGCTACCGCTCGGCGATCGTGGCGACCCGCCCGGGGTATATCGCCGACTTCGCCGGGGCGACGGTCGCCGTCAACAATCCCGACAGCCTGTCGGGTTGGGTCAGCCTGCGCCACGCCGTTGCCGACCACGGTCCGACCGTGTGGACCGGCTCGCATCGCGCCAGCCTGCAGGAGTTGCACGACGGGCGGGCCGAGTTGGCATCGATCGACGTGGTCAGCCTGGCCCACGTGGCCGACAGTGAGCCAGAACTCGTCGCCGGGCTGCATGTCGTCGGTCGCGGGCCGTTGGTGCCGAGTCTGCCGCTGATCGCGTCCCGGGCCATCGATGTCGGCGTCGTCGCCGCCTTGCGCGAGGCGCTGGCGTCCGCCGTTGCCGATCCACGGTCGGCCGACGACTGTCGACGACTGCACATCACCGGCTTCGAACCCTTCGACTTCGACGACTATGCGCCGATCGGAGCGCTCGATCCCGAATTGTTCCTGGCCCAACGGGCCTGGGCATCGCCGGTCTCGGAACCACCTCATTCCGATCCGCCCAGTCGGAGTAGCGTGCGGCCGTGACAGTGCTGCGCGGCGTGGATCTGCTGGCCGCCGAGGGCGCGACGGTTGCTGGTTCCGGGTTGGCGACGCTCCAGTACGTCCACGAACCGGGGGTGACCGATCTGACCTGGGGGCATCCCGACCCGACGTTGCTCCCCGTCGACGAGGTCGCCGCCGCAGCCGAGACGATGTTGCATGAGCAGGGTTGGAAGGCGTTGACATACGGCTTCGCCGCCGGTCCGGCCGTGATGACCGAGGCGTTGATCGCCCACCTCCCGACGATCGGCGAACGCCCGCCCCGGCCCGACGAACTGGTCGTGACCTCGGGGAACTCCAGCGCGCTGTCGATGTTGTTCAGCCTGTTCAGCCGGCCGGGAGATGTGGTACTCGTCGAGGCGCCGACGTACTTCCTGGCGCTGCGGATCATTGCCGACCATCCCGTCACCGTCGTCGGGGTCCGCACCGATTCCGAGGGCATCATTCCCGCGGCGCTGGCCGAAGCGGCCGGCCGCACCGTGGCCAACCGCGGCCACCGCTTCGTCTACTGCGTGCCAACGCACAACAATCCGACGGGAGCGACGGCGTCACCGGCCCGTCGAATCGCGTTGGCCGATGTGGCTGCCAAGCACGGATTGACGATCATCGAGGACGATGTGTACCGGGAGGTGTCGTGGCATGACCGCCCGGGCGCCGGGCTGGCGCCCTCGATCTGGTCGCTCTGCGACGGCGGCGAGGTGGTGCGGCTCGGTTCGTTCTCCAAGACGCTCGGTCCGGGGCTGCGTGTCGGGTACCTGACCGCTCCGACGGCGATC
>JANMJD010000482.1:0-9998 GCA_031371195.1 Actinomycetes bacterium | reverse complement strand
AGGCCCTCGCGGGTGTCGAGGATGCGTACGGGACTGGTCGAGGTGAACTCGAGGCCGGGGCCTTCGGCGAAGTATCCCTGCACGTCGACGATCAGCTGCACCGGGTCGCTGGCGAAGAAGCAGATCCGCCCATCGGTGCCGGTGCGTACGGTGACCAGGTTGGCGACCGCTGGGGCCGAGGGGTCGAAGTTCAGGTTCGAGGCGTTCGGACGTGGTCTGTCGCACGGGAACACCGTGGCGTAGCCGGTTGCCGTCGGGTCCGCCGTGGTGACGTTCATGGTGACGGCGCGCGCCCCCGATGAGGGTACGCCCCCGACGCCATCGACGTCGAGGGCGATCACCTCACCGGCGGCGAGCGGTCCGGCGGGTCGGCTGCCCGTTCCCGTCCCGTCACGGGTGTCGAGCACTCGCGCCGGATCGAGTTCGTGGTAGCGGTAGCCAGGACGGGCGGCGAAGTCGTCGGCATACCAGCCGAACGCGTCGGCGATGAGCTGGACCTTCGCGCTGGCGAAAAAGCACACCTTGCCGTCGACTCCGACCTTGACGGTGACCTGATTGGGAACGTTCACGCCGCGGGTGAAGTTCAGATTCGAGGCCGTCGGACGAGGCTGCCCACAGGGATAACTCGTGATGTAGCCGTCGCCCGGAGCTTCCGTTGCGGTCACGTTCAACACCACCGCACCGACTCCTGACGCCGGAATCCCGCCGACGTCGACGACGCGCAACTCGGTTACCTGACCGGCCCCGAGCGGACCGCGATGTTGACCGGCGACCCCCGTCCCATCCCGCGTATCGAGCAGTCGCACGGGGTCGATCGGTGTGAACGTTCCGCGTACCGGCACCGCCGCCGACGCCGGTGCCGCTCCCGCGGCCACCCCGCCGAGCACCGCCACAGCGGCCAATGTTCCTGCGATCCTGCGTTTCATGATGTCCTCCAAAGTGTGCATGTGAAGAGGACATCGTCCGTTCCCGAGATGCGGGATCGATGCGCAAACCATCATCGAAGTGTGAGGCGCATTCGGCCAGCCAGCGCCCGGCGCGACCTTGTGGTTGCCCCGGGCCGGCATCCTCCGGTGGCATCCGGCGGCTGATCGATGCCGACAGGGGGCCAGCTGAACTGTGACACAGGCCTTGGGTAGCCTCCGGGGTGTGGCTGATGATCCGGTGCTCGGGCGGTTTGCGCCGGCAGTGGCCGAATGGTTCGCGACCTCGTTCCCCGAGCCGACGGCGGCACAGACCAAGGGCTGGCCGTCGATCGCCGATGGCAATCACACGCTGATCTGCGCTCCCACGGGTTCCGGCAAGACGTTGACCGCGTTTCTCTGGGCGATCAATCAGCTGGTCACGGCACCGATTCCCGACAAATTGAAACGTACCCGGGTGCTGTACATCTCACCGTTGCGGGCCCTCGCCTTCGATGTCGAGAAGAACCTGCGGGCGCCGATCCACGGCATCAAATTCGCCGCCGAACGGCTCGGCGTCGAATTCACCGAGCCTGTGGTCGGTCTGCGCACCGGTGACACCTCGGCCAAGGAACGCCAACAGCTGATCCGCCGTCCGCCCGACCTGTTGATCACCACGCCCGAGAGCCTGTATCTCATGTTGACGTCGTCGGCGCGCGCCACGTTGGCCGGTGTGGAAACCGTGATCATCGACGAGATCCATGCCCTCGCCCCGACCAAGCGCGGCACGCATCTGATGCTGTCGCTGGAGCGTTTGGAAGAGGTCACGACCCGGCCGCCACAGCGGATCGGGTTGTCGGCCACCCAACGTCCGTTGGAGGAGATCGCTCGATTCCTCGGTGGATTCCACGGACCCGGCGAGCAGCGGCCGGTCTCGATCATCGACGCCGGCATCCGCAAGCCCCTCGACATCCAGGTGGTCATTCCGGTCGAGGACATGGGCGATCTCGGCCGCGAAACGGGCCCGCCGGAGCTACGTCCGGGGCCGGCGTCGGCCGGTTTCGGCCCGCCCGCCCGCTCCAGCATCTGGCCGAGCATCTATCCCAAGATCCTCGAATTGATCATGGCTCATCGCACCACGATCATCTTCTGCAACGCTCGCCGCCAGGCGGAGCGTCTCGCCGCCCGTCTCAACGAGCAGGCCGAGACCGACGGCATCGATCCGGGTGAGACGGGCGACCTCGTCAGGGCTCATCACGGCTCGTTGGCCCGCGAGCAGCGCGTGATCATCGAGGACCAGCTCAAACAGGGAAAACTACGCGCCATCGTGGCGACGAGCAGCCTGGAACTGGGCATCGATATGGGCGCCGTCGACCTGGTCATCCAGGTTGAATCCCCCGGCGCGGTCAGCCGCGGACTGCAACGCGTGGGGCGAGCCGGCCACCAGGTGGGCGAGCCATCCAAGGGCACGTTGTTCCCCAAGCATCGTCACGATCTGCTCGAGGCGGCGATCGTCGTGCGCCGCATGCACGAGGGGCTGGTCGAGTCCACCCGCTATCTGCGCAATCCGCTCGATGTGCTCGCGCAGCAGATCGTTGCCGAACTGGCGGTCGGTGACCGGTCGGTGGCCGAGATCGGCGCCATCGTCCGACGATGCGCCGCCTTCGCCGAACTGTCCGACGAATTGCTCGCCAATGTGCTCGACCTGTTGGCCGGCCGATACCCGAGCGAGGAGTTCTCCGAACTGCGCCCGCGGATCGTCTGGGACCGCATCGGCGACACCCTGCGAGCCCGCGACGGTTCGCGGCGCCTTGCCGTCACCAGCGGAGGGACGATCCCCGACCGCGGCCTGTTCGGTGTGTTCCTCCCCGACGGCACCCGCGTGGGTGAACTCGACGAGGAGATGGTCTACGAGAGCCGTCCGGGTGAGACGTTCCTACTCGGCGCGTCGACGTGGCGAATCGAGGACATCACCTTCGAGCGGGTCATCGTGACGCCCGCCCCCGGACAGCCGGGCAAGATGCCGTTCTGGCACGGCGACCGACCGGGCCGCCCGCTGGAGCTCGGCCGGGCGCTCGGGGGCTTCATCCGCGAGATCCGCGATCTTCCGGCCGACCGGGCTCACACCAGGTTGCGGGATCACTACGACCTCGACGAATGGGCGGCCGGCAACGTCACGCTCTACCTGCGGGAGCAAGCCGAGGCCACCGGGGTGGTGCCCGACGACCGCACGATCGTGATCGAGCGATTCCGCGACGAGATCGGCGACTGGCGGGTCTGCATCCTCAGCCCCTTCGGCACGCCGATCCACGCCCCATGGGCCATGGCGATCGAGCGCCGGCTCCTGGAGCGGTTCGACCTTCCGGTCGAGACGATGTGGGGCGATGACGGCATCGTCATCCGCCTGCCGGAATCCGTTGCCGAAGTCCCGATCACCGACCTGATCATCGATCCCGACGACATCGACGAGCTGGTGGTTTCGACCGTGCCGCAGACCTCGTTGTTCTCGGCACGGTTCCGTGAATGCGCGGCGCGAGCGCTGCTGTTGCCCCGACGCCGTCCCGATCAGCGCACGCCGCTGTGGCAGCAACGCCAGCGTGCCGCCGATCTCCTCGCCGTCGCCGCCAAGTACCCTTCGTTTCCGATCCTGCTCGAGACCAGCCGCGAGTGCCTCCAGGATGTGTTCGACCTGCCCGCGCTGCGCGAGGTGCTCGGTCAGCTGCGCAGCCGGCAGATCCGGGTGGTCTCGGTCGATACCCCCAAGGCATCGCCGTTCTCCCAGAGCCTGTTGTTCAACTGGATCGCCGCCTACATGTACGAAGGCGACGCGCCGTTGGCCGAACGCCGGGCGGCGGCGCTGTCGCTCGATCGCGATCTGCTACGCGACCTCCTCGGGGCCGAGGAGCTGCGCGAACTGCTCGATCCGGGGGTCCTGGCTGACCTTGAACTCGAGGTTCAGTGTTTGGTCGAGGGTCGTCAGGCTCGCTCCATCGACGAATTGCACGATGTGCTGCGCCGGGTCGGGGATCTCGGTGTTGACGAGGCCGACCTGCGGTGCTCGGTGTCGGGAGCGGCCGCCGATTGGCTCATCGAGCTGGCCCGGCAGCGCCGAGCAGTGGCCGTCAGGGTCGGCGGAGAGGAGCGCTACATCGCCGCCGAGGATGCGGCGAAGTACCGCGACGCGCTGGGGTGTGCAATCCCGGTCGGGCTGCCCACTGCGTTCACCGAACCGGTCCTGCGCCCGCTCGAGGAACTGCTCGGCCGCTACGCCCGCACCCATGGTCCGTTCCTGTCCGAGGCACCGGTCCAGCGGTTCGCAGCCCCGCTCGAGCGGATAGTCGGGGGACTGCAGGCCTTGGAGTCCGCCGATCGGCTGGTGCGGGGCGAGTTCCGCCCGAACGGATCGGGGCGCGAGTGGTGCGATGTCGACGTGCTCCGCCAATTGCGACGGCGTTCGCTGGCCGCTCTCCGCCGCGAGGTGGAGCCGGTCGAACAGGATGCGCTCGCCCGATTCCTGCCCGAATGGCACGGCATCCCGGCGCGCCGGCGCGGTCTTGATTCGCTGGTCGACTCGCTCGGGCTGCTCCAGGGGGCGGCGCTCGTGGCGTCGAGCGTGGAATCGGTCGTGCTACCGGCACGTATCCAGGGCTATCGGTCGGCGGACTTCGACGAGCTGTGCACGAGCGGCGACCTCGTGTGGGTCGGTGCCGGAGGTCTCGGGGCCGCCGATGGCCGGGTGCGCCTCTACTGGCGCGACCAACTGGCTGCACTCCATGGTGCGATCGAACCGGCCGAATCGCCGACCGGGGAGTTGTCCGAGGCGATTCGTCAGCAGCTCCGCGCCGGCGGTGCATCGTTCTGGCAGCAGTTGCGTTCGGCCACGGTCGGTGCCACGGAAGGCGAGCTATTGGCTGCGTTGTGGGACCTGGTGTGGGCCGGTGAGGTCACCAACGACTCGTTCGCCCCGGTCCGCGCCCTGCTCGCCGGCCGCGGGTCCAAGGCGCCCAGGTCGCCGGCCGCGCGGCCCCGTGGCCGCGGGCGGCCGGGTCGGTTGTCGAGCATCGGGCCACCCGCCGCGGCCGGCCGATGGTCGCTGGTGTCGTCGTTACTGGTGCCCGTGCCGAGTCCGACGCTTGCTCGCCACGCCATCGCCATGCAGTACCTCGAGCGTCACGGTGTGGTGACGCGCGAGGGCGTGCTCGCCGAGGGAGTCATCGGTGGATTCGCCGGCGTCTACGGGGTGCTCAAGGTGCTGGAAGAACGCGGTCAGGTCCGACGCGGCTACTTCGTCGCCGGCTTGGGTGCGGCTCAGTTCGCCCTGCCGGGTGCCGTCGATGCCCTGCGCTCGTGCCGCGAGGCGTCCGATCCACTGACCGACGAGCCACCACCGGCGATTGTGCTGGCGGCCACCGATCCGGCTCAGCCATACGGCTCGGTGCTCTCGTGGCCCGATTCGCCGGGTCGGCCGGCGCGCTCGGCGGGGGCGTTGGTCGTGCTTGCCGAAGGTGTTCCTCAAGCCTGGTTCGATCATCGCAGCCATCATCTGGTCAGCTTCCCGTCTCCCGGGCGCGACGCACGGTGGGTGGCGGCGTTGATCGAGTGGGCCCGAGGCAATGGGGCACGGGGCATTGAAATCCGCAAGCTGAACGGCGGCCCGGTGACAGACCCCGCGATCGTCGCTGAGCTGCAGTCTCACGGCTTTATCGAGAGTTATCGAGGCATGGTCTACCGACCCTCGACTGCACGTTGAGACTTGAAGATTTTGAGCATTTTGAGGCACCTAGCCACCACGCCAAGAGATCTTCTGTACGCTATGCGTTGGACTGCGCCCTCAGGGCGTTATAGCGGGCAGAATTCTCACGCAAAGGCGACGGAAGCCGATGGTATCTGCGGACAAACAGAGACAACCGAGAGTTCGCACAGACGTGCCGTTCGTTCGACGGCCCGGCCTGAGCCGGGTTGCCTTGGTCGGCGTGGTCGTGGCCAGCTCATTGGTGGTCACCGGCGCCGACGTCGCTCGTGCCTATGAGACGCCCGGGACCGTCACGAACTGGTCGGGAACCGCGCTCTCGCAGTCGTCGACGTTTTCCTCCGGCCTCGTCGTCAACGCGGCGCTCAGCAATCTCCGTGCCGCTGGGCTCGTCTCCCTCGGTTCCAACGACACCCTCTCCGCCGGTGCGACCAGTGCCATGTTCACCCCAGGGATGCCGACGACGACCAAGGCCTTCACCTTCAGTGCCTTCATGTCGCCTGCGTTGAACGACTGCGACGGCGAACCGAACGGATTGACGCCGGCCACCGGTACCGGGGCGGGTTCGCAGGTGTGCACCAATATGGCCTCGCTCACATTCTCGTTCTCGCAGCCGGTCACGAACCCCGTGCTGCATTTCTCGGGATTCGGCGGCGCGGCGTTTCCCGCCGGGTACTACGAAATCCACACGGCTCAGTTGAGCCTGGCGGGTTCGTCGCCGGCCGGTGCCGTGCTCGGCCCGGTATCCGCCGGAGCCGTCAATCTCCAGGCCGGTACACGTATCCGAGCGATCGATCTGAAGGCCAACAACGTGTGCAACACGTTCGCAGCCCCGATGACCGCGGCGGCCGGCTGCGGCAGTGTGCCGATCGTGGGCACCGTGACCTCGGTGACGTTCACCGTCGAACTCGATCAACAGGTGCTGACCAACGACGGAACGGGTCTGAGCTCTTTCGCCACCCCTCCGTCGGACCTGGTCCGCGTCAGCGTGAGCGTGCCCCAGGACACCGGCGACGCTCCGGCCTCGTACAACGGCACGGTCGCCCCGATCCACGTGATCAGCGACCTGAAGTTGGGGTCGATCGTTGACGAGGATCTGACCACCGCGGCAAACCCGACGACGGGAAACCCGTCCGCCAACGCCGACGCCGACGACAACTCCGGTGACGACGAGGAAGCGGTCACGATTTTCCCGCCCCTATCGGCGGCCGCCGTCGGCCAGACATACGCACTGCCGGTGGCGGTGAGCGGCGTCTCCAAGGACGCCCGGGTCTGTGGATGGATCGACTTCAATGGCAACGGCGTCTTCGACAACCCCTCCGAACAGGCGTGCCAGACAGTCACCGCCGGAGCGACATCCACCAGCCTGTCGTGGACCATCCCGGCCGGGACGATCGCCGGATCGTCGTTCGTTCGGCTGCGCACGGCCTACGTGACCGCACAGGCGGAGTCGCCCACCGGGCTGGCATCATCGGGTGAGGTCGAGGACTACCCGATCACGATCTCGCCGGCGCTGTTCCGATTGGCGAAGGTGACCAGCGGCGGTGTCGGTGCCTTTTCGTTCACGACCACCAACACCAAGGCTTCGCCCATCAGCCTGACGACCACCGCGGCCGGATCGGCGATCACCTCGCCGGTCACCGATGTGATCGCCGCAGCGACGGCCATCACGGTGAATGAGGCCGTGCCCGCAGGGTGGTCGTTGGCCGCAGCATCCTGTGCCGACGCCCGGGCGGCGGCGACCGGCAATCCGGTCGGGACGTTCGGCACCCTCGCCGGCACCACCATCACCGTGCCGGCGGCCAACGTCAAGGTCGGGTCAGACATCACGTGCACGGTCACCAACGAACTCACCCCGAAGGTGTCGATCGCCAAGACATCCATCGGCGGGTTCACCACGTTCAACTTCGCAACGACGAACACCGCCACCACGCCCGTCAGCGTGGCCACGCTCTCCGCCGGCTCGACGGCCACATCGACGGCCGCGGCCGTCACCAACCGGGCCAACCCGGTGACGGTCGCCGAGACGGTTCCATCCGGCTGGCGACTGACGGCGGCGACCTGCACCGACCGCAATGGCGTGGTCAGCGGGAACGGTGCGACGACGTTCGGCACCCTGGTCGGCGCAGCGGTGACCATCGCGCCGGCCAACCTCAAGCCCGGCGCCGATATCGTCTGCACGTTCACCAACGACCTTCCGGCGACCGTGCGTGTCACGAAACAGGCGATCGGCGGTGGCGCGGCGTTTCCCTTCAGCGTGAGCGGCGGGGCCGCGGCGACGTTCTCGCTGAACCCGAATCCGCCGACGACGCCCCAGGTCACGCAGGTGATCACGCCGGTGACCGCCGGCAAGGACACCAAGATCGTCGAGGACGGCTCCAACGCCAAAGGATTCACGTTGGTCGACGTGTCGTGCGTCGATCAGTCGGGCGCACCGACCGGCAGCACCGTCGGCGCGCCGAAGTACGTCAATACCACCGTCGAGATGGGTGAGATCACGATCAACCCGGTGCCGGCCGCCGATGTCAACTGCGTGTTCACCAACATCAAGAACGCCGACATCGCCCTGATCAAGGTCTCCCTGGGCGGCGACACGTCGGTGCCGTTCAATGTCGTGTACGAGACGGGCGAGGCAATCGCCGCCCCGACGATCACCACGACCGGCGGTGTCGGCACCAGTTCGTTCAGTGTCAAGTTCGACAAGCTGGTCAAGAGCCGCAACGTCGACATCACCGAGACGATTCCCGCCGGCTACGTACTCACCACAGTCGACTGCACCGCTCAGACCGGTTCGATGACGATCATCTCCTCCGACCTCACGAAGGGCACAGCCCGCGCCTCGGTCACTCCGGGAACCACGGGCTCCTGCAAGTTCACCAACGACAAACTCCCCACCGTCGCCATCGTCAAGCAGACGACCAACGGCACCGGCGGCTTCACCTTCACCGGCGGAACCAACGGTCTGGGGCCCACCTTCGCCCTCGATACGACGGCGGCCAACCCGGCCAAGTCGGCGGTGTTCACGCTGGCCGCCCCGAATACTGCGACGTCGATCACCGAGACCACTCCGGCCAACTGGAAGGTGACCGGGGTGACCTGCGTCGATGCGGGCGGTGCAGTCGTGTCGTCGGCCGGCTGGCTGGTTGGAGGCACGCTCACCATCCCGGCGGCGTCGCTGCCCGGTGGAGCGTCGTTGACCTGCACCTTCGTCAACGACAAGCTGCTCCCCAAGATCGATGTGGCCAAGAAGGTCGGCACGCTGACCGGTCCGGATGGAGCAGGGAACTTCTCGATCAGCTACGTGATCACGGTGGCCAACACCGGGCCGGGAGCCGGGGTGTACGGAGCCCTGACCGACACCGCATCGCCGACGAGCGGATTGACCTACACGAGCACCACTTGGGCGGTCGCCGGGACCGGAGCCCCTGCGGGCGGCTCGTCGGCGACGGCCGGTCCGTTCACATTGGCCCCTGCCGGCACGGCGATCGGCGCGGGTGCGACCCACACCTTCACCCTGACCCAGACGTTCCGGTATACGGCTGCGGCGGCCGCTCCCAAGTGCGCCGGACCCGGCACCGGGCTCTACAACGCGGTGGCCCTGCCCGCCGGAGCCGAGACCGATACGACGAACAACTCGGCGTGCGTCGATGCCCCGTCGCGGCCCACGCCGGCGTTGACGACGACGAAGTCGCTGGCCGCAGGGGGCATCACGTCGTACACGGCGCCCGGAGATGTGATCACGTACACGATCACGGTCAAGAACACCGGCAATCTCGACCTCAAGCCGGTGACGGTCGTCGACGCCACGGTCGACACCGGCCAGCCGACGTGTCCGGCAACCTTGTTGGCCGTTGGTGCGTCCATGACGTGTACGGCCGCCCACACGGTCACCCGGTCCGATCTCGATGTCGGAGCGGTTCGCAATACCGCCTCGGCGACCGGCACCACCGCGGACGGCACGACGGTGACGACGCCATCGGCCGAGGTGGTCGTCCCTGCGGTGCAGCGGCCCTCGATCACGGCCGTCAAGTCGACGGGGACGACGGACGTCCGCACCGTCGGCGAGGTGATCAAGTACACCATCACGGTGAGGAACTCCGGAAACATGACCCTCAGCGGCGTGCAACTCAACGATCCGAACGCCGATGCCGCTTCGATCTTCTGCCCGGAAGCCATTCTTGCCACGGGGGCGTCGATGGACTGTTCGGCTACTCACACCGTCACCCAAGCCGACCTCGACGCCGGCAGTGTCGTCAACGTGGCGACGGCCACCGGAACGCCGCTCACCGGCAAGTCGGTCTCCGGCTCGTCGGACAAGGTCGTCGTCCCGGCGATGCAGAAACCGG
>JANMJD010000460.1:0-2856 GCA_031371195.1 Actinomycetes bacterium | reverse complement strand
CTATGGGCGACGGTCACCGATGGGGTGCGGGCGTTGAAGGCCGCCTACCGCCCTGACGGAGTCAACGTCGGCATCAACCTGGGACCGGCTGCCGGCGGCAGTATCGCCCAACATCTCCACGTCCACGCCGTCCCCCGATGGACCGGTGACGCCAACTTCATGACCGTCACTGCGTGGACGCGCACGATTCCCGAAGCCCTCCCGACGACCTGGGCGAGGTTGATGGCCGCATGGCCGGAGCGGGCGTAGGCACGCCGAACGGTCGATGCCGACCGGCAGGCGGGTAGCCTCGGACACCGTGACCGACCCCGACGAGCTGCGCGATGAGCTCCCCGATGATCTCAACGCCGCCGAGTTCGCCGGGGTGCTCGAGTTTCCCGACAACAGCCGGAGACGAATCCCTGGCTACATCTACCTCGGTGCGGCAGCGATCTGCCTGGGGCTGTGGCTGGCCAAGCGCTCGGGTGATCCGATCCTGGTCAACAAGGGTTTTCTGTTCGCCGCCGTCGTGCTCGGCGGCTTCGGCCTGCTGTCGATCACGTCGGGCTGGCGGATGCGGGTCGACGAGAAGGATGCCCTCGTGCGGGCGACCGCGGCGGTTGGGTTCGCCGTCGGTCATGCCTCGGCCCAGCAGGTGTGGCGCGGCCTGCGCAGTCGCCCGACGTGGCGAGTGCTGTGCTACTCCGCCGAGGAACCACCCAGGCAGCGCGGTTTCGTACTCGTCGATGCCGTCGACGGCAGAGTGGTCGAGCACTTCGTCGAGGACAACCCCGAGGACGCACTGCTCTCAGACGGTTGACAGGTCGGCGGGCTCCATGGCGATGACCGGCATTTCCATCGTCGGCGGGTCGATGACTATCTGCTCCTCGGGCGCCGCCCGTAGGACCGTCTCGATGTACGAGGTGATCGCCGGGTTCAAACCGACGTCCTTGCCGGCCTGCTCCGACAGGTACCAGCGGTGTTCGAGCAGTTGGTGGAACAGCTCGGCCGGTTCGAGCCGGTCGGTGAGGTCGCACGGAATCGCCGCCAGGGCCGGTTCGTAGATCTGGTCGAGCCAGCGCGTGGCGACGACATTCTCGGGGAGCTTGCGACCGCTCAGCTTCTCCAACTGTGCCCCGTGGCGCCGGATGTCGTGCAGCAGGCGCCGCGCCTGTTGCTCGCCGGTGCCGAGGCCGGTGAGCGAAGCGAGTTGCGGGGCGTAGTAGCCGAGTTCCACCACCCGCGGCGTCAAGCGCAGGCGGTCGGCACCGTCGAGTGTGGTCAGCTCGATCTCGCCGACGTCGAAGCCCAACTCGTGAAGACGGGTCAGCCGGTGGTCGATGCGGAACGTCTCGTCGGCGGTGAACACTTCCTCGCCGGTGAGTTCGTCCCACAGCAGGTGGTAGCGGCGCTCCACCTCGTCGGCCGTCTCGAACGGGTCGATGCCGTCGGCCAGACGTCCGCCGAGTTGCAGGTCGTACAGCCCGCCGGCGATGTTCTCGACGGCGATCTGTAGGTCGGTGAGGCGCTGGCCGACGCTGAGTGTGTCGTGCAGCTCACCCGTCTCGAGGTCGATGATGAACGCCACCAGCGCCCCGGCATCGCGGCGGAACAGCGTGTTCGACAGCGAGCAGTCGCCCCAGAAGAAGCCCTGGACATGCAGGCGGACGAGCAGCCCCACCAGGGCGTCGAGCATCCGCTCGCCGAGATAGGGGATCTTCAAGCCTCGGCCGGACAGCAACGTGCGATACGGCAGTGAGAAGTCGAGATGCCGGGTGATCAGGATTCCCTCGCCGTCGCAACCGCTGCGTTCGATGGCCATGCCGATCACGTCGGCCGTCGGCATACCCGCCTCGGCGAGCGCCCTGAGCAGGCGGTATTCCCGCTCCGCCAGGTTGTCGGGCAGCTCCTTGAGTACGTACGTCGTCTCGCCCACTTCGTAGAACTTGACGACGTGGCGGTGCAATCCACCCGCTTCGCGAATGTTGTCGATCGTCCACCGATCGAGCCGCTGCATCCACGGTAACGACAACAACCCGGCGTGTTCCGAGGGATTGACGAGTTGTAGCCGCACCCGGCCAGGCTACCTGTGACCAGTCGGTCGGCCGGGCGGAACGAGGTGCCGTACGCCACGCACTGGCGAATCCGTGCTACGCGGGGGCGACGGTGACGGGGACGCCGTTGAGGGCGATGTTGCCCGAGAGCGGGTCGCGGAAGTATTCGTCGGTGAGCACGTTGGTGTTGACCCCGCGGTACTCCGAGGCGACGCGCAGTTGGACGCCGGGTTGATCCTGGCCGAATCCGTGCGGGATCGAGATGACTCCGGGGCGGATGCCGTCGGTGTGCTCGGCGGCGACCACCACCTCGCCGACGCGCGATGTCACCCGTACCGGGGAGCCGTCGCCGATGCCCAGGCGGGCGGCGTCGTCGGGATGGATCTGCATCGTGCAGCGGTTGCGGCCCTTGGTGAGCACACGGATGTTGTGCATCCAGGAGTTGTTCGAACGTACGTGGCGCCGGCCGACCAACACCATGCCGGCATCCCAATCGCGCTCGAGCGAGGCGGCCAGACGGGCGAGGTCGTCGCGCAGTACCTGCGGTGCAACGTCGATCTTGCCGGTCGGCGTGCGCAACAACGCCGGTACGCGCCCCGCCTCGAGTGCCCCGAGATCGACGCCGTGCGGGTTGGATTCCAGCTTGGCCAACGACAAGCCATCGGGCACGGCACCGAACGCGTCGCCATACGGACCGGTGCGCAGCATCACGTCGAGCACCCGCTCGGGTCCGCGGCGGTCGCCGAGCATCGCTTCGAGTTCGGTGATGTCGCGACCGTGGACGGGGCCGTGCTCGTCACGGACGGCCGAAGCGAGCATGGCC
>JANMJD010000441.1:0-2860 GCA_031371195.1 Actinomycetes bacterium | reverse complement strand
TCTACCTCAACGCGGCGCTGCTGGGTCTGTCGAAGAACGAGGTCGATGGCCTCTTCGAATCGATCCTGGACTTCTCCGAACAGGCGCCGCGCATCGACGACCCGGTCAAGCACTACTCCTCCGGTGAGTACGTCAAGCTCGCGTTCGCCATCGCCGTCCACGTCGACCCCGACATCCTGCTCGTCGACGAAGTACTCGCCGTCGGCGACGAGGTGTTCCAACAGAAGTGCCTCGAGCGCGTCGAGGATTTCCAGCGCGACGGTCGCACCATCCTGTTCGTCACCCACGCGGCCGACCTCGTCCGGCGGATCTGCAGCCGAGCCGTCGTGCTCCATCATGGCGAGATGGTCGCCAACACTGAGCCCGGCGAAGCGATTCGAATCTTTCGCGAGCATCTGCACGGGACCCTCCACGATGCGCCACCGTCGGGTGACATGACGATCACCGATTCGCCATTCACGTTCACGAATGTCACATTCACGCACCCCGATAGCAGCGACCGGAGCTACGTGCTGGCGGGCGGCAACCTCCGGGTCACAATGCAGTACACATGTTCCGAGCCACTTGACGACACCGTGCTTGCCTTCGAAGTCCGCAACGAACGCGGCGAGATGATGTTTGCAACAACCTCCGACATCAGCGGAGCGCCGCTTCCTAGGCTGTCCGGGGACGGTGAGCTCCAAATTGACATCGAATCGATCCCCCTGCTCGATGGGCGGTACCCGGTCAGCATCCAACTCCGCAGTCACCATGACGGTGCGACATTGGCGATGCGGGAGAACGTTGATGCGTTCGAGGTGATGCACCCGGGCAAGGAACAGGGTCAGGTTCTGATGCCTGCCCGGTTCACGCTCAACGTTCGCTAGCACGACAACCCGCGGTGGCCCACGACAGCCGCGTCTACGATCATCTGCCGTGAAGCAGATGCTCAAACGAGTCGTGCCCCGACGTCTGGTCCGCCAGTTCCAAAGCCCCGATCGACTCGATGAGATCCAACGAGAGATCACGGCTCTGCGATCGCTGATGGACGACCAGCGCCACACGTTGCTGTCGCTCAATCACACGATCGTCTACGGAGGCGAGTCGGGTTTGCCCCTGCTCATCGACATCGTCGATCGCATTCGTACAGATGCCGACACCACCATCGGCGCCGTCCATGCGATGGAGCGGATGTTGATGGTGGCGACCCAGCGTTTGGACGCGGCGGCCGCCCGGCTCGAGGCGGCCACCGGCCTACCGGATGCGGATGCCTAGCACCCCCATCCCACACCTGGCCGTCGATCTTCGGCCGATCTTCGGCTCGAACGCTCGTCGGGGCATCGGTCGTTACACACTGGGGCTCGCCTCCGCACTCGACCGCCTCGACCTGGCGGCGACCTTTCTGGTGCCGCCGACGCAGCTGGACTCGCCCGCGACTTCGATCCTCGGGCTTCCGGTCGCGCCTGCTACGCGAGAGACCTTTCGACGCCTCGCCGCCGACGGACCGGTGGTGTTTCACAGCGGATCGTTGTTCGAGATGCCGATATCAGCGCCGGTGATCCCGTCGGCGGTCACCGAGTTCGGCTGTTCGGTCGCCGCAACGTTGTACGACGCCATTCCCTACGCCGAGCCCGATCGCTATCAGTCGACCGACGAGATGCGGAGGTTCTACGAGCTCCGAGCGATCTTCGTACGCAGCTGTGACCGCCTGTTGGCCATCTCGCATCACGCAGCGGAGAGCGCCGTCGCACTCCTGGGCCTCGATTCCGGCACGGTGACGGCCATCGGGACGGGAGTCGACGCGCAGTTCTCCCCGAGTACGGATCGGGCCGCCGACGAAGGTAACGCACGGGCAGCCGTGGCCGGGCTCCATCGTCCGTTTGTGGTCTGCGTCGCCGGAAACGACCCTCGCAAAAACGCCGGCGGCCTGATCCTCGGCTACGCGATGCTGTGCGACGAACTACGTGCGGCGCATCAACTCGTGATCGTCGGGGCCCTCGGAAGCGAGCTGGCCACGACCTGGCGGTCCAGTGCTCGCCAGGCCGGACTAGGCGACGACGAGGTGCTGTTTTGCGGCGAGGTCGACGATGCGACACTGATCGCCCTCTACCGTTCGGCGCGTCTGTCGGCATTCCCGTCACTGAACGAGGGTTTCGGCCTGCCCGTCGCCGAGGCGGCCGCCTGCGGCTGCCCGACGATCACCTCCGACCGCACGTCGGTGCCCGAGGTCCTTGACTGGCCGGAATCGACCTTTGATCCGACCGATCCTCATTCGGTCGTGCGAGCGCTCACGTCGGGACTGACCGAGGATCGATTCCGGGGACGACTCGTCGAAGCAGGCACACGAGCGGCAGCGCGTTGGACTTGGGATGCCGTTGCCGCACGGGCGGCCGACGCCCTGCTGACCATACCGACCCGGCCACGATCACGGGCGAAGGCCCGCCCCCACATCGCCGTTGTCGGCCCGTTCGGAGGCTCGCCTTCGGGGATAGGCACCTACAACGAACGGCTTCTCCCTCATCTCGACGCGCTGGCCGATGTCACGTGTTTCGTGGAGAAGTTTTCGGGTGAGGCGCCGCTCGGCACCGATGGCCGCCGCTATCCCGCGGGAGCGCTCGGACGACACATCGATCCTGCGAACTTCGATCATGTGCTGTACACACTCGGGAATAGCCCGTTCCACCTCACCTCAGTGCTCCAACTGCTGCCTCGGGTACGTGGTCATCTGTGGTTTCACGAGGCGCAACTCGCCGAACTACACGTTGGCGTCACGCATCTGCTGAAAAACCAACCGTGGGGAGAACGACATCTCGCTCGGCTGATCACCGACGAAGCGGGCTATGACATGGTCGACGAGATCCGTGGTGATGTCGGGTGGGAA
>JANMJD010000424.1:0-10334 GCA_031371195.1 Actinomycetes bacterium | reverse complement strand
CGCGGGGGGTCGTTGGCCCAACGGGGGGGTTATTTACAAACTTTTATTGCCCCTGTGGGTGGGGGCCCCCGCTCTCCGCGCGCCCCTCGCCGGCATGCCCGTCCTGGGCATCGCCATTGTTGTGGTGATCATCGTCAACGGGGTTTTCGCCTTCATCCAGGAGCAACGCGCCGAACGCGCCGCCGAACGCCTCCAAGACCTGCTCCCCGCCGCCGTCGTGGTCCGCCGTGACGGACAGCCCGCCACCATTGATGCCGCTGATGTGGTCGTCGGCGATCTCGTGGTGCTCTCGCCGGGTGACCGCGTGCCGGCGGACATACGGTTGTCAACGGCCGACGGCGTCGCCGTGGATGCGTCGACGCTGACCGGAGAGAGCGTGCCCATTCCCATGGCGGTGGGCGACCGGGTGCTCGCCGGGACCTATCTCACGTCCGGCACCGCCGAAGGAACCGTCGAAGCGATCGGCGCGGCCACGGAACTGGCCGGTATCGCCCGGCTCACGTCGAGTGCAGAACCTCCCCGGTCGCCGCTTGCCCACGAACTCGACCGCGTCGTGCGGACCATTGCGATCATCGCTGTCGGGGTCGGCGTGGCGTTCTTCGGTCTGTCCCTCCTCATCGGCAGCCCCGCCACCGACGGTTTCCTGTTCGCCGTCGGCGTCACGGTGGCGTTGGTCCCCGAAGGGCTGTTGCCCACCGTCACGTTGTCGTTGGCGATGGGCGCCCAGCGGATGGCCAAGCGAAATGCCCTGGTGCGACGACTCGAAGCGGTCGAGACGCTTGGCTCGACGACGTTCATCTGCACCGACAAGACCGGAACGCTGACCCGCAATCAGATGTCGGTCACCCAGGTCTGGACGCCAGCAGGACAGGTTGAAGTGGCCGGTGACGGCTACGACCCATACGGCACGCCCAAGGGTTCGCCGGAGGCGATCACGGCTGCAACCACCCTCGCAGTCGCCGCGCTCACGGCCGGACAAGGACGCATTTCACGCCAGGGGGACGCGTGGACGCCGGTCGGAGACCCGATGGAGGCTGCCATCGACGCGTTGGCTCATCGGCTCACCGGGGCAGGGGACGCCTCGGTCGACATCGAGTCGGTCACCCGGCATTTCGCCTTCGACCCCGAACGCCGTCGAGAGTCGGTGCTCACCGCAACCGCGTTGCTGGTGAAGGGGGCACCCGACGCCGTGCTACCTCGTTGTGTCGGGCTCGACACCGTCGATGCAACCCGGGTGATGACGGCAATGGCCGATGCAGGCCTACGGGTGTTGGCTATTGCCCGACGGGCAAGCGACGGTGTCGCCGCCCATATCGACGCCGATGATGCCGAGACGGATCTTGAGCTGCTCGGCCTTGTCGGGCTGCATGATCCTCCACGCGACGGTGTCGGCGACGCCATTGGCGCGGCCCGCACCGCGGGCATCAGATTGGCGATGCTGACCGGCGACCACCCGGCGACTGCACGGGCCATCGCCCGTCAGGTCGGCTTCATCGTCGGAGAGGAACGTGTCCTGCAGGGAAGTGAACTTCCGCAGGACGCCGCGGTGCTCGGGGCACTCCTCGACTATGACGGGGTGATCATCAGCCGGGTGTCACCCGCTGACAAGCTGCGTATCGCTCAAGCCCTGCAGTCTCGCGGTCATGTGGTGGCAATGACCGGTGATGGCGTCAACGACGGACCTGCGCTGCAAGCTGCCGACATCGGGATCGCCATGGGCCGCAGCGGTACGGACGTCGCCCGCGCCGCCGCCGATCTCGTGCTGCTGGACGACGACTTCTCGACGATTGTGGCGGCGATCGAGCAGGGTCGCGCCACGTTCGCCAACATCCGCCGTTTCCTGACTTACCACCTGACCGACAACGTCGCCGAGCTGACCCCGTTCGTCGTCTGGGCGCTGTCGGGCGGAAAGTTTCCTCTGGCCCTCGGCGTGCTCCAGATTCTGTTCCTCGATATCGGCACCGACCTGCTGCCCGCCCTGGCTCTCGGCAACGAGGCACCCAGTCGTGGCGTACTCACGCGCCCGCCAGAGTCACGTCATCTGATCGATCGATCGCTGTTGATCCGGGTGTTCCTGGTCCTCGGGCCGACCGAGGCGATCATCGAGATGTCGGCGTTCATTGCCGCGCTGCTCGCCGCTGGTTGGCGACCAGGAGATTCGTTCCCCACCGGCCATGCGCTGATGGCCGCGTCGGGGGCAGCGTTCGCGGCGGTGGTGATCGGTCAGATCGCCAACTCGTTCGCCTGCCGCAGCGCGACCCGATCACCACGAGAACTCGGCTGGACAACGAACCGCCTCCTCGTCTGGAGCGTCTTCGTGGAGTCGTTCACGTTGGCCGGGTTCCTGCTCATCCCACCGGTGGCTCGACTCCTCGAGCACGCCGCACCACCCGCCGCCGGCATGTTCGTGGCGCTGCTGGCCGCGCCGGTCCTATGGATCGTCGATCGGCTCTACAAAGCGTCTCGACGACGGCGCAGCGACCCCCCCGCCGCGCCGCTGAGACCACCATCGGTGGACGCCACCGCACCGAACCTCACGGATCGACCAGTTCGGCTTCTCCGCCGTCTCGGTGCGACCGATCGCCTCGTCGGGTGATGATCTTCTTCGCTTCATCGGTCCACAGGACGACACTGGCCAGGCCGGTACAGATCAGCCAGTCGCGAATCGTCAGTGAGGTGGTGTCGAACACGTGGTTCATGAACGGAAGCTCGACGACCGCAACCTGTAGGGCTGCCGAGAGGCCGATGGCGCCCCATAACAGCGGGTTGGTGAACAGCCGATGCAGTGCACTGATCCGGTCGGAGCGGGCATTGAAGGCGTTGAACAACTGGGCGAAGACGAGGGTGGTGAATGCCATGGTGCGAGCGTGGGCGATGGTGCCTGCCCCGCCGAGCAGGCCACCGGTGAGCCCAAGGTCGAGCGCAGCGAGGGTGACGGCGGCCATCACCGCCCCGACCCAGAAGATCCCGATCCACATGTGGCGATCGATCACCCGGTCGGTTGGCAAGCGAGGCGGGCGTGCCATCACGTCGTCGGGCGGAGGGTCGAAACCCATCGCCAACGCCGGCGCGGTATCGGTGAGCAGGTTGATCCACAGGATTTGCGTGGCGAGCAGCGGGACGGCAACGGCCTCGCCGGTGTTCTTCAGCCCGAGCCCGCCGGCGAACATGACGCCGAAGAACATGGTGAACACCTCGCCGATGTTCGACGACAGCAGGAACCGCAGGAATTTGCGGATGTTGGCGAAGATCGCCCGACCCTCGCTCACGGCATGGATGATCGTGGCAAAGTTGTCGTCGACCAGGATCATGTCCGAGGCTTCCTTGGTCACGTCGGTGCCGGTGACGCCCATGGCCACGCCGATGTCGGCCGCCTTCAGGGCAGGGGCGTCGTTCACTCCGTCGCCGGTCATCGCCACGATGTTGTGATCGGCTTGGAGGGCGGCGACGATCCGCAGTTTGTGCTCCGGGGCGACCCGGGCGTAGACCGACACCGTCCGCACCGCGGCCATGAGCGCCGACTCGTCGAGATCCTCGATCTCCGCTCCGGTCAACACGGGGGCTCCCGGTTCGACGATCCCGAGGTCGCCGGCGATGCGCACAGCGGTCCGCGGGTGATCACCGGTGATCATCAGGATGCGGATCCCGGCTGAATGGGCTTCGGCGATCGCGGCGCGAGCCTCGGGACGGGGCGGGTCGATGATCCCGACCATCCCGAGATAGACCAGTCCTTGCTCGGTCGACTCCTGCTCGGGCGGGGGCTCGGTCGTCGGCAGCTCGCGGTAGGCAACAGCGAGGGTACGTAAGGCCAGGTCGGCAAGCCGATCGACGGTGCCGAGCACCTCTTGGCGGCGTTGGTCGGTGAGCGGCACGATCGTGCCGGCCATCCGTTCATGGGTGCAGCGGGCGAGCAACACGTCGGGAGCACCTTTCGTGACGACCGAGATGCGCCCGTCTCGTTCGACGTCGGATTCGAGGGTGGTCATCAGTTTGCGTTCCGACGTGAACGGGATTTCGCCGACCCGCTCGAAGCGGGACCTGCGAGTTTCGGTCAGTCCGATCTTGGCCTCGGCGACCAGGAACGCGGCCTCCGTCGGATCCCCTTGAATCGTCCACGAACCGTTGTCCTCGCGCAGCGTCGCGTCATTGGCGAGGCTGCCGCCCCCCACGACGAAACGCACGTCGTCGAGCAGCACCTCGTCATCCACCGGGCGTCCGTCGACCAGCAGTTCGCCCACCGGTTGGTAGCCGGAGCCGGTCACGTCGAACTCGCCCGAGGGAGTGACGATCTTCTCGATGGTCATCTCGTTCTTGGTCAGCGTGCCGGTCTTGTCGGTGCAAACCACCGACGCCGAGCCCAACGTCTCGACCGACGACAGCTTCTTGACGATCGCCTGCCGGCCGGCCATGTGCTGCACCCCACGGGCCAGTACCACCGAGAGCACCGCGGGCAGACCTTCGGGGACCGCGGCGGCGGCAAGCGATACGCCGATGAGCAGCGCGTCGACCACATCGCCGGCGCGTTGGATGTTCGAGTTCAACAGCGTCGCCCCGATGACGACGATGGCAATCGCGATGATCGCCATCCCGAGCATCCGACCGATGCGGTCGACCTCGCTCTGCAACGGCGTGCGCTGCTCGTCGGTTGCGTCGAGCAGCCGGGCGATGTTGCCCATCTCGGTGCCCATCCCGATCGAGGTGACGATCGCCCGCCCGCGTCCCCGGGCGACGGCCGTACCGCTGAACACCATGTTCAACCGGTCTCCCACGCCGGCCGGCCGGGTGATCGTGGCGGTGTCCTTCAACACGGCTTCGCTCTCGCCGGTCAACGACGCTTCGGCGATCATCAACGAAGCGGCCTCGATCAGCCGGGCATCGGCGGCGACGGCATCGCCTTCGGCGAGGAGCAACACGTCGCCCGGAACGACTTCATCGGACGGAACCCGCTGCTCCACGCCGTCGCGTATCACCCCAGCGGTAGCCGACGCCATCCGCTGGAGGGCCGCAACCGCCTGCTCGGCGCGCGCCTCTTGAACAAATCCGAGCACCGCATTGAGCAACACGATGACCAGGATCACGAGCACTTCGAACGGCACACCCTTGTGGCCCTCGAGTATCCATGCGACGAACGACACCGCGACCGCCCCGAGAAGCAGATAGATCAACGGATCGGCAAACTGGTTGGCGAACTTTCGCCAGGCCGCGACCGGAGCGCTGACCACCAGACTGTTCGGACCGTGCCGGGCGCGACGTTCGACGACCTGCGATGAGGTCAGCCCCACGTCGGTATCGGTCCCCTGTTCCGCGGCGACGGCCACGACATCCAACCGCCAGGCCGGCGTGACCTGCGAGACGTGGGTCGACGGTGCTTCGTCTGCAGTCACGCTCGCCGACATCTTCATAGCCTGCTCATCGAACGGACCGTGCGAACAGGGCCGGAGGTCCCGACATCGTCCGCGAAGGGACGATCAGTCGCCCGGTCCGCCGAGCTTTGACACGTGGGCCCGTATGGCAAGTGAGTCGACACCGATCTCGCCCTCGACCAGAGCCTCGGCCACGTCGGTAAGCCGGCGGTTGTGGTTGCGGGCGTAGGTGCGCAGCCGATTGAAGGCGTCGTTCATATCGACGCCGACTCGTTCGGCGATCATCCCCTTGGCCTGCTCGATCGCCACCCGGCTGTTGAGCGCGTGTTGTAACTGGCCCTCACGAACCGCGGCCTCGCGGGTGGCCTGGTCCTGAACGATCGCGATACTCGCAACGTCGGCCAGGGCCTGGGCCAAGGCGACATCGGCGTCGGTCAGCGCAATCGGGTCGGCCATGAACAGATTGAGACAACCCAAGATGACGTCCTTCAGCCGGAGCGGGACGGCGCACACCGAAGGGAATCCTCGCCGCACGCTCTCGGCGGCGAACTCGGGCCACGGCGAAGCGGCTTCGAGGTGAGCATTGACCACCACGCTGCCGGTCCGGAAGCTTTCCAGGCAGGGACCGTCGTCATTTTGGATCTGGAACAGTTCGAGGAGTTCGATCGCCTCGTTCGACGACCCCAGCACGCGGAGTTGGCCGTCGCCGTCGGCGAGCAAAATGCCGGCGGCCGAGGCGTCGAGCAGATCGACACAACGCGACGTCAATACGGTGAGCACCTCGATGACGTCGAAGTCACCGACCAAGGTGTCGACAATCTCGACAAAGGCCACCGCGGTGAGGGCACTTCGATCAGCGATCGGCGCTTTCGCTTCATGATTCATTGGCCAGTCCTCTCCGTTGTCGAATGGCGGTCGTCGACGAGTCGGAGTCGTCGGGCGACGATGTCACCGGCCACCGCACCAATGGCCCGGGATGTCGCAAATGCGTGGGCCCGGATTCGCATCAATGCCTCGTTGACAGGTACCTGCAGTTGAATAGCGACCATGCCACTGGCCTGATGGATCTCGGCGCGGTAGGCAACCGCCTCCTCGAGGCTCTCGGCGAGCGTACCTTCGGGAGCCGCGCTCTGCAGACTGAGTACCGTCTCGGCGAGCACGTCGGCCATCGCCATGCTGTCACTGAGTTGGGCGGCGCTCAACTCACCGCCGGTGCGTTGATACAGCGTGAGCACACCAACCTTCGAGCCGTGATCCGACATCGGAAAGGCGAACGCCGCTCCGATGTCGGAAAGCTGGGCAAGATCGACAAACGCCGGCCAGCGGGCCGATGCGGCCGCCCCCAGATCAGGGACGTGGACGGGAACACCCGTACGGAACGCATCTTGGCAGGGACCTTCGCCGAGGGTGAACTGCAGATCTTCGAGCTGGGCAAACGTCGAGTTCGACACGCAGATCGGGCCCGCTTGCCGCCCACCCATGATCGTGATGCCGGCCCCCGATACCGACAGCACGTTCACGCATGCCGCACACAGACGCGCCTCGGGGGATTTCGCTGCTTCGAGCGCGAACCCCACGGCGATTCGAGTCGACTGCTCGACGTTCACAAGGTGGCCACGAACAAGTCGAAGTGGAATGACACGGCAAGCATGCTTTCCCTCTCACCGATCAGACCGATCAGTTCCCCGGCCTGGGAGTTGACGGGGTAGACCTCGACCCTACCAGCGGATCGAACGTCGTGATCAGGACGTGGCATTTGTCGGCGCCGTCGCGGTAACTACGACCTTGAGCGCGCCGGTGTCGGCCGCCCTGGCGAACACGTCATAGGCCTCGATGAAGGCCGACATCGGGAACCGATGGGTGACGAACGGGGCGACGTCGAGCATCATTGCCGACATCAGCCGGAGCAACGTCGGTGTGGATGACGTGTCGACGAGGCCGGTGGTGATGGTCACATCCTTGCCCCACAGCTGTTCGAGGTGCAGGCTGGCCGGTTTGCCGTGTACCCCGACGTTGGCGATGTGACCTCCAGGACGGATCAGGCTCGTGGCCAACTCGAAGGTCGCCGGGGTTCCGACGGCCTCGATGGCGACATCGGCCCCCAACCCGCCCGTCAGCTCGTGGAGAATCTTGAGCGCGTCCTCGCGGCCGTTGTTGACCACGATGTCGGCCCCGAAGCGCTTCGCTGCGTCGAGGCGACCGTCGGCCAGGTCGATTGCGACGATGTGGCTCGGGCTGAACAGACGCGCTCCCATGATGGCGGACAACCCCACCGGGCCGGCTCCGACCACGGCGACGACGTCGGCGGGGCTGACGCGACCATTGAGCACCCCGACCTCGTACCCCGTCGGCAGAATGTCGGAGAGCATCAGGAGTTCCTCGTCGGAGACACCGTCAGGTACCGGGTAGGTCGAGTTGTCGGCAAACGGAACGCGAACGAACTCGGCCTGGGTCCCGTCGATGAGGTGACCGAGGATCCAGCCACCGCCACCGAGACATTGCCCATATCGGGCCTCGCGACAGAAACGACACGCGCCGCAGGCGGTGATGCACGAGACGAGCACACGGTCTCCGGGGCGGACGTTCTTCACCGAGGATCCAACCGACTCGACGGTCCCAACGGCTTCGTGTCCGAGGATTCGTCCATCCGTCACCTCGGGGACGTCGCCTTTGAGGATGTGCAGATCGGACCCGCAGATCGTGGTCGCGTCGACGCGGATGATGGCGTCGGTGTCATCGATCAGTACCGGTTTGGGCACCTGCTCCCACGCCTTCGCGTCGCGACCGTGGAAAACGAGTGCTCCCATCATCGATGGGGCCGCAGCCGACGGCGGAGCAGAAATTGAGGTCGAGGTGGACATTGGGTTCTCCGTTCACGACGGGCGAAACACCCGTGCGACGCCAGCCGTCTACCCAGTCCGCGTGTCGACGAAACATCGATGGATGCTCGGCCGGGCGGTCCACGACATGGCGTGCTGTCGGTTCGGGGATCAGGGGAGACCAACCATGGGAGGACGGTTGGTCCGCAGTTTTGCTCGACCCGAAAGAGCGGAGCGTGGCGGTCTGGAGGAGTACCGGACACGAAGGCGGGACCGGCGGCAGGAAGGAGCACCATCAGCAGTCGCCGTGGCGGCCGTCGAAATGGCTGAGTCCGTCGCGCTGGAGAACGCCCGCCCGCTTCGTCGCGGCCGAGCGGCGGGCCGAGCGCTTCCCCGAGCCACCACCCCGCTGACCCGCCGAGCTGCGCGAAGGCATCCGTGTGGCTCCGCCGAAGCCGACGCCTCAACCAAGCGACGGACCGCCGACATGAGCACCTACGACTGGCCCAAAGACGGATCGGCGGCGACCCGACGCTGACCCGACGGGCCGCGCCGGGTTCATGGATCGGCGACGGTTCGACTTCGATCTCGAAGGTGCGCTCGCTGCCGGTCGGGTCATCCCTACTCCCGTGGCACTCGGCGCCGCAGCCGGCTCCGCCACAAGTTGTGGATCGAGCTCGGACCTTCAGCGATGTTCGGCACCGAACGCGAGGGCCGGCCGCGCTACGCCGGGCGGGTGAAGATGCTCCAGGTCGACTGCACCGGCACGCGCGTACACGCCGCCTCGGGCAATGGCGGCGTGTGGTTCTCGTCTGAGGCGCGAAGCGCCGCATCTTCTCGGCGCCGGGTGCAGCCGCTTCGCCATGAACCCGGCCAAGACCACGATCGTCGTCGATGGCGATGGCGTGGTGTGGGACAAGGTGGCCGGCACACCGTTCCACGACCTGGGTGTCGATTGCACCGACGTGGTGTGGACCGAGGCGACGGGCGCACGATTCGCTCGCCGATCACCGTGCTCCACCTCGCGGAGGCGCTCCTCGCTCTAGTGGTCGCGTGGATGCTGCTCGTCGGCAGCGGCGGCGACTCATCCCGGTTCGCCCGCCGGTTTGGACGCGCCCTCGAGGAGTTGCCGCATTGGCTCGTCAACGCCACGGTCGGCGTTCTCCAACTGATCACATTCAGCGCCGCCGTAGCCGGTCTGCTCGCAATCCTCCTCCGACGCAAAATGACCCGCTTCGCCGGAATCGTCGTCGCCGCGGGCCTCACCACGGGCGTCCTCGCCGGCATCTCATTGCTTGTGGGAACCCAGGTGTTGCACGTGGGCCGACCAGGTCCCGGTGCATACGGTCCCGGCGCAGCGTTCCCGACGACCATTGGTCTGGGCGTTCTCGCTGCCGGAATTCTGGTCGACGCGCCGTGGTGGTCAACCAGATGGCGACGGGTGGCGACCTTCGTCGTCGTCTGTGCGATCGGCGCGCGACTCGGCTCGGCACTCGCTCACCCGGCGACCATTGCCATCGCCATGACCGTTTCATTCATGTGTGCTGCGATCACCCATCTGGTCGTCGGGATTCCCGATGATCGTCCCCGAGCCCATGATGTGAACGCCCAGCTCCACCGGTTCGGGTACGACGTCTCCGCCGTTGCCACTACCCCCTCCGGCTTGCGTGGGATCTCGACCTTCATCGCGGACACCGCCACAGGTACGTCGCTGTTCGTCAAGGTCGTCACCCGCGAGTCGTGGGCTGCGCTGCTCCCCGGGCGGATCTATCGTTTGCTGCGACTTCGCGATGTCGGCGAAGAACGACCATTCGTCTCACTACGACATCGCGTGGAGCACGAGGCGCTGTGCGCGCTGAAAGCGCACTCCGACGGTGTTCCGACCCCCCGACTGGCGATCGTCACCAACATCGGTCACGACGCGATGATGCTTGCGTTCGACAGCCCCCATCTCCGGTCGATCACCGACTTGGAACCCCACGAACGCGACAACGACCTGCTGGCCAAAGTCTGGCAGACCGTCGCTGCGCTGCGCCGCAGCCATACCGTCCATCACCGTCTGAACAGCGACCACCTCAAGTTCGACGACCAACTCAACGTCGTCGTCTTCGACTTCTCGACAGCCGAAATCGGCGCGACCGAACAGGCGATG
>JANMJD010000404.1:0-6927 GCA_031371195.1 Actinomycetes bacterium | reverse complement strand
CTGGGACCGACCGGACGTCGAAGGGTGGGATCAGGCCTTGCGGTGGTGGCGAAGGGCGACCACGGACGCTACGACGACGAGACCCTCGGCGATCAATGCGTAAGTGCCGGCCGGTTCGCTCCAGTTGCCGATGTCGTCGGTGGAAGCGGGCAGTCCCGTCGTCCGGGTCAGCGTGAATCCGATCATCGTGGCCAGGCACAATCCGCCACCGAGCACCCACCCACGCTTGTCGCCGCGCAACAGAAGACCGACGGAGATGATCGCACCGACGATGAGGCCGATGTAGCCGACGCCGAGGTACGGCGTTTCGGACAGCTTGGTGGATACGGCGAGCAAATGAATTCCGGCGACGACCGCCAGCGCAGCGCCGGCGACGATCTCGGTCGCACGGAGCCACGACGGACGCGGGCTCCGCCTCGCCGGGGACTCGGCTCGATCGATCACATTCGGGGACATGGTGGACTGCATGGAGGACTCCTAGTAGGTGAGAGATCGCCGAACCGTGCTCTGCGCGGTGCGTTATCCAGACAATCCAGCGATTCTCAGCGTCCGGCAAGTTGACGGTAAGTAGCAGGTAAGTCACTTATCGCTATGGATGATCCTCCGTATCGCATCGAGCAATCGAACGGGTCGACCGAAATCGACGGGTCCGCGCCTTCGAAACCGGCATCGGACGAACGGCACGCATTCGAATGGGTTCGGGCATTAGGTTCGGCCGGGTATGGTCCCGCACGCCGAGAGCCACGTCTAGTGAGCCGCACCGTCGTCTGGTTCCGGCGCGACCTGCGCCTCGCCGAGAACCCTTTGACGGCTGCGGCATCCGCCGACGGCGAGGTCGTTCCGTTGTTCGTCGTCGACCCAGCCTTCGACCGCTCCGGAGCGGCCCGCCGGGCGTTCATGGCCGACGCTCTGCGCTCGCTCGGCGCATCGATGGGCGGGGCACTCGTCTACCGCCACGGCGATCCCATCACCACCGTGCCCGCGTTCGCGGCCGAGGTCGGTGCCGCCTTGGTGATCGTCAGCGACGACTTCGGCCCGTACGGCCGGCGACGCGATGCCGCCGTGGCCGATCGGTTGGCCACCGATGGCCGAACCCTGCGCCGGGTCGGTTCGCCGTACGTGCATGCCCCCGGCTCGGTGCGCAAGGACGACGGCACTCCATACGCCGTGTTCACCCCGTTCTCCCGCCGTTGGCAGATGCTCACTGCGCCCGAGCGCGTCGCCGAGTCGCACGACACCGACTGGTACGGCGCCCCGGCCGTGCCGTGCGACGGCCCCCCGGAACGACCGGATCCGGGGCACGATCTCCCCGTCGCCGACGAAGTCACCGCCCACCGGATGTTCGACGAGTTCGATCGCCGCGGCGGACTCGACCACTACGCCGACGACCGCAACGTCCCGGCAATCGAAGGCACGAGCCGCATGTCGCCGTACCTGCGCTGGGGGATCGTCCACCCCAACCAACTCATCCATCGCCTGCGGCCGATGCCATCGCACGACGTCTTTCGCAGCGAGCTGTGCTGGCGCGACTTCTACGCCGACATCCTCGCCACGCGACCGGAAACGGCGTGGACGAATCTGAAGCCGCAGATGAACGCCATGCCCGTCGACACCGACGAACGGGCCCGCAGTCGGTTCGACGCCTGGGCAGCCGGCACGACGGGTTATCCGATCGTCGATGCCGGGATGCGCCAATTGCTGGCGACCGGTTGGATGCACAACCGGGTGCGGATGGTCGTCGCCAGCTTCTTGATCAAGGATCTGCACCTGCCGTGGCAATGGGGCGCCCGCCACTTCATGCGCCATCTGATCGATGGCGACTTGGCGTCGAACAACCATGGCTGGCAGTGGGCGGCCGGCACCGGCACCGACGCCGCCCCGTACTTCCGGATTTTCAACCCGGTCAGCCAGTCGGAGCGGTTCGATGCCGACGGCGAGTACATCCGCCGCTGGGTCACCGAACTGGCCCACACCCCGGCCAACGCCATCCACGCGCCGTGGGCATCGAAGCGAGGCATCCCGCTCGGCTACCAGGCGCCGATCGTCGACCACGCCGACGAGCGGGCCGAGGCTCTGGCGCGCTACTCGATGGTCACCCGACGCTGAGCGACGGCCACCGAAGGACGCTCACTGCAGGATCGTGACCTGGCCGGTGTTGCCGTTGACCTCGATCTCGGCACCGTTGGGAATGCGGCGCGTGCCATCGGTGACCGACACCACGCATGGCAGACCGAGTTCGCGCGACACGATGATGGCGTGGCTGATCTGGCCGCCGACATCGACGACGACGCCACCGGCCGACATGAACAAGGGCGTCCACGCCGGATCGGTGAGCGGGGCAACCATGATCTCGCCGGGCTCCAGACCTTCCGGATCGGTCGGGTCGAGGATGACCCGGGCCTTGCCCCGCACGATCCCCGGACAACCGGGAACACCCTGCAATACGTCGCCAGGCTTTGCCACGTCGACCGCGGTGCCACCGCGGCGGGGCCAGTCGTGGATCGGCGGGATCACGCCGTTCTTGATGAAGAACGGGGGTTCACGGTCGTTGATCTCCTGCCAGATCGGATAGCGCTCGGCCAGCGTCACACGCATCGAGGCGGGGTCGGCGACGAAGGCGTCGAGTTCGTCGTCGAGCACCATGAACACGTGGCGCCAGTCGTCGATGTGACCGCCTGCTGCGACGCGCCGGCCCAACTCGCGAAAGGCCATCCGGCCTTCGTGGACGGCGCGGACCAGGTTGGTCTTGGTCCGTTCGCGCATCCACATCATGTTGGCGGCGATCAGACCTGCCTCGAACATGCCCGACAATTCCTCGTTGCCCAGCTCGCCGAGTTTGGTCCGCACCTCGCCGATCGTCGCCTGGCGTTCGGCCGCCTGGCGCCCGTGGCGGATCGTCGGTGACTCGTCGTCGGCCTGATACCGGACGCGGTCGATGATCGCCAGTGAGATCGCCGGGCTGGTCTCCCACGTCTCGTTGGAGATCTCGTACTCGTTCGGCCCGCGCGAGCCGTACTGGAGCGCGAAGTCGTTCCACGCCGCCAGGAAGGCCTGCGCATCAGCCGTGTCGGAGCCGCCGAGACGGTCGAGCAGCCCGTCGACACCGTCGTCGAAGGCGGCCGTGAGTTCGACCGAGCCGCGCACCAGGCGCGACATGTCCCACAGGGCCCATGACGGCGCGGCCGAATCGACGTCGCCGATCGAGGCGATCAACCGCATCGGCACCGTCGGGTCGTCGATCGCCTGGCCGACGGCGAACAGCACGCCCGGCGCGATACCCGAACTCGACGAGCACACGCAGTGCTCCTCGAACAGCTTGACGAGCATCGGTTGAGTGGCGCGGGCGTAGGCCAGCAGGTCGGCATCGGAGAGGGCCGACAGGTCGGGACGGGCCGCTCGCAGCGCAACAGTCGTGGCCTTCGACACCTCGATATCGGGGAACTCGGTGGCCGACATCACCCAGCCCATGTGGGCGAGAATCTTGTCGGTGAGCTCGGGCTTCTCGTCGTCGGGATGCGCCACGTACGGTGGCACCTCGGGATGGTCGCCGAAAAAGGCCAAGTCAAGCTGCTCGACGGTGACCGCCGGGTTGCGGACGCCTTGCATACGGACGTTCGACAGGTTGATGTAGAAGTACCCGCCGAAGAACCCTGCCGGCTCGGGGCGGACGTCGGACATCTCGCCCTCGGCATAGAGCCCCTGGCGGACGTAGCCGTCACGCCATCCGAGCATGATGCCGTTGTCCCAGGTGAACGTCTGGCCGAGCGGCGATGCGGATGTGGGCAGGACTTCGCCGGCATTGGCCCGCGTGTAGTGCGGCCACCGGGGACTCGGCGTCCAGTCGGTGATCCAGCGGTCGGGTAGTGACGGAGTCCCCTTGCTCATGAGGAATCAACGTAGTTCGCGGGTGTGTCACATGTCGCACGCGCGGATTCACTGCATACGACGGGCTGATCCGGGCCGCATGCGCGCGGCCGCCGGACGCGCCAGACTATGGACATGAGCGCATCATCCCGGCCCTCCGACACCGAACTCCGCCAGCGACTGACGCCCCTGCAGTACGAGGTGACGCAGCATGCTGCGACCGAGCGGGCGTTCAGCGGCGAATACTGGAACGAGCACGCCGATGGCACCTACCACTGCATCGTGTGCGATGCCCCGTTGTTCTCGTCGGCCACCAAGTACGACTCCGGTTGCGGATGGCCGAGCTTTTTCCAGGCGATCGATCCCCAGAGCGTCACGTTCACCGAGGATCGCACCCATGGCATGCTGCGGGTCGAGGCCACCTGTACGAACTGCGGAGCGCACCTGGGCCACCTCTTCCCTGACGGACCTGCGCCCACGGGTGAGCGGTTCTGCATGAACTCGGCGTCGCTGCGCCTCGACCGCCCCGGCTGATCGCGGCCGCAACCGGACCAACGGCTCGCCACCAGCGCGACTCCGGCTCCACCCCGGGGAAACTACGACACACCCTTGCGGCATGCTGCGAGCATGGTGTTCATCGTCATCCTGTTGGTCCTCGTCGCTACGGCGGTCGGGGCGCTCGGCGCGGTGGTGTTCGTCGATCGCATGCGTCCGGTGGTCGACCCCACAGCCGGGTTGAACGCGGCGGTGGAATCGGCGATGGTCGAACTTCGTCGGCAGGCCGGCCACGAGCGGGACCAGGCCGTCCGCGCCGCACTGCAGCAGTCGGCCGTACTGGCCCGCGAACAGCTCGGCAGTGGCCTGGCCAGTGGCCAACGCGAACTCGACGCCAAGAAGGAACTCATCGACGGTCGACTCGAACAGGTCCGCGTGGAGATGCGCGGCGAGTTGGAACGGCTGGGTGCCATCGTGCAGCAGTTGGGCCAACGAAGTTCGGACCAGCTGGTACGGGTCGAGGAGAACCTCCGCGCCCACGGCCAGGTCACGGCCAATCTGGCGTCGTCGACGGCATCGTTGCGCGAGGCCTTGGCCAGCTCGAAGACCCGCGGCCAGTGGGGCGAGCGGATGGCCGAAGACGTCCTGCGCCTGGCCGGCTTCGTCGAAAACGTCAACTATCGCAAGCAGACAGCTGTCGAGGGCAGCCGTCAGCTTCCCGACTTCACCTTCCTGCTTCCCAAGGGACACGTGCTCTACATGGACGTGAAGTTTCCTCTCGCCGCCTATCTGCGCCATCTCGAGGCGACCACCGATGTGGAACGCGACAGTCACCGCGATGCCTTTCTACGCGACGTTCGGCTCCGCCTACGCGAGCTCACGTCGCGCAATTACGCCGCCGGTGGTGAAGGACCCACCGTCGACTACGTGCTGATGTTCATCCCCAACGAGACGATCAGCGGCTTCATCCACGAGCACGACCCCCATCTCGTCGAGCAGGCCATGGGGCAGAAGGTCGTCATGTGTTCGCCGCTGACGCTGTTCGCCTTCCTCGGCGTCGTCCGTCAGGCATTCGACAACTTCATGATCGAGCAGACCTCCGACGAGATCCTGCAACTGCTCGGCACGTTCACCAAGCAGTGGGGCAAGTACGTCGACTCGATGGACAAGGTCAAGGGCCGGTTCGAATCGGTGCAACGCGAGTTCGAGCAGCTCATCGGGCCCCGACGCCGCCAACTGGAGCGACCGTTGCTCGCCCTCGAAGCGCTACGACTCGAACGAGGCCTGGCCGTCGACGGTGAACTGTTCGACGCCCACGTGCTGGAACTCGAGGGCTACCGGGCAGAACGTGGGGCGTGATCGGCCGTCGGGCACGGCGGCGCTATGCGCGCCAGGCGATGTTGAAGCAGCGTTCGTCGAGGCTTCCGAGGGCATATCCCTCGTAGTCGATGCCGAAGTCGCGGTAGAGGTGACGGCAACGCTCGCTCCACGACAATGCCTCGGGCGTCGAGATCCGATGGACGATCTGGGTGATCCCGCCCTCGTAGACCCGGTATTCCGCCCACGTGCCCGGGAAGTCCTTGACACAGCCGATCTCGATCGACGGGACCTCGTCGGCCGCCGCCATCCGGCGGACCCGATGGCGGTGGGTGTGTCCGGCCGTGTACGCGACGATCGAGCGTCGGCGGGCGATCACCCGGGTGAGCTCGTCCGATGCGTCGGGGTCGATGCCGAAATAGCCGGGCTCGCGACTGCCGCCGACCCACTGCTGGTGATGGCCCATGACGAGCACCGGTCCGGGCGCACCCGCCGCCAGCTCGTCGAGCCACTCGATCTGCTCGGCCCGCAGGCCACCGGTCGACGACCCGGGGATCACCGTGTCGAGCAGGGCGATCGTCACCCCGGGCAACTCGATCCGTTGATCGCCGGCGTAGCGGGCCTGGCCCCGGTAGGAGTCATGGTTGCCGCGCACCACGTGCAGCCGGTCGGTGAACACCGGTCGATAGCACCGTTCGAACGCGTCCCATTCGGCCTCGGTGCCGTCGTTCGACAAGTCGCCCTTGACGATCACGGCGACAGGATCGATCGCCGCGACTTCGACCACCGCGCCGCGGTTCATCGTCTCGGGGTAGGGAGGCTCGCCCGGCTCGGGCCGGACGATCGGGCCTTGCGGATGATCGTCGATCCGACCGCACTCCAGTTCACCGAAATGAACGTCGTTGACGGTGGCGACGCGACACAACAGCTCTCCACCGGGGCGAGCCAACGTGCGCACGTCGACACTGCCGAACGAATAGTCCGTCGAGGGCGCCAGTCCCCGGTAGCGATGCACCGCGCCACCATCGTGCAACACCACCAGGTCGTCGGCAACAGTCGTGACGTCCACGAATGCCCACCGTACCCGCCACAGGTGACTACGTTGGTCCCATGGCCACCCCTGAATCCGTGACGATCTACCACAACCCTCATTGAAACTCGTCGAGCAATGCCGTGAGCATTGCCGCCGAGCTCGGGGTTCCCGCCAATCTGATCATCTACAACAAGACACCACCCGACGCCGCAGCGTTG
>JANMJD010000396.1:0-2924 GCA_031371195.1 Actinomycetes bacterium | reverse complement strand
TTGCGCAGCGACCCGCAGTGGAACGACGGAAGCCCGCTCGACCGGGAGAGCTCGCGGATCATCGGGAACAACGCCCGTTCTTCTTTGAGCATGTGCGGTTCGAGATCGGCGCGGATGTGCGCGAAGCAGGCGGCGACATCGACCAGTTCCGGATGTCGTCCGCCGTGGACCGACACGATCTTGTCGACCAGCGCCGTCACTCTCGGCATCTCATCCCACAGGTAGCGGTGATGCGTTGCTTCGAGATGATCGACGAGGGCATCGGCCGACATCATCGCCCACGGTGCCGCCTCCGACCCGCCGGTCAGCGCTGCCGCGAGGTCGGCAATCGTCTCGTCCGGATCGGCTCCGACCAACGCACACGCCTCGCCAAGGGTGCGTCCTCCACCGCAGCAGTAGTCCAGGTCGCGACGCTCGAACACGCGTGCCAGCTCCGGGAACGCGTCTACCGCCTCGGCCAACGTCATCGACACATCGAGCTCGATCATCAGGATCTCCTTCTCCGAGAACACCTACCGGACGTGCTCACCTGAGCACGCCCACAGCCGTCACCGCGACCAGCACGAGGCCGATCGCCATCTGCCGCAAACCGAGTTGCTTGGCCGGGATCGGTGCCCGTCGCACCCACAGCGACTGGGCGCTCGCCAACGCCACGATCGCAACCAGCGCCGCCAGCAGCCGCCGATCAACGATCACCGCGACCAACCCGAGCGCGACCGCGCAACCTTGGGCGAGATCGCTCTGCCACACCGGGCCAGCGCCACGGCGCAACCGCAGGATCTGAACCCGCACGAACGGGATCGCACCGGCCGCCCGCGCCGCGAGCACGAGCCACACACCAGCAGCGAGACCGGCACCACGACCAGCAGCGAGCACGATCGACGCTGACACAGCGGCGACAGCGATCGCCCCACACAACTCGGGCGTCAACCTGCGGGCACGACTGCGGATCTCGAACGACATCTCCACCGCCACCAGCGGAGCGGCGACCACCAGTGGCACCAGCCACGACCAGCCCGCCAGCACGATCGCTGCCGTGACACCAGCGACGAGCACGACGCCCTCGGCGATCGCGATCTTGAGTGCGAGGCGTGACCGGTCGAGCCAACGCCGGCGGCGAAGATCGACCACCACCAACTTGGCGGGCGTACGAACCAGGAACGCCGTGAACGCAGCAACCCCCAACGCGACACCCGCACCCGACCAGGCCACCAACAACCCGAGCAGCACCGGCTCAAGCGTCAGCCCCCAGCCGCCGTGTTCGCTCGGAATCGCCACCGACCGCCAGCCTGCACGGACGTCGACGGCACGATCGGCATGCGATGTCGACATCACAGCACCATCGATTCGACACCCGACATCGGCGTGGACTGCAACACACCAACCAGCTCGGTACGCGCCCGCGCCCAGGCCACGTGCAACACGCACGGGTCGGTCGCCTGACACGGGCGATCGGCCACCACGCACCGACCGACATCAGTCGCGCCGTCCACAGCTTCGATCACCTGCAGCACACTCACGTCGCCGAGCCGCACCCGGCACCGGTAACCGCCGGTCGGCCCCGGATCCGACTGCACCCACCCAGCGCGCACCAGCGGACCGAGCACCTGCGGTACGAACGACACCGTCGTCGCCAGCTCCTCCGCGAGCACCGACGACTTCACGCGCTCAGTTGACCGGCCGAGCAACGCCAACGCACGGATCGCCAACTCCGCTCGTCGGGTGATCTCCAGTCGCACACTGTGAGACTTATGGTTTCAGCGATCACCGCATAGGGCCGAAGGACCTCTTCCATCGAGTGAGATCCTCGACACGCGCTGGATGGGCCCGTCAGCGACGGTCGGCGGGGCGCCAGACCCCATGGCCGAGGAACCGCTGTGCCATGGCCCACGCCATCCCTGTTGCCCGCTTGTTCGCCGTGGTGGCCTTCGGGCCGGTCCAGCCGCGTCGACCGTGTCGTGGAAGATGCGAAGCCAGCGGTCGAACAGGTCGGGTGTGAACGGCGCACGGTCATGCAGGTGGCGATGGCTTTCGATCACATCGATCTCGTAACCGGGGGCGTAGAGCAGGACATGGCACCAGTAGTCGGCAACCGTTCTGATGTGGGCCTGCCAATCGATGAAGCCTGGGCCGAAGTTGAAGTACGGCGCCAACAGATCGTCCTGGCCGACGTCGACGTACTGACGCGTGACCATTTCCACGATCTCTTCCTCGGTGTCGAGGTCCCGTCCCCGATGCGTCCACGGCCCGGAACGGTTCAGGCTGTCCACCGTCACGAGTCCTGGCACCATCGCCGCGTCGGGTTCACGGAAGAACTGCACATAGAACTGGGCGTCCGTCGACGGCTCGACCTGATGCTCGATCCCGGGCGCGATCACCGCGCTGTCGCCGGCCTCGAGGCGTTCATCACGAGGTGCATCACCCTCGAGGTCGATGTAACGGACGGCGCCAGCCTGAACACGAAGCTCGGCCCACACCGTCGTGCGATGCGAACTGGCCAGCGCGTCGGGCAAGGTCGCGAAGTCGAACAGTGGTGTTCGGCGCGCCTCGAGGAGTTGCGCAGGAAGTCTCGGCTCATCCATCGGGTTGCCCCCTTGTGTTGGTGCCTCGACGACGGTACCCGCGCGGGACCGGCGAACGGCCCGGTGTGGGAGGCTGCCGAGATGAAGATGACCACGCTCGCTGACGCACCCGCCTACGACAGCGAGCAATTCGTCGCTGCGCCGCTCCTCGATGGCAGCCAGTCGAACGTGCGCGTCATCCGCCTCAGCCCGGGCCAGACCCTCCCGCCCCACACCCACTCAACGTCGGATCTCATGATCTACATCGTCGAAGGCACCGGCACCCTGACCATGGACGGCAACACAGTGAACTTCGATGCCGGTTCGCTGGCCTACTTCCGCGGCGACGAGGAACTTCGACTT
>JANMJD010000392.1:0-9863 GCA_031371195.1 Actinomycetes bacterium | reverse complement strand
CCATCGCCACGATGCGGTCGGGCACCGATGGGACCGGCTCGCCGGGGGCCACGGTGGGTACTTCGGGATCAAGATCCGCGACGTAGATCTGGCCGAGCCCGCGCTGGAACTCGGCCGGACGTGGTAGCTCGGCCGTCGTCGAATCGAGATCGGGGTCGGCCGAGACGAAGGCGACGACATCGCCGAGCTGCGAGATGCTCGACGAGCTGCTCGCTCCGCCGGCCGGCTCTCCGGCCGGGTTGGCCGAAACGAGTCGGAACGTGAGCTCGCCGCTGTCGGCGCTGACCTGCCGGTCCCATCGGTAGACCTGCGTGTCGGGATGCACCGCGCTCGTCGCACCGGGCGGAGCTGTTGGCCACACCGCCGCAATGGTCTCCTCGCCGCTCGTCGCGTCGAGGTCGTCGGTGATCACGGCATCGGTGGTCAGCGAGATGAAACGACCGTCGTCGGAGATGGCCGGCTCTCGCTGGCCGACCGGCACGAGGTCGCTCGCCGGAATCGATGTCGGCAGCCCCGGGGCGCTGATCACGCGGCCGGGTTCCCCGACGGGGATGGTGAGATCAACGGCATCGAGCGAGGTCCAGGCCGCAAGGTCACCGCCGTCGGGGACGGCGCGGCGGGCGTACACGATGGTGCTGCCGCTGCCGGCAACGGCTGGAGCCTGATCGGCCGCCACGTCGCCGCGGGCCACCGGTTCGCCCACGGCGGTGGTCGAGACCACCTGCCACGTACCGGGTTCGAAGGCACCGGGACATCCCGGCAGCACCGTGCGGTACACATCCCAGCGGTCGCCGCGGTCGTCGTCGCGGAACAGGTCGAAGGCGAGTTCGGTCACGATCGCCACCGTGCAACCGTCTCGGCTGATGGCCGGATGACGGCTCGCTCCCGGACGCAGCCCCTCGGGCAGAACGGTGAGTTCGGTGAGGGTGCCGACCTCCCGGTCGCGCAGCCAGACACCGTCGGGCGCTGCGGTCAGTCCGTCGGGGATGCTCGACGCCGGTGCGACGAACGCGATACGACGACCGTCACCCGAGACGGCGGGAAACGAGCCGCCCGCGGCGGACTCGACGACGACTTCATGTGTCGGTGCAGGGGAGACCGTCGCGTCGGCTTCGCCGGGCGCGGCCCCGCCGGCGGCAGTCGAAAACCAGCCGGTGCCGACAAGCGCGACGACACCGGCGGAGAGCACTCCCCGGCGTGAACGAGAGTTGGGGATCAGGTTCCTCAACATGAGCCTTCCATTGTGACCGAATTCTAGACGACTGTCTGCACGAGTGTCTCCAGTGTGCCACGAAGAGTGTGCACTTGTGCCGTCGCGGTGACCATAATTCCTGCCGCTTGAGCTACAGCCGTCGTGATCGGACCGATTGAAACGACATGGCACGGCAGCAGCACGCTGCGATTCTGGCATGCGGCAGCAAAACTCTCGGCCGCCGACCCCGACAGTAGCGTGATCGCATCGGCCCGGGACAGCGCGTCAGCCATCGAATCGTCGATCGGGCGGGTGACGGTGGCGTAGGCGGTCACCTGATCGACGACCCAGCCCTTGGCGAGGAGACCACGTCGCGCCACGTCGCGGGCCCGGTCGCCCTGCACGAGCAACACCCGCCCGGCACCGGCCGGGATCGCCTCGATCAGTGACTCGGCGATCTGTCGCGGCGGGATGAGATCGGCGCGGCGCGGCGCAAGGGCGGCCGATGTCGCCGTGCCCACCGCGGCCAACCGGGGATGGCCCCATGGTCGATCGACCACGGCATCGCGGACACGCGCCGCGCCGTTGGGCGATGTGACGACCAGCCAGTCGTAACCGTCCAGGCGGGCCAGGGCGTCGCGTAGTGCCGCACCCTCGTCTGGGGGCTCGATGATCGTGATCAGGGGCAACTCGATCACCTCGGCACCGGCGTCGCGCAGCATGGCGGCGAATCCGCCGCTCTGGTCGGACGCTCGGGTGACGACGATCGTGCGGCCGGCAAGCGGACCATCGGTCATCGCCACGGCCTCGTCACCGAGCCGACGCAGCCACCACGTCACGGGCGAGTGCGCCGGCCAGGGCCAGATCACGGGTGTGACCGGCGTCGTCGCCGACATCGCCACCGAGGCTCAGTTCGACGGTGCGACGCTGCGCTCCACCGGGCTGATCGAGGTAGGCGAGTAGGTGACGGCGGCCCAGCGCATCGATCGGGGTGGCGTAGGCGCCGACGGGGAGCGAACAACCGCTGCCTATCTCGGCGAGGAAGGCCCGTTCGATGTCGACCGCCCGCCGCGACGGCTCGTGTTCGACCGTCCGGCAGGCATGGACGGTGGTGCGGTCGTCGATCCGGCACTCGAGGGCCACGGCACCTTGACCCACCTGGGGGACCATCACCGCCACGTCGAAGATCTCGGCGATGCGGTCGGTCATGTCGAGCACCTGCAGGGCGGCGACCGCCATCATGATCGCTCCTCCGGCGGGAATCTTCTCCAGCCGACTACCGATGTTGCCACGCAGTTCGACGAACCGCAGGTCGGGCCGTATCTCGGACAATTGCGCCCGGCGCCGTACCGAACCAGTGGCCACGGTGGCCCCTGCGGCCAGTTCGGTCAGCGAGCAACCGATCAGGGCGTCTCGGGGGTCGCGCCGTTCGGTGATCGCGGCGATCGTCAGACCGTCGGCCGGTTGCGACGTGAGGTCCTTGGCCGAATGCACGGCCAGGTCGGCCCTCCCGTCGAGCACGGCGCGTTGCACCTCTTTGACGAATACCCCCTGACCGCCGATCTCGTGCAACGGCACGTCGGCGCGCTGGTCGCCGGTCGTCTCGACGAACACCAACTCCACCTGGACCGCCGGGTATCCGCCGCGCAACGCCGCGGCGACGACCTCGGCCTGGGTACGCGCCTGAGCACTCGAACGCGTGGCAATCCGCAGGGTCCGCGGCGTGGTCAGCGAACGACTCATGATAGATCGAACAGATCGCGTACTGCCGCGGCATTGCGCTCGCCGCGAGGCGAACCGGCGTCGTTCTTCAATCGGATGGTCGCGCCATGGAGCACCTTGGCGATCAGCGAGCGGGTCAGTGCCTCGACCGCCGCACGCTGCTCGTCGGTCAGATCGGCGAGTCGGCGACCGTGGCGGTCCACCTCGGCGGCGCGGATCTCGTCGAGGCGGCCATGGAGTTGGGCGATCAGCGGGGCCGCCTGACGGGCGAGCGATTCAACGGCGTGACGCTCGACCTCCTCACCGATGATCTCGCGCACCCTGGTGACCTCACCGGCACGGCGTTCGATGCCGCGGGCGGCGAATCGCTGCAGGTCGTCGAGGTTGCGTACGGCCACATTCGCCAAGGTGGCGACACCGGCATCGACGTCGCGGGGCAGGGCGATATCCACGAACAGCAGCGGTCGGGCCGGACGAACCGACATTGCCAAGGCCACTGTGTCGAAATCGATGATCGCCGATCCCGCCCCGGTCGAGGTGAGCACCAGGTCGGCCTCGGCGATCGAGGCCGACAGGTCGACGAACGGGGCGACCCGACCACCGATGCGGGTGGCCAACTCCTGGGCGCGAGCCGTGGTCCGGTTCGTCACGGCGATCTCGTGGACCCCCATCGCCGCCAGCGCGACGGCCATCGCCTCACCCATCTGGCCGGCGCCGACGACCAGGATTCTGCGTTCGGCGAGTCCGCCGAGTTCGGCGACGGCGAGTTCAACGGCGGCATGGGAGACCGAGGCGGTCGAGCGGGCGATCCCCGTCTCGGTACGCACTCGCTTGCCCGTCTCCACGGCATGGCGGAACAGCAGGTTGAGCGTCGAGCGCGCCGCCCCCTCGGCCATCGAGGTCTCCCACGCATCGCGGACCTGGCCGAGAATCTCGTGCTCGCCAAGCACCGCGGAATCGAGCCCGGACACCACATCGAACAGATGCGAGACGGCGGCATCGTCATGGTGGCTGTAGAGATGCCCCTCGAGATCGGGGGCTCCGAGGCCACTGGTCTCGGACAGGAACTCGACCACATCGGCATACCCACCGTGGAAACGCTCGGCGACCACGTAGATCTCGGTGCGGTTGCACGTCGAGAGCACGACGGCCTCGTTGACGTTGCTCCGCCGGCAGAGCCCGGTCGCCGCCTTGGCGACGTCACCGGCCGTGATCGTCAACCGCTCCAACACGTCGAGCGGGCTGGTGCGGTGATTGACCCCGATGACGACGATCGACACGCGACGGCTCCGGTCTCAGGCGATCGCCGGACGACCGGCGGCGGGGTTGACCACGCTCAACGTCGTCGCCCGGCGCTGCTCGTAGTAGCTGAGGATCTGCAGTTCGACGGCCAGATCAACCTTGCGCACACTGATGTTGCGGGGCACCGACAATACGGTCGGGGCAAAGTTGAGGATCGACGTGACCCCGGCACGCACCAGACGCTCGGCGGCGTCCTGCGCGGCATGGGCCGGCGTGGTGATCACGCCGATCGACACCCGCTTCGCCTGGACGATGAGCGGCAGTTCGTCGATGTGGCGAATGCGGGTACCGCCGATCAGGGTGCCGATCTTGGCCGGATCGATGTCGACGATGCCGGCCACCGGAAACCCACGATCACCGAATCCGCCGTGATTGGACAATGCCAGGCCCATATTGCCGGCTCCGACGATGACCACCGTCCAGTCGTGGGTGAGGCCCAGCTCACGACGGACCTGGTAGACGAGGTAGGCGATTTCGTAGCCGACGCCGCGAGTGCCGTACGAGCCGAGATACGACAAGTCCTTGCGCACCTTGGCGGCGTTCACCCCGGCCAACTCGGCCAGCTGTTCCGATGAGATGTGGCCATCGGCCGGCACCGGCTGGTCGATCGCCGTGGGCTCGGCCAGCTCCGACAGGATGCGCAGATACACGGGCAGGCGGGCCACCGTCGCCTCCGGAATGCGACGGCGGCGGTCACCGGATCGGGCATCGGATCGCAGCTCGGCCATGTACCGTCCACGCTACGCGCTCGTGCACGCGTTCACGAAGTCTGACCGGAGCGATGTGACGTCTTACCAGCGCGGGGCCGTACCATCGGCCGTGTGCAGGTGCCGGGCGTCGTCCTCGTCGACCAATCGATAGCGGTGTCTACGCTGGATGTCGCCCTTGGTGCGGCCGCCACGCTGATCGCCGTGGCCTTCACCCTGAGCACTCTTGATCGCTGGCTGCGTCGGCGCAAGCCGCAGGAGCTGGCTTGGACGATATCGCTGGCCCTGTTCGCCCTCGGGGCGGCCGCCCTGTGGTGGGGCTTTGCCCGAGGCTGGAGCCCGGGCAGCTTCCGCCTGTTCTATCTGTGCGGCGCGATCCTCAATGTCCCGTGGTTGGCCCTCGGCTCGGTCCATCTGGTGAGTGCCCGTTGGGGGGCGGTGGGGCATCGCTGGTTGGTGTGGCTGAGCGGACTGGCGACCGGGGTGGTGCTGGTCGCGCCGATGCATGGCACGGTGCCCGCCGACCGGCTGCCGGCGGGCAAGGAGCTGTTCGGCGCTGCGCCGCGAATCCTCGCAGCCGTCGGTTCGGGGGTCGCCGCCCTGGTCATCGTCGGGATCGCCATCGTCACGACGGTGCGGACCGTTCGCCGGCCCGGCTCGGGTCATCGAATCGTCGGCAACATCCTCATCGCCGTCGGGACGCTCGTTCTCTCGGCGAGCGGAACCATCGCCGGACGCCTCGGCGAGTCCCGCGCCTTCGTGGTGACGCTGCTCGTCGGCATCGGCGTGTTGTTCGCCGGGTTCCTCGCCGCCAACGGACGAGCCAGCCGACCGTACCTGGAGTTCATCATCGGCGAGCGGCGGGCCGGCACACTCGACCCCAGGTGAGCGGCGGGTCTGCATTCGGCCAGAACTTGGCCAGGCGCCGCCCGACGGCTAGATGCTGTCGTACCGTAGGCAACGTGACCGGCGAGCGGATCCTGATCATCGAGGACGACGAGCGCATCGGTTCGGCCCTGCTGCGCGCCCTCGACGGCATGGGCTATCGAACGACCTGGGCCCGCACCGGGGCCGAGGGACTGGGCGCCCTCGCTGAGGCCCGACCCGACCTGGTGTTGCTCGACCTCGGCCTCCCCGACATCGACGGGCTCGACGTCTGTCGCAGGATCCACCAGAGCGACCCGTCGGTCGACGTGATCATGCTCACGGCCCGCGACGAGGAACTCGACGTAGTCGTCGGTCTCGATGCCGGCGCAGTCGACTACATCACCAAGCCGTTCAAACTAGCCGAGTTGCTGGCCCGCATACGCGCTCAACTGCGGCGCGCCGAACCACGACTCGACCATCGCTCGACGGTCGGTGATCTGACGATCGATCGGGCGGCGCGACGGACGTGGCTGGCCGGTGAGGAGCTCGCCCTTCGACCCAAGGAGTTCGATCTGCTGGCCCGGCTGCTCGCCGATGCCGGTCGAGCCGTGACGCGCGAGTCGTTGATGTGCGACGTCTGGGACGAGCACTGGTTCGGTTCCACCAAGACGCTCGATTTCCACGTCGCCGCCCTGCGCAACAAGATCGACGGGCGGTCGGCGGCCAGCCGGATCACGACGCTGCGAGGCGTCGGCTACCGGTTCGAACTCTCGTGACCGGACACATCTTGACCGGACACATCGTGAGCGAGGTCGAAATCCTCGGCGTCCGAGGTCCGCAGGCCCGATGAGACGACGAGTGCTTCTCGCCATTCTGTCGGTCACGGCAACCGCCGTCGTGCTCTTCGGGGTGCCGTTGGCCATCGTCGTCCCCCGATTCGTCGACGAACAGGCGACGGTCCGCCTCGAACGTGAGGCCGTGCTCGCCGCCGGCAACGTTCCAGCCGACTTCGCCAGCGGAAACGATCCGGTCGAACTCCCCGCGTCGGGACACGGCATCGTCCTCGGCCTGTATGACACCACGGGAGCGTTGATCGCCGGGGCGGGGCCGGGGCGGGCCGATGCGACGACAACGCAGGCCCTCACCCATCGGATCGTCGATCGCGAGGTGGGAGAGGTCCGCATCGTCGGTGTGCCGATCGCCTCCGATGAACAGGTCATCGGAGTGATCCGCGCCGAGCAGCCGACGGCGGCGAGCGACGCCCGAACCCATCGCATCCTCACCTGGCTCGGGCTTCTCGCCCTCGGTGTGCTGGCCATCGGAGCGCTGATCGGTCACATGATGGCCGGCCGACTGGCGCGACCTGTCGAGCGCCTGCGCGACGCCGCGGTGCAGCTCGGCGAAGGCGACTTTGCCCTCGTCGTTCCCCGCAGCCGGGTCCCCGAACTCGACCAGGCCGCATCGGCGATGACCGCCACGGCCCATCGGCTCGACGAACTGCTCACCCGGGAGAGGTCGTTCAGCGCTGACGCGTCGCATCAGCTGCGCACCCCGCTCGCCGGGTTGCGGGCGGCGATCGAGACCGAGCTGGCGCTGCCCCGGGCCGATCGCAACGCGGTTCTGCACGAGGCGCTGAGCGACATCGACCGGCTCGAATCGACTATCGGCGAGCTGCTCGCCATTGCCCGCACCGCCAATGTCCAACACGCCACAATGGCCTTGGATCCCGTGCTCAACGGCGTCGCCGGCGCGTGGGGCGAACGGTTCACCCAAGCCGGGCGTCAATTGACGATCGCGCCGTCGCGGCATGCCCCCGAAGTACGCGGAACGGCGACCATGCTGCGCCACGCCCTCGACGTCCTCGTCGACAATGCGCTTCAACACGGCTCGGGCGAGGTGCGTATCGATCTCGCAACGACCGACGAAGCAGTGATCATCACGGTGGCTGACGAGGGTGACGGCTTCACGCAGCTCCCGACGTTGATCTCGTCGGCGACGGCCGGCGATGTCCACGGGCTCGGCCTGCCGTTGGCACGGCGCCTGGTCGAGGCGCTACCCGGGCGACTGTCGATCCGAGCCGCTGCGCCGCGCCCCCACGTCGACATCGTCTTGCAACGCGTCGCCCCGAATCGACCGATCTGATCCGGGGTGGCGCTCGAAGTCACCCGCCGGAACTCAATGGAGGTCGTAGGAGGATCACCGAGAAGGTCGTCGGTGCCAGATTCGACAGAAGTAACCGACCGCCCTCGGCATCGATCATCGAGCGCGCCAGGGCCAGGCCGATGCCCGTGCCGACGCCGTGCCCGCGCCGGAAGATCTCCTCGCTCTGTCCCGGCGGGATGCCCTCCCCCTCGTCGGCGACGTCGAGGGCGTGGCCACCGGCGATCCGCCGGACTCGCAGCTCGATGACACCTCTGCCGTGGTGCAGGGCGTTGTCGACCAGTACATCGAGGACCTGGTCGATCGAGGCGCTCGACGCAATCACCTCGCCCGGCTCGTCGGTGGCGACAAGGAGCAATCGGCCGGCGGCGCGCACCCGGTGATGCCAGCGTTCGGCGGCTCGATCGATCGCCAGATCGAGGCATGAGGTGGTACTGACCGGCACCGAGTCGCGGGCGTACGTGACCAGGTGGTCGATCGTCGTCTGCAGCCGCCCGAGGTCGTCGAGCGCCTGATCGATCACCGCCGGATCGGCGTCGGCACGCGCCGCTTCGAGACGCAGGCGCAAACCGGTGACCGGGGTGCGGAGTTGATGCGACACATCGGCGCTGAACTGGCGTTCGCGGGCCAATGCATCACTGGTCCGCTGCGAGCTGGTCGTCAATGCCCCGGCCAAGGTATCGATCTCGGCGATCCCTGACGCCTGGGCCAACTGCACGACCCCGCCGTCGGCGAGTCGCCCGGCAGCGGCGGCCAACTCGCTGAGCGGGGCGGCCATCGAGCGGGCGAGGCGCCGACCGATCAGCCAACCCAACGCCAGGGCGAGCAGTGCGACCCCGACCATCACACCCCATGCAGTGCGCGAGCGGCGGTCGACCGTGGCCATCGACGCGCTCATCCGCAGCACTCCGACGATGTGCTCGGTTGAATCGGTGATCGGCGTGCCGACGACGATCGCCCCGTCCGTGGTCGAGGTCGTGATTCCCGCGAGGGCGCCGATGACTGCTCGATCGCCGGCCACGGGTCCTTCACCGAAGCGCAATCGCCCGTCGGCGTCGTAGATGGCGAAGGGCGGAGGTGAATCGGGTTCCTCGGCCACCCGGGCCAGGGCGCGCAGGTCGAACGGAACCGCAACCTCGGGCAACGTGCTCGCCGCATCCGAATGCAGCTTGACGACCTCGGAATCGAGGATCGAGGCGTGGGCGGCGATGGCCAGTGGAATGCCGAGCAGGAGCAGGACGCATGCCGTCACCCCGACGATTGCCGAAGTGATCCGGCGTCTCACGGCATCACCGGTACAGGAGCCGGAGCCGCGTTCCGAGCCGCGTTCCGAGTCGCCGCCAAATGTTCCATCGACATCTCAACCTACGGAGTCACCAGTCGATAGCCCACACCGCGGACCGTGGCGAGTTCGATCGCATCGCCGAGCTTGCGGCGCAACGCCAGCACGTGCATGTCGAGCGTCTTGGTCGAGGTGTCCCAGTGCAGATCCCACACCTCGGCCAGCAGCCGCTCGCGGGTCACCACCCGACCGGCGCTGCGAGCCAGCACGACCAACAGTTCGAACTCCCGGGGTCGCAGCTCGACCGGTTGGTGGTCGACCGTGACGAGGTACGACTCGGGCTCGACCCGCATGGAACCGACGGTGATCACGCCGGCCGGATCGGACGAATCGGTCTCGCGCAGATGGGCGCGGACCCGGGCCAGCAGCACGTTCATCGAGAACGGTTTGGTGATGTAGTCGTTGGCGCCCGCGTCGAGACCGACGACGATGTCGATCTCGGAGTCGCGGGCCGTGACGATCACGATCGGCATGCTGCGATGTTTCCGGCGCAGCCACCGACACAATGTGAAGCCGTCGACGTCGGGCAGGCCGGCATCGAGCAGTACCAGGTCAGGGGCATGTTCGAGGG